>NZ_JBXUGP010000042.1:0-32477 GCF_057180605.1 Serratia sp. HNCC26DJ206
GATCGCCGCTACGCTGGTTCTGCCACTACTCCTGATCAACACCGGCACCGCCGCCCCAACCCAAGGGTTACTGGAGCGGATTGCCGTGACCATTGCTCCCGTACACAAACCTTTTGTGCGCGCCGATCTGCACAACAAAACCACCTCACCTACGGTCACAAAGCATAATTAAAAAACCCGGCACGATGCCGGGTTGTCATAGTTAATGCAGTCTTATACCGCGCGGAAGAAAATCTCGGTCGGGATCGCTTCCCCTTGCCAGTACATCTGCGCCGCCACGCGCCCTGCCAGTTGGCGATACATCTCGGCAAACTCGCTGTCAGGGCGGCTGATGACCGTTGGCTGGCCGCGATCCAAATCTTCACGCAGTGAGATATGCAACGGCATCTGCCCTAACAGGCGGCTGTTGTATTTCTTCACCAGCTTCTCTGCACCACCGGTGCCGAAAATAGGTTCATGATGACCGCAGTTGCTACAGATATGCATGCTCATGTTCTCGACGATGCCCAGCACCGGCACATGCACTTTCTCAAACATCACAATACCCTTCGCCGCATCCAGTAAGGCGATATCCTGCGGCGTGGTCACCACCAATGCGCCGGTAACCGGGATATTCTGCGACAGCGTCAGCTGAATATCACCGGTGCCCGGTGGCATATCCAGCACCAGATAATCCAGATCCGGCCAAATCGTGTCCTGCAGCAGTTGCAGCAGCGCTTTGCTGGCCATCGGGCCACGCCATACCATGGCGTTGTCGTCAGTCACCAGATAACCGATCGAGTTAGTAGCCAGGCCGTGCGCCATGATCGGTGCCATATGTTGGCCATCTGGCGACGTTGGCCGCTCATGTTCGGTACCCAGCATATTCGGGATCGACGGGCCATAAATATCCGCATCGAGGATCCCCACCTTGGCTCCTTCGGCCACCAGCGCCAGCGCCAGGTTAACGGCGGTGCTGGATTTCCCCACTCCGCCCTTGCCGGAGCTGACGGCAATAATATTACGCACGCCCTTCACACCAGCCTGATCGTTGGCACGCTTCAGGGTGACGATATCCTGTTTCAGCTTCCAATCGATGGCTTGTGCGCCCGTTACGCGCAGCAATTCATCACCGACCGTTGCTTTCAGCGTTTCAAAACCGCTGCGCCAGGCAAATGGCATGATCAGCTCTATATGCAGAACCTTGTCCAGCATGGCGCAGTGGTGGATCGCTTTCAGGGCAGTCAGATTATTTTTTAACGTTGGGTGTTCAAAGGCGGCCAATACACCGGTCACCAGGGCACGCAGAACTTCAGGGTTGGTCTGCTCAGGGGATTTTGCGCTCATCCCGGCTCCTTGATTTTTTAAATGAATAGCATCCTCACAAGCATATCAGAACTGTGAGGTAACTCGCGCGTATAACCCGAAAGAAACCGCTCTGGCAGCAAAGAGCGCGATCGGTTAACATCAAAGCCCCTTTTTATTCATTACAGAAAGCAAGTTCTCACTATGGCTCAAGTCGCGAAAAAATTATTGGTGACGTGCGCGCTACCGTACGCAAATGGTTCCATCCATCTCGGCCACATGCTCGAGCACATCCAGGCAGATATCTGGGTTCGTTACCAACGAATGCGCGGCCACGAGGTTCATTTCATCTGTGCGGACGACGCACACGGCACGCCGATCATGCTGAAAGCGCAGCAGATGGGCATTCAGCCAGAAGAAATGATCGCGGAAATGAGCCACGAGCACCAACAGGATTTCGCCGGTTTTGGCATCAGCTATGACAACTATCATTCAACCCATAGCGAAGAAAACCGTGAACTGGCGAGCCTGATCTACAGCCGTCTGAAAGAGAACGGCTTTATCAAGAAACGCACTATTTCTCAGCTTTACGATCCTGAGAAAGGCATGTTCCTGCCGGATCGTTTTGTGAAAGGCACCTGCCCGAAGTGTAAAGCCCCGGACCAGTATGGCGATAACTGCGAAGTGTGCGGCGCCACCTATAGCCCAACCGAGCTTATCGAACCGAAATCCGTCGTCTCTGGCGCGACGCCGGTGATGCGCGACTCCGAACATTTCTTCTTTGATCTGCCTGCGTTCAGCGACATGCTGCAAGCCTGGACCCGTTCCGGCGCGTTGCAGGAGCAGGTTGCGAACAAGATGCAGGAATGGTTCGAATCCGGCCTGCAACAGTGGGATATCTCCCGCGATGCGCCGTATTTTGGCTTTGAAATTCCGGATGCTGCCGGTAAATATTTCTACGTTTGGCTGGATGCGCCGATCGGTTATATGGGCTCGTTCAAAAACCTGTGTGACAAACGTGGCGATGTGGACTTCGACGAATTCTGGCGTAAAGACTCCACCACCGAGCTGTATCATTTTATCGGCAAAGACATCGTCTATTTCCACAGCCTGTTCTGGCCAGCGATGCTGGAAGGCAGCAACTTCCGCAAGCCAACCAATCTGTTTGTACACGGTTATGTGACGGTCAACGGCGCAAAAATGTCCAAATCGCGCGGTACGTTCATTAAGGCTGGAACCTACCTGCAACACTTGGATGCCGACTGCCTGCGTTACTACTATGCCGCTAAGCTCTCTTCACGTATCGACGATATCGACCTGAATCTGGAAGATTTCGTACAGCGTGTGAATGCCGATATCGTCAACAAAGTGGTCAACCTGGCTTCGCGTAACGCCGGTTTTATCAACAAACGCTTTGGTGGGCAACTGGCCGATCAACTGGCCGATCCAGCCCTGTTCCAGACCTTCGTTGACGCCGCAAGCAGCATTGAAGAAGCCTATGCCAGCCGCGAAACCAGCCGTGCGATCCGCGAAATCATGGCATTGGCCGACTTGGCTAACCGTTATGTGGATGAACAGGCTCCGTGGGTGGTAGCGAAACAAGAAGGCCGTGACGCCGATCTGCAAGCGATCTGCTCAATGGGCATCAACCTGTTCCGCATCCTGATGACCTACCTGAAACCGGTATTGCCTGCGTTGACCGAACGCACCGAAGCTTTCCTTAACTGTGAACTGAGCTGGGATACTATCGCGCAGCCGCTGCTGGGCCATCAGGTGAACACCTTCAAAGCGCTGTTCAACCGTATCGATCTCGACAAAGTGAATGAAATGGTTAACGCCTCGAAAGAAGACATGGCCGCCGCAAAAGTGGTGACCGGCCCGCTGGCGGACGATCCGATTCAGGAAACCATCACCTTTGACGATTTCTCTAAGGTAGACATGCGGATAGCGCTGATCAAGAGCGCCGAGTTTGTGGAAGGTTCCGACAAGCTGTTGAAGTTGCAGTTGGATCTGGGCGGCGAATCCCGGCAGATCTTCTCTGGCATCCGTTCAGCTTACCCAGACCCGAAACTGCTGGAAGGGCGCTTGACCATTATGGTGGCCAATCTGGCCCCACGCAAAATGCGTTTCGGTATCTCCGAAGGTATGGTGATGGCCGCTGGCCCTGGCGGGAAAGAGATCTTCCTGCTGAGCCCGGATAGCGGTGCGCAGCCGGGTATGCAGGTTAAATAAGTTATCTAAATGTCCCCTCACCCTAGCCCTCTCCCCCAGGGAGAGGGGACTGTTCAGAGCATATCTCAGCAATTTTATCTCATCTAACGTCCTTTGCCCCCTCTCCCTCGGGGAGAGGGTTGGGGTGAGGGGCAGCTCTGCAAATGCTGTAAAATAATCTGCGCGGCCCCCTCCCAGTTTTGAAAAATTTCATTGTTCCAAAAGCGAATCACCGTAAATCCCTGTTGCTCAAGAAAACGGGTCCGCTGCCGATCGTAAACAACCTGCTCCGCATGCTGGCCGCCATCCAATTCAATAATCAACTTGGCTTGCCAGCATAGAAAATCTGCAAAATAGGGCCCGACAGGGAATTGCCGGCGAAATTTAAACCCTGTGAAACGGCGATCGCGCAGTTGCAGCCACAACGCTTTTTCTGCCTCTGTCATGCAGGATCTTAAACGACGGGCCGTGCTCAAGGCGGTTACTTTGTTCATCAACACCTCCGCAACACAGCCTATCGCCACCATTTCGGCTTAGCCATCCGTTCAAACGCACATTGCGTTCCTGATTCCAAAAAGTCGTCAGCCCCTTATTACTCGTTGGGAGGTTTATGACGGGCTACAGCCGTAGCCTCTTTTTTTTTAAACAATTTTTTAGTTCCCCCCTTTCCAGTGCCGCAAAATCAGTTAATGTATCCACATTGGCTAAAAAGCTGTATGCATTAACAGGGTAGGTTATGAAGGGATTCCCTCCGCTGATCAACACGTTGCTGGCAAGTTCGTTGGTATTGACTATTGGTCGCGGCGTTACGCTACCCTTTATCACCATCTATCTTACCGAACACTTCCACCTGCTACCGAAAAGCGTCGGTGTTATCCTCGGCATCAGCCTGGCAATAGGTATCGTCAGCAGTTTTTATGGCGGCTATCTGGTCGATCGGTTTAATAAAAACGTCCTGATCCTACTTGCCATCCTTTTGTTTTCCCTGAGCTTCTTTGCTATTCCCTGGATCCCACGCCCGGGGGGAGTCATCGCCGTATTGGCCATCCTGCATACGGCCTATGCGGTGCTTGGCATCGCCATCAAAGCCTGCTTTGCCCACTGGCTGCCAGTGGCTAAACGCATCAAGGCCTTCTCGATGAATTACACGCTGGTTAACGTCGGTTGGGCGGTCGGTTCATCACTGGGGGTTATGGTTGCCGGTTACAGTCCGCTGCTGCCGTTCTACCTCTCCGGAGTGCTGGCGCTACTGACGGTGACGGTGCTGAGTTTCCGCTTACGCCACCAGCCTCCTTCCCCGATTACGGCAACCCATGCCACAGCGCTTGCCGTGCCCAACTTTCGCCAGACGGTGGGTATTCTGCGCCACGATCGACGGCTGATCTATTTCACCATCGGCAGCGCGCTGGGTGCGGTAGTGTTCGGCCAGTTCACCGGCTATTTGTCGCAATATCTGATCACCGTATCCAACGCCGAATTTGCCTACAAAGTCATCGGCGTAGTGATGATTGTCAACGCCTGTATCGTGATTGCACTGCAATATCTGTTCAGCCGAGGTATGCGCCAAGACAACATGCTGCGCTGGCTGGCGCTGGGCACCCTGTTCTTTGTCCTAGGGCTGATCGGCTTTATGCTGGCAGGGCAATCAATATGGCTATGGGCTGCGGCGATGGCCGTTTTCACCCTTGGGGAGATCATCGTGATCCCGGTCGAATATATGTTTATCGACTTTATCGCCCCAGCACACCTGAAAGGCAGCTATTACGGGGTGCAAAGCCTCAGCAATCTGGGCGGCGCGATCAATCCGGTCATGTGCGGCTTTCTGCTGAGTTACGCGCCGCCGCCGGTGATGTTCCTGGTGTTGATTGCTGCGGCACTGTTCAGCCTGCTGTTCTTTTTTCTGGGACACCGCTTGGCAGAACGTCAGCAACCGCTTTCCACCCTCAGCAGTGTGGAATAACGCAGTGTCTACACTTAAACAGATCGGGATCCTGCCGAAGTGGCATACTATCCGTAAAGGTCATTCATGATGCGTTCTGTGGCGTAGCTCACAGTTTAATTGTATGATGAATACGTCAAGCTAAACGGGAAGGGGTTATGGGCAACGTATTCATGCTGTGCTGGAAATATATCAGGGCCATTGTGCTGATTTATCTCAGTCTGTTTGCCGGCAACGCCATTGCGTCGCTGTTGCCTATCGCCATTCCCGGCAGCATCATCGGTATGCTAATCCTGTTTGCCCTGCTCTCCTCACAAATCCTGCCCGCCAAATGGGTCAAACCCGGTTGCCAGTTGCTTATCCGCTACATGGTACTGCTGTTTGTGCCGATCGGCGTCGGCGTGATGCAGTATTATGACCAGATTATCGACGATCTCGGCCCGCTGGTGGTGTCCTGCCTGCTCAGCACCCTGCTGGTGTTTGTGGTGGTCGGCTATACCTCGCACTATTTCCATCGCGAACGCACTCTTCTCAGCAAGAACCAGAGCGCGGGGGAAGATAAATGAGCCATGATATCTGGTGGTCTTTGCCGCTGACGCTGATAGTGTTCTTCGGTGCACGCAAGCTGTCGCAATGGCTCAAGATGCCGCTGCTGAACCCGCTGCTGGTTTCCATGGCGGTGATCATCCCCCTGCTGTTGCTGACCAAGATGCCTTACGAGCACTATTTTCAGGGCAGTAAAATCCTTAACGATCTGCTGCAACCGGCAGTTGTCGCACTCGCCTTTCCGCTTTACGAGCAGCTCCACCAGATCCGCGCCCGCTGGAAATCCATCATTATCGTGTGCTTTATCGGCAGTGTGACCGCAATGATCAGCGGTGGTGCTATTGCCTTGTTGATGGGAGCAAAGCCGGACATTGCTGCGTCTATCATGCCTAAATCAGTGACAACGCCGATCGCCATGGCGGTCGCTGAGTCACTTGGCGGCATCCCCGCCATTAGTGCAATCTGTGTGATTCTGGTGGGTATTCTGGGGGCGGTTTTCGGCCATTCACTGCTCAATCTGCTGAAAATCACCACCAAATCGTCCCGCGGTTTGGCGATGGGCACCGCATCACACGCGCTAGGAACCGCACGCAGCGCAGAGATTGATTATCAAGAAGGCGCATTCAGCTCATTGGCGCTGGTAATTTGCGGGATTATTACTTCACTGATTGCCCCATTCCTGTTCCCAGTACTGCTGCATTTGTTTGGGTAATCACGCAAAACTTGCGAGACGTCTCGTAAACTCCGTTTTAATTACATTTATTTCATTAAAAAAAAGACTCTAATCACACTCTGTTGTGAGAAGGTTACCTAGAATGTGTCAATGACTGGGGTAAGCGCCCGCAGCCAACAGAACTGCAACCTCACATAATAAACGCATATCCCGTTAACCTGTAGAGAGACTTTCTATGCACCCGCGTTTTCACACTGTTTACCGCGAACTGCCTGCGGCATTGCAATCTGCCCTGCTGCCTTATTTCGATGCGCCCGATTTCCCAGCCATGTTTCAAGCCGATCAGGTGGCAGCGATCAAGCAACACTGCGAGCTGGATGATGATGCGCTGGCATTTGCCCTGCTGCCATTAGCGGCAACCTATTCGTTAACCCCTATTTCGCACTTCCACGTCGGGGCGGTGGCTCGCGGCGTCAGTGGCAACCTGTATTTTGGCGCCAATATGGAATTCAGCGGTACGCCGCTGCAACAAACCGTGCACGCTGAGCAATCGGTGATCGCTCACGCCTGGCTACGGGGCGAAACCGGGTTGGTTTCCATTACCGTCAATTACACCCCTTGCGGCCATTGCCGACAGTTTATGAACGAGCTCAATAGCGGAACACATTTGCAGATTCTGCAACCAGGGCGCGCAGCGGCCACTCTGGGTGATTACCTGCCATACGCCTTCGGCCCGCAAGATCTTGAAATCAGCGAACGGCTGATGAGCCCGATCGACCACGGTTTCCAACTGACGCTGGACGATGAGCTGGCAAAAAGCGCACTGGCGGCGGCCAACCACAGCCATGCGCCTTATAGCAACGCACACAGCGGCGTAGCGCTGGAAGCCGAAGATGGCACGGTGTATGCGGGCCGCTATGCAGAAAATGCCGCATTCAACCCCAGCCTGCCACCGTTACAGGCCGCGCTGGTGCTGATGAATCTCTCCGGTGGCGACTGCCTGCACATCCGCCGCGCGGTGTTGGCTGAAGCACAGGGTGCCATTTTGACCCAGTGGGACGCCACCCAAGCCACACTGGCAGCGCTGGGCTGCCAAGAGGTCAGTCGAGTCACTTTCTGATCCCCGCGGCGGCGCCAAGCGGTTCCGCCCGTTACTCGCATTCAAACATTTTTATTAAAAATCGTTTAACTGCCGATAATTACGTCAATTTGCTTCATAAACCCATAACAATTGCTGTACATATTCTGCCGATCTTTTAGGATCTGCGGCTATTGAAGCTATCTGATACGTTTAAGAGTAAAACTGATGGAACTTGAATACGAAAGCAAACGCCCTCTCTACATCCCCTATGCTGGCCCCATTCTGCTGGAATTCCCGTTACTGAACAAAGGCAGCGCCTTTAGCGAAGAGGAGCGCAACCACTTCAACCTGCATGGTTTGCTGCCAGAAGCGGTGGAAACCATCGAAGAACAGGTTGAACGCGCCTACCGCCAATACCAAGACTTCAAGAACGACAACGATAAACACATTTACCTGCGCAATATTCAGGACACCAACGAAACCCTGTTCTATCGCCTGCTGGATGAGCATCTGAGCGAGATGATGCCAATCATCTACACCCCAACGGTTGGCGAAGCCTGCGAGCACTTCTCGGATATCTACCGCCGTGCGCGTGGGTTGTTTATCTCCTACCCGAACCGCGAACACATTGACGATATGCTGCAAAACGCCACCAAGCAGAACGTGAAGGTGATTGTGGTGACCGACGGCGAACGCATCCTAGGCCTCGGCGACCAAGGGATCGGCGGCATGGGCATCCCGATCGGTAAACTCTCGCTGTACACCGCCTGTGGCGGCATCAGCCCGGCGTACACCTTGCCGGTGGTGCTAGATGTTGGCACCAATAACCCGCAGCGCCTGAACGATCCACTGTACATGGGCTGGCGTCATCCGCGCATTTCCGGCGACGAATACCATGCTTTTGTCGAAGAGTTCATTCAGGCGGTGAAACGCCGCTGGCCAAACGTGCTGTTGCAGTTTGAAGATTTCGCGCAGAACAACGCCACACCGCTGCTCAACCGCTATCGTGATGAAATCTGCTGCTTTAACGACGATATTCAGGGTACGGCTGCGGTCACACTCGGCAGCCTGATTGCCGCCAGCCGCGCCGCTGGCTGCCAACTGCGCGATCAAACCGTGACCTTCCTCGGTGCCGGTTCTGCCGGTTGCGGTATCGCTGAGCAAATCATCGCCCAGATGAAGTCCGAGGGCCTGAGCGAAGAAGAAGCCCGTGCGCAGGTATTTATGGTCGATCGTTTCGGCCTGCTGACCGACAAACTGCCGAACCTGCTCGACTTCCAGAGCAAACTGGTACAGAAAAGCGAAAACCTGGCGCAATGGCAGGTGGAAAGCGACGCCATCTCCTTGCTGGAAGTGGTACGCAACGCCAAACCGACCATTCTGATTGGCGTTTCCGGCCAGCCAGGGCTGTTCACCGAAGAACTGATCCGCGAAATGCACAAGCATTGCCCGCGCCCGATCGTTATGCCGCTGTCCAACCCGACTTCCCGCGTGGAAGCGCGGCCGGAAGACATCATCAATTGGACCGAAGGTGCCGCTCTGGTAGCCACCGGCAGCCCGTTCCCGCCGGTCACCTATAAAGATCAGGTGTTCCCGATCGCCCAATGCAACAACTCCTATATCTTCCCAGGGATTGGTCTGGGCGTTCTGGCTGCCGGGGCAAAACGCGTAACCGATGCAATGCTGATGGCCGCCAGCCGTGCGCTGGCTGACTGTTCGCCGCTGGCTACCGATGGCCACGGTGCGCTGCTGCCAAATATTGATGATATTCAGGGCGTTTCCAAATGCATCGCCATGGAAGTGGGTAAAGCCGCACAGTTGCAGGGAATGGCGGTCGTCACCTCAGAAGATGCGCTGTCAAAAGCCATTGAGCACAACTTCTGGCGCCCGCAATACCGCAGCTATAAGCGCACATCGTTCTAAAATTTACAGTCCGGGGGGCACATCTTGCCCCCAATTTGCCCTCTCACTCCCTGAACTGCCCTAAACGCTTAAAAATACAGCGTAATACCTGCTACACGCGGCGCGGCGCTTGCTTCAACCAGACAGGTAAAGTAGCCTTGAATTCTGTTTTTATCATTAAGCGCGTAAGGCAACACTATGTGGAAACGCCTGATAATTAGCCTGTTAATCATCATTTCGCTGTTGATGGTGACGGCTATCGCGCTCGATCGCTGGATAAGTTGGAAAACCGCACCCTACGTTTATGACGAGTTGCAAGGGTTGCCGCACCGTCAGGTGGGTGTGGTGCTGGGGACCGCCAAATATTACCGTACCGGCGTGATCAATCAGTATTACCGCTACCGCATTCAGGGAGCGCTTAACGCCTATAACAGCGGCAAGGTGAAATACCTGCTGTTGAGCGGTGATAACGCCCAGCAAAGTTACAATGAACCCATGACCATGCGCCGCGATCTGATCGCCGCTGGCGTTGCGCCAAGTGATATCGTGCTCGACTACGCCGGTTTCCGCACCCTCGACTCCATCGTACGCACGCGTAAGGTGTTCGACACCAACGACTTCATCATCATCACCCAGCGCTTCCACTGCGAACGCGCGCTGTTTATCGCGCTGCATATGGGTATTCAGGCGCAGTGCTATGCGGTGCCGTCGCCGAAAGACATGATGACGGTGCGCGCCCGTGAGATCTTTGCCCGCTTGGGAGCGTTAACCGACCTGTATATTCTCAAGCGCGAGCCGCGTTTCCTCGGCCCGTTACTGCCCATATCTTCTATGCACAACGTGCCGGAAGACGCACAGGGCTACCCGGCGGTATCGCCAGAGCAACTGGTGGAGCTGGAACATAAGCTGGCGGCAGAAAAGCGCAAAGCAGCGGCTAAAAAGAGCTGATGTGCCCGCTTTTATTTACCGGTAAAACTCTGTCGCCACACCAACGGTGAAACGTCAAAATTGCGGCGAAAGTGGTGCCGCAGCGACATTACAGAACCAAAGCCACTGAGAGCAGCGATTGTTTCTATGCTGTGATCGGTAGACTCCAGTAAGGCTTGCGCCAACGCCAAACGCTCTGTCTGCAACCACTGATTGACCGTCATCTGAGTTAATTGCCTGAAATGGCGAGTAAAAGTCCGGCGACTCATTAGGGCACGCTCTGCCAGCGAATCCAAAGTATGCTCCTGCTGCAAGTGTAATCTTAGCCAGGTTAATAGCTCAGATAAGCGAGAGTCCGCAGCCGTTGCAGGTATCGGATGGGTGATAAATTGCGCCTGCCCCCCTCCGCGATGCGGCGCAACCACCAAGCGACGGGCAATATTATTCGCCAGTTTGATGCCTAACTGCTGACGCAGCAGATAGAGACAGGCATCAATCCCTGCTGCGGTGCCAGCAGAGGTCAACAAATTGCCCTGCTCGACATACAGCACATCAGCATTCAGCATCACCTGCGGATAACGCTGGGCAAAATCCCCGGCGTAAGCCCAGTGTGTGGTGGCTTGCTGGCCATCGAGCAATCCCGCCTCTGCCAGCACGTAGGCCCCCAGACACAACCCGACGATTTTCGCTCCGCGCTGGTGCGCCAGCAGTAACGCCTCAAGCAATGCGTTTGGCAGTTCCCCATGCAGGTCATGCCAACTGGGGATGATCACGATGTCGGCCTCAGCCAACACCTCCAGGCCCCACTCCACAACTATTTGGTAGCCGCCAGATGTGGCGATACACCCCGGCTGAATAGCGCATACTTTGACACTAAAAGGGGAATACTCCTCATGCGCATCAGCAAACACCACCCCAGGCACCGCCAGATGAAACGGGCTGATATGCTCAAAGGCTACAACCGCAACATTAATGGCAGACATAATGCGCTCCTGATGACTTAATTTGGCCCAATATTAACGTAGTTTGTCACTCAGGCCACTCACTCTCTTAGGCTATCAGGCAGAGAATAGATCTCAAGCAACCCCACGTAATCTGGAAGAGAGCAACCATCATGGCTAAACATAATCACCCGGTATTGATCGTAATTGATGTGCAGAATGACTATTTTCCACAGGGAAAATTCCCACAGTGGAATACAGAAAACGTGCTGGAAAATATCAAAACGGCAATCGGTAAGGCGAATCAGGCCAATATTCCGGTGATCCTGGTGCAGCACACATTGCCGACAGCAGCAAAGGCATTGCGCCATTTTTCAATGAAGGTACCGAAGGGGCTGAAATTCATCCCGATATTCTTGCCGTAGCCCCTAATGCCATTGTGGTCAAAAAGGCGTTCGCCGATAGCTTCTTCCACACTACGCTGGAAGCAGAACTGCAGCAGTTGGCGGTAACAGATCTGTGGATTTGCGGCATGATGACGCAGAACTGCGTCACCCACACCGCCATTTCCAAGTCAGCAGAAAAATATGCCGTTTCCGTCTTGCCGGATTGCAGCACTACGGTGAGTGAAATACTGCACCTGATCGCCTTGAATGCCATGTCAACGCGGGTGCCATTGGTGCCATCAACAGACCTGCTGTAACTGGTCGTTAGGCAGAAAAAAGCTTAACTGCTGAGGGCGCAGATACCAGGTTAACCACCGCGATCTCCCCCCACCCTAACCCGAAGGAGAGGGAACTGGCCGGTTTTTTCCCCTCGCCAAGTAAAGTAGAAAACACTAGTCAGGTTTTCCCCCTCTCCCTGCGGGAGAGGGCCGGGGTGAGGGGCTTTGATTAGCCATATCTACATGATGGGTGAGTAAACACCTCAGGCGGCAAGCCCTCCGCCCCCTTTGTAAGGCGTTTTACCGGCGATCTTGGCGATCTCCGCGCCCAAGGTGACAAAAGGCGCGCTGCGGCAGGCATAAATCAGGCCACCAGCCTGAGCACATACGGCTTTTACCGTATCCGTTAGCGGGTCGATAATTTCAGCCACAATCTCATTCGCCTCAACCCAATCACCGGGCTGGCGCAACAGCAGCAGAATACCGCTGGCAGGGGCACGCACGATCTCACCGGCAGCAAACGGCAACATCAGTACTTCTCGTTCAGGGACTACCGGAGGCTCCCCGGCAATCGCCCCACAATATTGCAGATAACGGTAAAGACGCTCGGCATCATTACTGGCCAACGCGTGGCTGACATCCTGCTGACCGCGCAACTCAAGGGTGACGGCCATACAGCCCAGCTCAAACTGGCTCCATTCGCTATGGCTTGCTGCCAGTCGGTGCCAAGGCAAACCACAAGCCTCATCAAACGAACCACCGCCGCTGTCCTGTGATAGCAACACGGCACCGATATCCATAAAACGCGCCAGAATCTCGGCCTGCTGGTGGTAGGCCGGATCGGCATACATATGCAACATCGCCCGGTCGTCACAGTGCAGATCCAGCACCAAATCGGCATCACACGCCAGTAACAGCAACTGCTGACGCAGTGCGGCCACCTCGGTACCAGCCGACATCGCATTAAGCGCCGTAATCATGGCACTGCGCACCTTTTGCTGATAATCGCTGGTATCGGTGAAGCTTTGCGGCAGCAATGAGTCACGCACCCACTGCGCCAGATCGGGAAAATCACGGTTAAAGTTGCCACCGTTGACCAGATCGAAACGGCCGACGCCGCCATTAAGCAGCACCTGCGCCAGCCCAAGAGAATTGGCAACCGGAACCAGGATAATCTCACTGTGGATTTCCCCATGCCGTTCCGCTTGGCACAGTAACCGTTTAAGGTAGTGCAGCACCAACATCCCTGGCAGTTCATCGGCATGCAAACTCGCTTGCAGGTAAACTTTCTTGCCCACGCCAGGCTGGCCGAAATGAAAACTGGTTAATCGGCGCTGTCCGCCCAGCGCGTGTTCAGGTAGGTTATGGTGATTGATTTTCATTGGACGTCCCATCTATGGAAAAGAAAACGCGGCTTGACCGAATTGATAAAAAGATCCTTGAAATACTGCGCCAGGATGGCCGCATTTCCTATCGTAAGCTGTCCGAGCTGGTTAACCTGACGCCCCGCCCCTGCCTGGAGAGAGTGCGGATCCTCGAACGCGCCGGCATTATTCGTGGTTACAGCACCCTGATTGAGTTGCCGGAACCGCAGCATGCGTTTGTAGTACAGGCACAGATTGCCCTCGCCGATCACGGCCAGTCACAATCGGCGTTTGAGCAGGAAATGCGTCAAGCGCCGGAGGTGCTGGACTGCTGGCTGGTCAGCGGCAGCTTCGATTTTCTGGTGCGTATCGGCTGCCAAAGTATGGAACATTACCGGCAGTTGGCCGACACCTGGCTAACCAGCAAAAAATTCCGCGTCGACAAAATCATGACGCTGACCGAATTGCAGACCATCAAACGCTCCTGAATCAACTCCGGCGGGTAAACGCCAGCCAGCGCCGCTCCGCACGGGAAAACAGGAAAATCAGCGCAAAGGTGCATACCAGGTACAGCGCTGCCGCCAGTAAAAAAGGAATAAAGGGTGAATAGGTCGCGGCATAAAAGGAGCGCGCCACGCCGGTGATATCCAACAGCGTGACGGTGCTGGCCAAAGAAGTGGCATGCAGCAAAAACACCATCTCATTGTTTAACGCCGGAATACCACGCCGTAAGGTGGCGGGCAGTACCAACCGGCGGATGATCTGCGCACGGCTCATGCCAAAGGCTTCACCGGCCACCCACTCTTGGCGCGGGAAAGTGACCATCATCCCGGCCAGCAGTTCAGCCACATAGGCGCTGGTATTCAGCACCAGCGCCAACGTGGCACAGAAGGTGGCATCGCGGAACAGCAGCCAGAAGGGCTGATCGTTCTGCCAGCCCAGTTGCACCACGTCGAACTGCGACAGGCCGTAATAAATCAGCATCAATTGCAGATAAAGTGGCGTGCTGCGAAAGAAGTAACTCACGCTGCGGATCAGCATCGCCAGCGGGCACGGGCTGTAAACCTGACCAACCGCCATTATTACCGCCAACATCATGCCGGGCACCACCGAGAGCAAGAACAGCTTGGCGGTCACGGCCAGCCCGGTGACATCATTGCCGTCGCTCCACAGAAAAGTGGGTACCGTATCCAGTATCGTTTGCAGATTCATCAGTATGTATCTCTGGCCGTTGAGGAATACAGCGCATAGCGCCGTGCCAGGCGGCTGAACATCCAGCCGGAAAGTGCGGTAATCACCATATAGATCAGCGAGATCAGGAAATAGAACAGGAAGGGTTTCTGCGTGGCGCGCCCGGCCTGCTCTGCCAGCCACACCATATCCTCCAGCCCCAGGATCGACACCAGCGCCGAAGCCTTCATCAACCCCAGCCAGTTATTGTTGATGCCGGGAATGGCAAAGCTCAGCATCTGCGGCAGCATCACGCGGCGGAACACCTGCCCTGGGCGCATACCGTAGGCCACGGCCGCCTCCAGTTGGCCCTGATCCACCGTCTGAAAAGCGCCACGAAAGGTCTCGGTATAATAAGCGCCGAACACAAAGCCAATCGCCAATACGCCAGAGAGAAAGGTATTGAAGTGTACCGGGCCAATACCCAGCAGGCCGAGGAAACCGTTCACCAGCATCTCGCCGCCAAAAAACAGCAGCAGCATGATCACCAGTTCAGGAATACCGCGCACCAGCGTGGTATAGCCGGTCGACAGCCAGCGCAACCAAGGCGGGCCGAACAGCTTGACGACCGCATTGATCAGGCCAAGGATCAGCGCCAGCACCAGAGCCAACAGCATCACGCACAGCGACAGCCCGGCGCCTTGCAACAGCAGCGGCAAATAGTCGATTACCATCCCGAATCTCCGTTAACTCAGTAGCCCTGATTATTCGCCGTAGATATCAAAGCTGAAATACTTCTTCTGGATGGCGTCGTAAGTCCCATCGGCGCGGATGGCCTTGATCGCCTCATTGAGCGCATCGCGCAGCGCCGGGTTGGCTTTCGCCACGGCGATACCCACTTCCGAAGAGATGGTCTGATCGCGGATCACCGGGCCAGCAAAGGCAAAGTTCTTGCCGCGTGGGGTATCAATAAAGCTGTTGCCCGCCTGGATGTTGTCTTGCAGCGACGCATCAATACGCCCGGACATCAGATCCAGATAAACATTATCCTGATTGGCATAGGAGACAATTTTCACCCCTTTCCCAGCCCACTGTTTTTTTGCGTAAGCTTCATGCACCGACCCAGTCTGCACGCCCACCGTTTTGCCTTTCAGGCTTTGCACATCGGGCTGTAGCGGGCTGCCCTTACGCGCCACCAGTTGGGCTGCGCTGCGATAATAGCGGTCGGTAAAGTCGACCTCTTTCTGGCGATCTTCGGTGATATTGAGCGAAGCGATAATCGCATTGAACTTGCCAGCATTAAGCGCCGCAATCATGCTCTCAAACGGCTGTTTGACGAACACGCACTTCGCTTTCAACTGCGTACACAGTGCATTGGCGATATCAATGTCAAAACCGGTGATCTCACCGCTGGGGGAAAGAACGTCGAACGGCGGATAACCGCCATCCACGCCAAAGCTGATGGTGTCAAATGCCTTGGCAGAAAGCGGCGCGCACAGCACCGCACTGGTCAGCAGAACCTTAAATAACTTTTTCATGATCTCATCCCCGTTGACTCAAACTCAGAAACGCAGTGACAGGCAGGTTAACCCACCGTCCATTTTTTTGAATTCGCTGGTATCCAGCGGGACAATCGGCATACCCAATTTTTCTAATTGCGCCAAGGTGTAAGGGTAACCCTGCGGTGTCAACAAGGTATCGTTGATCCACAGCGTGTTGCCTGCATAGGACTCCTCTTCCGGGATCACCACAATATTGAAAGCAGCAAAGGCCGGATGCTGCCGGTAATCTTCGGTCAGCAGCAGCGTATTGCGGCCAACGTAGTTGACGATCGATTTCAGGTGCAGCCCGGCGCTCACCTCAATGGCAGTAACCCGGTAACCATGCGGTTCCACCGCAGCGGCAAATTCACTGATCCCCGCCTCATCGGTGCGAGCGGTCAGACCAATAAAAAACTGACGATCGACCAGCAGCACGTCGCCACCGTCAAGGTGGCCGCGGCTACTCATCTGCACCAGCGGGCGAAAACCCGCCAGCACCGGTGCAATGGTTTCTACTTCACCCTGGCGGCTAGGAGCGCCTGGATGGGTAATCACCGCCAGTTCGGGCATCACCACCGCGGTATCTTCAACAAAGTGCGCATCGGGGAATGCCGGAGCGGCAGGCAATACCGTCACCTTCAGGCCGAGTTGCAGTAGCGCATTCACATACGCCAGGAACTGGCGGCTGCTTTCAGCCACATTGGGTGCCCCCAACTGGGCGGTGGTCTGGCCGGCACCGCAGGTATCGGCAGGCAATCGGGCAATGGCTTGGGTAAAGTGCATAGCGATTCTCTTGGTTGAAAAATGCTGAGGGTGTCTCTTTGATTATTAAACGGATTCCGCCGCCAAGCGGGTCGAATCACTGACCGGTACAACACATTTGCGCTGTATCTTGCCGCGTTTTCGGCCTATTGGGCTGTTGCGGCAAAGCACGTGCGGATCGTCACAGACCAGGGAAAGCAAAGCGGTCAAATCGGGGTAAGTTGATATACGGCGAGGGTAAAACATGAGGAACCGCGTCCTTCAGGCTGAAGGGCGCGGTAAATAAAAGATTATTTCTTCTTGGCGTACTTGAGTGAATCCAGCGCAACCGCAAAGATGATGATGCCGCCCTTGATGATGTACTGCCAGTAGGGGTTAACCCCGATATAGGTCAAGCCGTAGTTGATCACAGTGAAGATGATCACCCCGGTCACCACCCCCAACACCGTTCCTACCCCACCGGCAAACGACACCCCACCCACCACGCAGGCAGCTATCGCATCCAGCTCATACATAAAGCCGAGGTTGTTGGTGGCACTGCCGATACGGCCAGCCTCCAGCAGCCCACCGAAGGCATAGAACACCCCGGACAACGCATAGATCATAATCAGGTTCAGCGGGACGTTAACGCCGGAGACTTTGGCCGCTTCCGGGTTGCCACCGATGGCGAAGATGTTTTTGCCAAAGCGG
Organism: Serratia sp. HNCC26DJ206; assembly: GCF_057180605.1. Taxonomy (NCBI): domain Bacteria; kingdom Pseudomonadati; phylum Pseudomonadota; class Gammaproteobacteria; order Enterobacterales; family Yersiniaceae; genus Serratia; species Serratia sp. HNCC26DJ206. The sequence continues at coordinate 17,696 of NZ_JBXUGP010000042.1, forward strand.
GTTTTATTCCACAGGATCCAGACAAAGATAATCGCAATAATGGCGTAGAAGGTAATGTACGACAGCTTGAAGTCCCCAAAGCGCAGGAACCCCTGAGCAAACGTGGAGAATTTCGGATCAAAGCCCGCTACCGGTGAAGCCCCCACGGAATCGTAATACAGCGAGTTGATGCCGTAGACGATAATCATGGTACCCAAGGTGGTAATAAACGGCGTCACGTTGAGGTAGGCGATAATCAGGCCGTTCACCAGACCAATCACCGCACCTATCGCACACACCAGCAGGATCACCAGCGGGATCGACCAGGTTTCCATGTGCGGGAACACTTTATTGACGTTATCCATCGATTGCAGCAAGGTCGCGGCTACCACCGCCGCCAGCCCCACCTGCCGCCCGGCAGAAAGGTCGGTCCCTTGTGTCACGATCAGCCCAGCCACGCCCAGAGCAATAATGATGCGCACCGAAGATTGGGTCAGGATGTTACTCAGGTTCATCAGGCTTAAAAACGTCGGATCCTGAATAATGATAATTGCCAGCAGCACCAGCAATACCACGTAAATGCCACTTTCTTTAAAGTAAGTGAACAAGGTTTTTTTATTAAGCGCGTTCATAATCACGATCCTTAAAGATGCAAGGAGGCTAATCGCAATATTTCATTTTGCGAGGTCTGTTTAGTATTCACAATGCCCGCAACCTGACCATTACTCATCACAAGTATTCTGTCGGTAATTCCCAAAAGCTCCGGCATTTCGGAAGAGATAATAATGATCCCCTTGCCCTTCTTCGCCAACTCGGTTATCAACTGATAAATTTCAAACTTGGCACCCACGTCGATACCGCGCGTCGGTTCATCCAGCATCAGAATTTCCGGCTGTGTCAGCAGCCAACGGCCGATAATCACCTTTTGCTGATTACCACCAGAAAGCGACCCGATATTGGTGCGATGGCCCGGCGTTTTCACCCGCATGGCGTCGATCACCCATTGGGTGTCGCTTTTCATCCGCGCATTATCCAGCAGGCCCACTTTATTTTTGTAATTACGAATATTAGAAATCAGCGAGTTAAAACCAATATCCAGATAGGCATAAATGCCGGTTGAGCGGCGCTCTTCCGTCACCAGCGCAAAACCGTGGTTAATGGCTTCATTCGCACTGTGATTATTGATGCTTTTGCCGTGCAGTTTAATGGTGCCAGCCACTTTCTCGCGGATACCAAACAGGGTTTCCACGATATCGGTACGTTTGGCGCCCACCAACCCGGCAATCCCCAGGATCTCGCCCTTGTGCAGATCAAAAGAGATATCACGGATCGAAGGTTGACGCAGCGAGGTCAGGTTTTTCACCTCCAGAATCACCTCTCCCGGCGTATTCTGGCGATCGGGGAACCGCTGGCTCAGCGAACGGCCAACCATCATCGAAATGATCTTGTCCATGTCCAGCCCTTCCAGCGGCTGGGTGATAATCCACTGGCCATCGCGCAGAATGGTGATTTCATCACACAGCTGGAAAATCTCTTCCATCTTATGGGAGATATAAACAATGCCGCAGCCACGATCTTTTAATTTACGGATAATGGTGAACAGGTGATTGACCTCTTTCTCTGTTAATGAAGAGGTCGGCTCATCCATAATCACGATCTTGGCGTTATACGAGAAGGCTTTGGCAATTTCGATCATCTGCATCTGGGATACCGACAGCGTGCCCACTTTAGCGCGCGGATCGATATCAATATCCAGTTCGTCGAAGATGGCCTTGGTGTCTTTATACATTTTGTCCTGATCGACAAACAGGCCTTTGGTCGGATACCGCCCCAGCCACATGTTGTCCATCACGGTGCGTTGCAGAACCAGGTTTAGCTCCTGATGCACCATAGATACGCCGTGTTCCAGCGCCTCTTTAGAACTCTTGAAATCTATTTCCTGCCCCTGGAACAGAATAGTGCCGGAATCTTTTTTATAAATGCCAAACAGACATTTTAATAATGTTGATTTACCTGCGCCATTTTCCCCCATCAACGCATGAATGGAGTGTGGACGCACGCGCAGATTAACATTATCCAATGCCTTAACGCCGGGAAATGACTTACTGATATCGGCCATTTCCAACAGCCACTCACGAGAGTTATCGGCCATAAATATACCTGGATTTTCTAATAATGAATTCCCCGCCGGGAAGCGGCGGGGTCATTGCATCGCAATGTGCTTATTTAACAAACTGAGACAGATTGTCTTTATCTACACCCACGTAAGGAATACGCACGACTTTGTTTTCAATCTTGTATTGGGTGCCGTCTGCCGCTGGCTTGCCCGCAGCCAGGTTTTTCGCCAGCACGAAGGTGGCTTTTGCCTGGTTGTCAGCATCGTTCAGCACGGTACCGGCCATCGCGCCCGATTTCACCATCGCCAGCGCTTCTGGCAATGCGTCTACGCCAAATACCGGAATGCTGGCTTTGTTATGCGCTTTCAGAGCTTCAACAGCGCCCATCGCCATCGCATCGTTGTTGGCGATCACCACTTCGATCTTGTTGGCATTCGGGCCAGACAGCCAGGCATCCATCTTGTCTTTGGCCTGGGCGGTGTCCCACATCGCGGTATCCATCTGCAACTGCTGAGTTTTGTAGCCTTTCTCATTCAGCGTTTTAACCACGTAAGTGGTACGTGCTTCCGCATCTGGGTGGCCCGGTTCGCCTTTCAACAGCACATATTGAATCTGGCCGTCTTTGTTCAGATCCCAGTTCGGGCTGGCTTTCCAGTGCTTGGCAATCAGTTCGCCCTGGATCACACCGGATTCTTTAGAATCGGTACCGACGTAATAGGCTTTGTCGTAGCTGTCCAACGCTTTACGGGACGGTTCTTTGTTGTAGAACACTACCGGGATATCGTTAGCACGCGCTTTATCAATCACTACCGGGGCTGCGGCCGGATCCACCAGGTTGATCGCCAGCGCTTTAACCCCTTTGGCAATCAGCACGTCAATCTGATCGTTCTGCTTGGATTGGTCATTCTGCGAGTCATTCATTAACAGCGTGACGTCCGGAGACGCCTTGGCATCTTTTTCAATGGCTTTGCGCACTACCGACATAAAGTTGTCGTCGTATTTATAAATGGTGACACCAATACGAGTTTCTGCGTGAGCGACTGCGCCAAACATCATGCTTGCGGCCAGCGCGGCCAGGGTGAAAACCTTCTTATTCATTGTCTGTCTCCGGTTTATATAGGGTCGTACTTGGTATTAGAGCCATACCTGTCATACAAGAAGTTGCAACGGTACTAGCGGCAACTTCACGTACTTTGGTTATAGAGCATAGACAGCGCGATGTTAATATTCTGTGAATTTTCTCACAAATTGAAAACGGTTACACAACGCTAAATGTTTAGAGAGTGACCGCCGCCTCACTTTGCCACGGGGCCACAGAATGGCGGCGCACCAGCGTCGGCATGAAAATATGCGAGGTTTGTGGCTCCAGCAACCCGGCAGCACCTTTCAGCGCCAGTTCGGTGGCCAAGGTAGCCATGGAAACAATGGGATAGCGGATGGTCGTCAGCTTTGGGCTGGTGTAACGCGCGATGGGAATATCATCGAATCCCACCAGTGAGAAATGCTGCGGCACCGTGATACCGTTTTCTTTCAATACCGCCATGGCCCCGGCGGCCATCGCATCGTTGTAGGCAAAAACCGCGCTCAGGTGCAGGTTGCGGCCAAGCAGTTCCACCATCGCCGCTTCGCCCCCCTGCAAATCGGGTGAACCATAGGCACGCCAACTGTCCAGCGGGGAAATACCTGCGGCGGCCATGGCCTGACTGTAGCCTTGCTGTCGCAGCGGGCCGTCTTCGATCGGATGATTGGACCCCAGATAGCCAATGCGCTGATGACCCTGTGACAGCAGCAGACGCAGCGCCATCTCGGCTCCAAACACATTATCCAGCCCCACACAGCGGTGCTCGTAGCCTGTTATCACCCTGTTAATCAGCACCATACCCGGTACCTGATCCATAAAGGCGATCAGTTCCGCATCGCTCAACGCTTTTGCGTGCACAATCAGAGCATTACATCGCTGGCGGATTAACACCTCAATCGCATGGCGTTCTTTATCCGCCTGATGATAGCTATTACCAATCAGCAAGTATTTCTGGTTTTGCTGCGCCACAGTGTCTACCGCTTTCACTAAGGCACCAAAAAATGGATCGGAGACATCCATCACCACCACACCAAGCGTATCACTGCTCTGCGTGGCCAGCGCCTGTGCGTTAGCATTTGGCCGATAACCCAATTCCGCAACCGCCTGCAACACCTGCTCACGCGTCTTGGGGCTAGTCAGGGCGCTGTTATTGAGCACCCGTGAAACGGTCGCCACAGAAACACCTGCACGCTTCGCGACGTCGCGAATGGTGATCGGATGGACAGAATTCATGGAGCATCCTGGAGTCGGGAAAGTTGATAATGACGCTATCCTACCCCGTTTGAGATCCTCCTCAGCGTGAATTACGTCACAGGAAAGAAAACGTTTACATACATTTTTTTAACCTACCTGCGCCAGATCTCAATTTGCTTTCTGCTGAGCCTGCTCACCGGCAGCCAAAACCGTCAGCCTACGCCACAGCCATTCCATCGGGCCCTGCGTGAAGTAACGCAACCAGAGGTTGGAAAACAACAGGTTAGCCAGCCAAACCAGCGGGACAAACGCCAGGAGCTGCAAGCGATCAAACTGCTGGTAGAGGCCAAAACGGTAAAATAGCGTGGTGCAGATCAGCGTTTGCAACAGGTAATTACTCAGCGCCATGCGCCCAACCTGCGCCAACCAATGGCTGATACGCGAGCGAGAAAAGGTGGGCCAAAAACCATAAACCAGGGCCAGATAGCCAACTGCCTGCAATGACGAGCCTAATTCACGCGGCACCTGCAACAGGAAACCGCTCCAGCGATAATCCCAGTTCAGATGCCACTGTAGCGCCACCCCCGGCAGTTGGATCAACAATGAAAGCGGTATCATCCAAGCGGCCAAGCGCCGATAGTGAGAAGGGGTATACCTGTTCCGCAACCAACCGCTGCGCATCAACCCCGCGCCAAACAGCATCAAACCGGCCAGTTGCCAGCCATACTGTGCGCCAATCGCCAACAGGCTGGAGGAAAGCAAATCCAGGCGGCTACGCCAGGCCTCCACGCCCCCTTGCAGCTTCCAGAACTTCTCATACTGCAATTGCGCCACGCCCGGCTGCCAGAAATTGCCCGGCTCACCGTGCGACATAAACCCCAACAGCAGCAACACCGCAACGCCGATCAAATACAGCACTGCACCGGTTTTCAATAGCGTAATGGTATCTTTGGCGTCGCGAATCATGCGCCAGCACACTAGGCCAATCAGCCCATAGGCCAGCAGAATGTCACCATCCCACAGGAAAATCGCATGCCCCAAGCCAAACAGCACCAGCCACGACAGGCGAGCGCGTATCCACACTTTGCCGCGGTGCAGCAGCAGTTGTAGACCCGCCCCAAACAACAGGGCAAACATCGCTAAAAATTTGGCTTGAGCAAACAGATCCAGCAACGCCCAGGTCCAGGCATCGCGCGCTGAAGGGATCCCAAGAAAAGCCGGATTGAGATAGGCCGCTTTCGGCAGGCCAAACGCGCTGATATTCATCAGCAGAATGCCGAGAATGGCGATACCCCGTGCACAGTCCAAGGTCGCAATACGCGGCAGCGGTGCTGTTTCATGATGATTCATTTTATACCGCTGTATTCTGATCGTTAAAAAGGCGCCCTCAGGCGCCTGTTCTCTTCGTTACCAACGCATCCATCAACTCTGATGGCGCACCGCGCGCAGAAACTCCTGGCGGGTGATCTGGCTGGACTTGAACAGCCCCCCCAGAGAAGTGGTGGTCGTGGCGCTGGTCGCATCGCGGATCCCGCGTGCCTTAACACAATAATGGACCGCATCAATCGATACCGCCACGTTATTCGTACCGAGCAAGGTTTGCAGCGCCACCAGGATCTGCTGGGTCAAACGCTCCTGCACCTGCGGGCGCTGCGCGAAAAACTGCACAATACGGTTGATTTTCGACAGACCAATCACCGCGTCTTTCGGAATATAGGCCACCGTCGCTTTGCCATCGATGGTCACAAAATGGTGCTCACAGGTGCTGGTCAGCGTGATATCACGCACCGTGACCATTTCATCCACCTTCATTTTGTTCTCAATGACGGTGATTTTCGGGAAGTTGGCGTAGTCCAGGCCGGAGAAAATCTCATCAACATACATTTTCGCAATGCGATGCGGCGTTTCTGCCAGACTGTCATCGGACAGATCAAGATTCAGCAACTTCATGATTTCCGTCATGTGCTGTTTGATGCGGCTTTTACGCGTTTCTCGATCCAGCATTTCCCCGCACAATGGGGTTTCCAGGCCACGGGCTTCAAGCGCAGCGTGAACCAGTGCAGCTTCATTACTTAACGATGTCATGGGTATCTATCTCCAGCAGGCGGCTCCGACAATGCCTGTTATGCCGATAACTAGCAGATTTGCGGTGTCTCATTTTTTTAACTACCAGGTTCAGATGCGCTATAGCGTGAGCCCGGTCAAGATTTTCACCCACTCTAGATGAGAGTGAGACGTTTATCCAGTGATTGTGTTTCATGATTGCGTGAAATATCCGCATGCCGCCTGGGCAGGCTGGCTGCGGCTACTCCCTTTTTTTTGTATGGATTTCACTCAGCCTCATACCGATTTACGCACACTGCTTCGCGCAGGGGTATTAATGACCAGCAAGCCAGCGATCACCAACCCCACCACCGCCACATACAGCGCAGGCTCCAACCGTTGGGTCAGCGCGGTTGAAACCGCCGACAGCATTGGGCCAACCAGTTGGCCAATCGCATAGCCGGTGGTTAATAACCCCGCCATGTAACGCGCATGGTGAGGAGCCAGTTCCCTGCCATGTTGGATGGAAAGCTGTACCACGCTGAGAAAACCACCGCCGGTAAATAGCGCACCCAGCACTAATCCGATCACACCCGGTACCACTTCGGCACATAACACCCCTAACGCCTGTACCCACAAAGTGATCGCCAGCCGGGTCTGCGTGGTGAACTTATGGCGGGTTAGAATGCCGATGACAATCCCCAGCACCGCCGCGCCACCAAAAATCGGCCAGACAAACTGGGCAAACAGGCTGCCGGGGAAACGCACCGCTGCCATCTGCGAAAGAAAGGTGGCAGGCAGGATGTAACCAAATCCGGCCAGGCTGTAGCTCCACACCAGCCGCTTCAATGCCGGAGTCAACACCAGCGGTTCCGGTGCGGTATCCGGGCGGTGCAGATCCCCGGTTCGTGGCAGATTAACGCTGATGGCTGCCACCAGCACCAAGGCCAGCACGCCGTACACCAGCCAAGCCTGCGCGGCGCTCAGCGCTAGGCTGTGGATCGCCACCGCCAGCATGCCGCTGATAAAAATGCCAGCTCCCGGCCCGGCAAACACGGCGGCGCTCAACGCCGGGCGGCCATAGTGCGCCAACCGTTCGTTGGTCCATGCCGCCACCAGCACCATCGACCAACCGCTGGCCCAGCCAATCACCAGGCGCACCGCACCGTGCCACCACACGCCCTCCACCACAGCGGACAACAGGGTGAGGATCACCACGCCCCAGACGCCGAGCCACAGGCGGCGCTCCACGTGGCGGCTGGTGCGCATGGCATCAAAAGCGCCGCACAGATAGCCTAAATAGTTTAACGCCGCCACCAGCCCGGCTCCGGTCAGGGTAAACTGCTGTTCAGCAATCATCAGCGGCACCTGCGGCGTGAAGGCAAAGCGTCCAATCCCCATCGTCACAACTAAGGCTATAAAGCCACTCAACGCAATTCTTAACGCCATCTGCGCGTCCTGATTGTTAGAAGAAAGTTGCGACTATCATGCAGCAGGATTAAACTCACAAAAACTGAATAATACTCACAAAGTTCATCACAAAAAGAGAAGGTTATGGATCTGACCCAACTGCGCATGTTTTGCAGCGTGGCCGAAACCGGCTCCGTCGCCCGTGCCGCCGAGCAGTTGCATCGCGTGCCGTCGAACCTGACCACGCGTTTGCGCCAGCTCGAGCAGGAACTGGGTACCGATCTGTTCATTCGTGAAAAACAACGCCTGCGTCTGTCGCCAATGGGCCATAATTTTCTCTGTTATGCCCAGCGTATTCTGGCGCTGAGCGAAGAAGCGATGAGCATCACCCACGCCGGGGAACCAGCGGGCAACTTTGCCTTGGGTTCGATGGAAAGCACCGCCGCCACCCGCCTGCCCGGCTTGCTGGCAGCCTATCACCAGCGCTTTCCGCAGGCCGCGCTTTCGCTGACCACCGGCACCTCCGGCGAGATCATCGAGCGGGTACGCGCGGGCACGCTGGCGGCGGCGTTGGTGGATGGCCCATTGCAGCACGCTGAACTGAACGGCTGCATCGCTTTCCCGGAACGCATGGTGATGATTTCCAGCCTGGACCATGCCCCGATTGAAAACGCGCACGATGCCAAAGGGGCAACCCTGTTCGCCTTCCGCGCTAGCTGCTCTTACCGCTTGCGGCTGGAGTCCTGGTTCAAGCACAGCGGCGCTATGCCAGGCCAGATCATGGAGATCCAGTCCTATCACGCCATGCTGGCCTGCGTGGCCAGCGGTGCCGGGCTGGCGATGATCCCGCATTCGGTGCTTAATCTGTTACCGGGCTTCGAGCGGGTGAAAGTGCATCCGTTACCGGCAGAAATTGCTGAAACCGCCACCTGGTTATTGTGGCGGCGCGATGCGTTCGGGCCCAACGTCCGCGCATTGAAAGAACTGATAATTGAACAGGCTGAAACGATGGCCACTAAAAATACTGAGGAGAAGTAGGATGAAGATGATCAAAACCCGCGCGGCCGTGGCCTGGGGCCCGAATCAGCCGCTGACAATCGAAGAAGTCGATCTGATGCCACCGCAGAAAGGCGAAGTGCTGGTGCGGATCGTCGCCACCGGTGTTTGCCACACCGATGCCTATACGCTGTCTGGCAAGGATCCTGAAGGGGTATTCCCGGCGATCCTCGGCCACGAAGGCGGTGGCATCGTGGAAGCGATCGGTGAAGGCGTGACCAGCGTGGCCGTCGGCGATCACGTGATCCCGCTCTACACCCCGGAATGCGGCGAGTGCAAATTCTGTAAATCCGGCAAAACCAACCTGTGCCAGGCGATCCGCGCCACCCAGGGCAAAGGTTTGATGCCAGACGGCACCACTCGCTTCTTCAAAGACGGCAAGCCGATTTTCCACTATATGGGCACTTCCACCTTCGCGGAACGCACCGTAGTGCCAGAAATTTCGCTGGCCAAAATCAGCAAAGAAGCGCCGCTGGAAGAGGTCTGCCTGCTGGGCTGCGGCGTCACCACCGGTATGGGTGCGGTACTCAACACCGCCAAAGTGAAAGCGGGCGACACCGTAGCAATTTTCGGCCTGGGCGGCATCGGCCTTTCGGCGATTATCGGCGCTCAGATGGCCGGTGCAAGCCGCATCATCGGTGTCGATATCAACACCAGTAAGTTTGAACTGGCGCGTAAGCTGGGCGCTACCGATCTGATCAATCCAAAAGATTACAGCAAACCGATTCAGGAAGTGATCGTTGAGCTGACCGACGGCGGCGTTGATTTCTCCTTCGAATGCATCGGTAACGTCAACGTGATGCGTTCGGCGCTGGAGTGCTGCCATAAAGGCTGGGGCGAGTCGGTAATTATCGGCGTCGCCGGTGCCGGTGAAGAGATCGCAACCCGTCCATTCCAACTGGTGACTGGCCGCGTCTGGCGCGGTTCCGCTTTCGGTGGCGTAAAAGGCCGCAGCCAGTTGCCCGGCATTGTGCAGCGCTATATGGACGGCGAATTTGCCCTGAATGACTTTATCACCCACACCATGGGGTTAGAGCAGATCAACGACGCCTTCGATTTAATGCATGAAGGTAAATCGATCCGTTCAGTGATCCATTTTGATAAATAAGCCAGGAGGCAGAGAGATGAGCACGTCATTAGAACTTCTCGAAGAGCACCGCATGTTCGGTGGCTGGCAACAACGTTACCGCCACGCGGCGCAGAGCCTGAATTGCAACATGACTTTCAGCATCTATCTGCCACCGCCGCGCGATGATAATCCACCGCCGGTGCTGTATTGGCTGTCTGGGCTGACCTGCAACGATGAAAACTTTACGCTGAAGGCGGGTGCCCAACGCATTGCTGCCGAACTGGGTTTGGTGTTAGTGATGCCCGACACCAGCCCGCGCGGCGACGAAGTACCCAATGACCCAGGTTACGATCTGGGCCAAGGGGCCGGTTTTTATCTCAACGCGACCCAGGCCCCTTGGGATCGACACTTTCGCATGTATGATTACATCAGCGATGAGTTGCCCGCGCTGATTCAGCAGCACTTCAGCATCAGCGATCGTCAGTCAATCTTCGGCCATTCGATGGGCGGCCACGGCGCGTTGATAATGGCATTGCGTAATCCACGGCGCTTCCGTTCCGTATCGGCCTTTGCGCCGATTGTTAACCCTTGTCAGGTTCCGTGGGGGCGCAAAGCCTTTGCCGCTTACCTGGGGGATGACGAAAGCCAGTGGTTGCAGTACGACAGTTGCCACCTGCTGGCAAACGGTGCAGAAAAACTGCCTATTCTGGTGGATCAGGGGGATGGCGATCAGTTCCTGGCAGATCAACTGCAACCGGCGAAGCTGGCCGAACTGGCGCGCCAGCTCAACTGGCCGCTGACGTTGCGCACCCAGCCGGGCTACGATCACAGCTATTTCACTATTGCTACCTTTGTCGAAGATCACCTGCGCTTCCACGCCGAGCATCTGTTCCGCTGATTGTTTCGATTGTTTGTGGCTGCGCCTGCGGCCACAAACAGCGATTCCTCCTGTGTTACCGGGCAGAACCCCATTTGTGATCCTCTTCGCTTTACCTACCTGAACGCCTTTACAACCGGATCTTTGCCCTTCATGTTACCCCACATCATGAACGCGTAACATTTTCAGCCAAGGTATCCTCATGAATCCTGTTGATATTCCGTCTGCTCCTGCCTCATTAGCCTCGATCCTTGCCCGGCGCGACTGGGAAAACCCGGCCAGCACCCACTACAGCCGCTTACCTGCACATCCGCCGTTTGCCAGTTGGCGTGACGAACAACAGGCGAGATACGATCATCCTTCAGCACAGCGAACCTTGCTCAACGGCGCCTGGAAATTCAGCTATTTCACGCGGCCAGAAGCCGTACCAGAACAGTGGTTGCAGCAAGATCTGAACGATGCCGATACGCTACAGGTGCCCTCTAACTGGCAGATGGCCGGTTACGACGTGCCGATCTACACCAACGTCACCTACCCGATCCCGGTCACACCGCCATTTGTGCCGCAACAGAACCCTACCGGCTGTTACTCGCTCACCTTTGAGGTAGCCGAAGCCTGGCTGCAACAGGGGCAGACGCGAGTTATTTTCGACGGCGTCAATTCAGCGTTCTATTTGTGGTGTAACGGTATCTGGATCGGTTATTCACAAGACAGCCGCCTGCCCGCCGAGTTTGATTTGAGCCACGCGTTACGGCCCGGTGAAAACCGCCTGGCGGTGATGGTGCTGCGCTGGAGCGATGGCAGCTATCTGGAAGATCAGGACATGTGGCGCATGAGCGGCATCTTCCGCGATGTCAGCCTGTTGCATAAGCCAAGCTGCCATTTGAGCGATATTCAGTTGCGCACCCATCTGGCCCCCGGTTTTTATCATGCCGAACTGGAGGCGCTGGTGCAGGTTCAATCGCCAGCGGCGGGCTGCTCGGTACGAGTTCAGTTGTGGCAGGGTGACCAGTTGACTGCCGTACACCAGCAGCCATTGGGAAGTGAAATTATTGACGAACGCGGCTGTTATGACGATCGCACCACCCTGCGTTTGCCGGTTGCACAGCCCGCACTGTGGAGTGCCGAACAGCCTCACCTGTATCGCGCCGTGGTTTCCTTGCTGGCGGACGACGATTCATTGATTGAGGCGGAAGCCTATGACGTCGGTTTCCGCCAAGTCGAGATCAGCGACGGCCTGCTGAAGGTCAATGGCAAGCCCATTCTGATACGCGGCACCAACCGCCATGAACATCACCCGGAACAGGGGCAGGTGATGGATGAAGCCACCATGTTGCAGGATATCCTGCTGATGAAGCGGCATAACTTCAACGCGGTACGCTGTTCGCACTATCCTAACCATCCGCTTTGGTATCGGTTGTGCGATCGTTACGGTCTGTACGTGGTGGATGAAGCCAATATCGAAACCCACGGCATGCAGCCGATGAACCGCCTGACGGACGATCCGGTATGGTTCCCGGCCCTGAGCGAGCGCGTCACGCGTATGGTGCAGCGCGATCGCAACCATCCCTGCATTATCATCTGGTCATTAGGCAATGAATCCGGCCACGGCAACGCGCATGATGCCCTGTACCGCTGGATCAAGAGCAGCGACCCAACACGCCCGGTGCAGTACGAAGGTGGCGGTGCCGATACTGCGGCCACCGACATTGTCTGCCCGATGTACGCTCGTGTGGATCAAGACCAGCCCTTCCCGCAGGTGCCGAAGTGGTCGATCAAAAAATGGATCGGCCTGCCGAATGAGCATCGTCCGCTGATCCTGTGTGAATATGCCCACGCCATGGGCAACAGCTTCGGCGGTTTTGATCGCTACTGGCAGGCATTCCGTAAACACCCGCGCTTGCAGGGTGGCTTTGTCTGGGACTGGGTGGATCAGGCGCTGACTAAAACCGGCGAAGACGGCGTGCGTTACTGGGCCTACGGCGGTGATTTCGGCGATACCCCTAACGATCGTCAGTTCTGCATGAACGGCCTGGTGTTCCCGGACCGCTCTCCTCATCCTGCGCTGTATGAAGCACAGCGCGCGCAGCAGTTTTTCCAATTTCAGCATCATCCAGAAGCGCCGCTGACCCTTGATATCACCAGCGAATACCAGTTCCGCCCTACCGATAACGAGCAACTGTTCTGGCGGCTGGAGCTGGATGGGCAGTGCATCGCGCAAGGCGATCGGTTGCTGGACATCCCACCGCAGGGCACCCAACGGCTGGTGCTGGGTGAGATGCCGCAGGTGCAAGGCAAGGGTGAGCTGTGGCTGAATGTTGAAGTCCGCCAGCCAAAGGCAACGGCCTGGGCCGACGCTGGCCACCGCTGCGCCTGGGATCAGTGGCGCTTACCGCACGCGCTGGCGCTGCCTAATGTCAGCCCTGGCCCACTGCCGCAGTTAGTCACTCATCCGGATATGGTTGAAATCACCCATGGCCAGCAGCGCTGGCAGTTTTGCACTACCCGCGGTTGCCTGATCCAATGGTGGCGTGATGGTGAGCCACAGTTATTGACCCCGTTACAGGACCAGTTTATTCGCGCACCGCTGGATAATGACATTGGTGTCAGCGAAGCGACGCGTATCGATCCCAACGCCTGGGTAGAGCGCTGGAAAAAAGCCGGTATGTACGCGTTGGAAAGCCAACTGCTGTCATTTAGCGCCGATGCCTTTGGGCATGGCGTGCAGATCTCAACGGTGCACAGCTACAGCAGCCAGCAACAGCCGCTGTTTATCAGCCGCAAAAACTATCTGCTTGATAGTGATGGGAAACTGCATATCAGCGTGGATGTTGATGTCGCCTGGGGTGTACCTGCACCTGCGCGCATCGGGTTGACCTGCCAGTTGGCAGAAACCGCCGCACCGGTTGAATGGCTGGGCCTGGGGCCGCACGAGAACTACCCGGATCGCCAGCTATCAGCGCAACAAGGGCGCTGGGCGCTGCCGTTACCTGCGTTGCACACGCCGTATATCTTCCCCAGCGAAAACGGCCTGCGCTGTGATACACGCCGGTTAACCTTTGGCCGCTGGCAGTGGCAGGGCCGTTTCCACTTTGGCCTGAGCCGTTACAGCCAGCAGCAACTGATGGATACTACCCATCAGCATTTATTGCGCGAAGAAGCCGGTACCTGGCTCAACCTGGACGGTTTCCACATGGGCGTTGGCGGTGATGACTCCTGGAGCCCCAGCGTCAGCCCTGACTTTCTGCTGACGGCGAGCCACTACCATTATAAGGTTACTTGGATGCAGCAATAACCTTCTGTGCCGCCTGCTTCTGGGCGGCACTTCACCCCGGAACCACGCGCCTGATTTGGCAAACTACTGTCTCCACCACTACCCTAGCAAGCTTTCAACTCAACGCTATTTCTCGATCCAGCTCAACAACATCGCCGCACTGGCGATCACGTTAATATTCGAGATATAACCGTCATAACGATTATTGATTGCTGACAGTTGATTGTTAAAGTGGTCGTTCTCTGCCGTCAGCACATCCAGCAGCGTGCGCGTACCCAGGTTGTACCACTGATCGTAAAACATCTGCCTCACGCGATCCGTTTCTGCCGACAGCCGATCAAAATCATCCGCGCGCATAAACGAAGAGTCACGCGTCTGCACCAGATTATTGATCTGATATTCCAAATCGCGATACGCCACTTCATATTGTTGCTGGGCACCGTTGGCTTTAGCACGCGCCGCCATCTGCGCCGCCGTCTGCGAACCCCCGCTGAACGCATTCCACTGCACATTCAGCCCGGTATACCAACCGGTTTCATCACCATTGATATCTTTGGCCGTATTCTTGGACACCACCCAGTTCAACTGCGGTAGCCCCGACGACTTGATGCTCTCCGCTTCATACTCTGCGGCCTTGGCCTGTGCCTGCAATTTCAGCAGGTTCGGGTTCTTGGTCAACGAG
>NZ_JBXUGP010000043.1:0-27325 GCF_057180605.1 Serratia sp. HNCC26DJ206
ACTCTGAAGATGAGAAGCCTATCGGGATGATAGGCTTCAGCGTGCAGTAACAGCTGTCAGGCTTGCTCAGCCAGAGCATCGGCCTGAGCAGACTGAATCGCCGTCAGCGCTACGGTGTAGACGATATCGTCTACCAGTGCGCCACGTGACAGGTCGTTTACCGGCTTGCGCATACCTTGCAGCATTGGTCCGATAGACACCAGATCAGCAGAACGCTGTACTGCTTTATAGGTGGTGTTACCGGTGTTCAGATCTGGGAAGATAAACACGGTGGCTTTACCCGCCACTGGTGAGTTAGGCGCTTTGGACTTGGCAACGTCAGCCATGATCGCCGCATCGTATTGCAGTGGGCCATCGATGATCAGATCTGGGCGTTTTTCCTGTGCCAGACGGGTCGCCTCACGCACTTTCTCCACGTCGCTACCTGCACCGGAATTACCGGTGGAGTAAGAGATCATCGCCACTCGCGGTTCGATGCCAAATGCGGCTGCGGAGTCGGCAGACTGGATAGCGATTTCAGCAAGTTGTTCAGCGGTGGGATCTGGGTTGATCGCACAGTCACCGTAGACCAGAACCTGATCCGGCAACAGCATGAAGAACACGGAAGAGACCAGCGAACTGCCCGGTGCGGTTTTGATCAACTGCAACGGTGGGCGGATGGTATTGGCAGTCGTGTGAACCGCACCGGAGACCAGGCCGTCAACTTCGCCTTTTTCCAGCATCAGGGTGCCGAGAACCACGTTGTCTTCCAACTGTTCACGGGCAACCACTTCGGTCATACCCTTGCTCTTACGCAGTTCCACCAGGCGTGGCACGTATTTTTCACGTACGGCAACCGGATCGACGATCTCAATGCCTTTGCCCAGTTCAACGCCTTGCGCAGCCGCTACGCGCTTGATCTCGTCCGGGTTACCCAGCAATACGCATTCAGCGATGCCGCGTTCAGCACAGATCGCTGCCGCTTTCACGGTGCGTGGCTCATCACCTTCCGGCAGCACAATGCGCTTGCCCGCTTTACGTGCCAGTTCGGTCAACTCGTAGCGGAATGCCGGTGGCGACAGACGACGTGAACGCTCAGACGTGGCCGTCAGTGATTCGATCCACTCGGTGTTGATGTGGCTTGCCACGTAGTTCTGCACCTGTTCGATACGCTGGTGGTCATCTGAGGGCACTTCCAGGTTGAAGCTCTGTAGGCTCAGCGAGGTCTGCCAGGTGTTAGTGTCGACCATAAACACCGGCAGGCCGGTTTGGAAGGCACGTTCGCAGAGCTTCTTGATAGAACCATCAATTTCGTAGCCGCCGGTCAGCAGCAGGGCACCAATTTCTACACCGTTCATCGCTGCCAGGCAGGCAGAGACCAGGACATCAGGACGGTCTGCGGAAGTCACCAGCAGCGAGCCCGGGCGGAAGTGTTCCAGCATATGCGGAATACTGCGTGCGCAGAAGGTCACGGACTTCACCCGGCGGGTCATGATATCGCCTTCGTTGATCACGCGCGCTTTCAGGTGGCGGGCCATGTCAATGGCTCGGGTCGCGATCAGATCGAAGCTCCAGGGGATACAACCCAGAACCGGCAGCGGGCTGTTGGCAAACAGATGTGCAGGATCGACGTTGGCAACGCTGGCCTTGGTGGAGTCATCAAAGATTTCCGACAGATCCGGACGGGTGCGGCCCTGATCGTCAACCGGAGCATTCAGTTTATTGATGATCACGCCGGTAATGTTCTTGTTTTTGCTGCCGCCGAAGCTGCTGCGAGCCAGTTCGATACGCTCTTTCAGCTGTGCCGGGGAATCGTTGCCCAGCGCCAGAACGAAGACGATTTCTGCGTTCAGGGTTTTGGCGATTTCAAAGTTCAGCGCGCTGGCAAACTGGTGCTTGCGGGTGGGCACCAAACCTTCGATCAGCACCACTTCCGCGTCTTTGGTGTTTTCGTGGTAACGCGCCACGATCTCTTCCATCAGCACGTCTTGCTGGTTGGAGCTCAGCAGGCCCTCAACGTAGCTCATGCGCAGCGGTTCGGCGGTCGGGATGGTGGAGTTGCTGCGAATGATGGTGGTGGTCTGGTCGAGGGTATCACCGCCGGTACGCGGTTGGGCGATCGGTTTGAACACGCTCAAACGAACGCCTTTTTGCTCCATGGAGCGAATGACACCCAAGCTGACGCTGGTCAAGCCAACGCTGGTGCCGGTGGGGATCAACATAATTGTACGTGACACAGAATAGTCCTCTTCACGGTTTTTTCAGTCTGCGGTAAACGCGCAGGCACATCTTGGCTCTGAAACAACACCGCCAGCCTGGGCTGACGGTGTTGGGAGCATTAAGCGGTCAGGCGGGCAGCGTCCTGCGCGATAACCAACTCTTCGTTGGTTGGGATCACCAGCGCCAGGCGGCTGCCATCTTTGGTGATGTTGCCGGATTTGCCGAAGCGGGCGGCCAGGTTACGTTCGTGGTCGATCTCAAAGCCCAGCAGGCCCAGTTTATCCAGAGTCAACTCACGCACCATTGCGGCGTTTTCACCGATGCCACCGGTGAAGATCACTGCATCCAGGCGGCCATCCATCAGCGCGCTGTAGGCACCGATGTATTTGGCCAGACGATGGCAGAACACGTCCATGGCACGTTTGGCGTCGGCTTTGGTGGCGTAGTTGTCTTCAACGTAGCGGCAGTCGCTGGTGACTTCGGTCAGGCCCAGCAGGCCGGATTCTTTGGTCAGCATCTTGTTGATCTGATCAACGCTCATGCCCAGAGAGTCATGCAGATGGAAAATGATCGCTGGATCGATGTCACCGCTGCGGGTGCCCATGACCAGGCCTTCCAGCGGGGTCAGGCCCATAGACGTATCAACACATTTACCGTTGCGTACTGCGCTGACGGAACCGCCGTTACCCAGATGGCAGGTAATAACGTTCACTTCATCAACCGGCTTGTTCAGCATCTTCGCCGCTTCTTGCGTTACATAGAAGTGGCTGGTGCCGTGTGCGCCATAGCGGCGAACGCCGTGGTCACGGTACAGGCTGTACGGCAGGGCGTAGAGGTAAGACTCTTCCGGCATGGTCTGGTGGAACGCCGTGTCGAACACTGCCACGTTTTTATCAGCCAGATTCGGGAAGGATTTCAATGCTTCAGCGATACCAATCAGGTGAGCTGGGTTATGCAGTGGTGCAAAGGGAACGGAATCTTTGATACCCTGCAGGACTTCGTCGTTGATCACGGCAGAAGCAGTGAACTTCTCGCCGCCGTGCACGATACGGTGGCCGATAGCGGTCAACTGTGCAGAAAGCTCTGGTTTTTGTGCCAGAATAGTATTAACAATGAAGTTCAGCGCTTCGCTGTGTGCTGCACCAGCACCCAGTGCTGCTTCTTGTTTACCGCCGTCCATTTTCCATTTGATGCGGGCTTCTGGAAGGTGGAAACATTCGGCAAGACCAGAAAGATATTCTTCACCGTTGGCTGCATCAATGATAGCGAATTTCAGGGAAGAACTGCCGCAGTTAAGAACCAGTACTAGCTTACTCGACATGGAAGTACCTACTTATAGTTCGTGTTGTTAGTGAACCCAGAACACGTGGTGAATAAATTGTCAAACAGACATCAAGCGTAGCGCATAATGACGTTGACATTTATGATTAGCATCATGTCAGTTACAAAAAACACATGATGATAAAAAAACCGATGATTTCTCCGCGGTTTAAGTAATCTTGCTTTTAAATGGGCGAAAAGTTGACAGATTTGGTGTCATCTTCTACCGGCCAAAAGGCCGGCTTAGGATACCGATAGCCCGTCGCAAACACAAAATAAATTTAAAGCTTCAACTTTTTTGTTGGTGTGTTTGTGAAAATATTTCATTTTTTATACGTGAAGTTGAGGTAAGCAATGACGAGCAAGCCATCCGGTTCCGTGAGTTGGTTCCAGATATTCCAGCGTGGGCAGCATTACATGAAAACCTGGCCGGCAGAAAAACGGCTGGCACCGGTGTTCCCAGAAAATCGCATTGCGCGTGCCACCCGTTTTGCGATTCGTTTTATGCCGCCGCTGGCGATCTTTACCCTGGCCTGGCAAATTGCCCTTGGCGGTCAACTCGGCCCGGCCATTGCAACAGCGCTGTTTGCTTGCAGCATGCCGATGCAGGGCCTGTGGTGGTTGGGGCGCCGTTCGATCACGCCGCTGCCACCCACCTTGTTACAGTGGTTTCATGAGGTGCGTAATAAACTGGCAGAAGCCGGGCAGACGTTAGCCCCGGTTGAAGGAACGCCGACCTATCAAGCGTTGGCTGATGTGTTGAAGCGTGCATTCAAGCAACTGGATAAAACCTTCCTCGACGATCTCTGATCCCTCTGTTTTCACGCTACCGGGCTTTTGAAGCCCGGTAGGGATAAAGTCCATCTCCGCGATAACCCCGGTTCAAATCAAAGAAGGTGCGAGTTGTGGTTCCACGCCATAACGAAGTCATGCGATGCTCTCGCCAATTTGCAGAACTGAGGAACGTGAAATGGAAATGACTAATGCTCAACGTTTGATCCTGTCGAATCAGTACAAAATGATGACGCTGCTCGATCCGGACAATGCGGATCGTTATCGCCGTTTGCAGACCATTATCGAACGTGGTTTCGGCTTGCAGATGCGTGAGCTTGATCGTGACTTTGGTGAGATGAGCGAGGAAGTCTGCCGCACCATCATCAACATTATGGAAATGCATCATGCGCTGCAGGTGTCCTGGGAAAATCTCAAGGATCGGCAAGGGCTTGACGCTCGTCGCTTGGCCTTCCTCGGCTTTGATGCGGCAACTGAAGCGCGTTATCTGAGCTATGTGCGTTTCCTGGTCAGCACGGAAGGGCGGTATACTCATTTCGACTCCGGCAGCCACGGCTTTAATGCCCAAACTAAAATGTGGGAAAAGTATCAGCGCATGTTGGCAATCTGGCTGTCATGCCCACGTCAATACCATTTGAGCGCCGTTGAGATTGCGCAAGTCATTAATGCCTGATGATTTGCAGTGTGAAAGATAACGGAGAGAGAAGAGGTTTTCTGTGGAATGTAAGGGTTTTTTGTTCGACCTTGATGGAACGTTAGTAGATTCATTGCCCGCAGTGGAACGCGCCTGGACTCACTGGGCTGAGCGCCACGGTATCAGCCCTCAGGAGGTGTTGGCGTTTATTCACGGTAAACAGGCAATTACCTCGCTGCGCCATTTTATGCCAGGGGCGACAGAAGCGGCGATCCAGCATGAGTTTGATTTACTGGAGCAGATGGAGGCGCAGGATACCGATGGCGTCAGCGCACTGCCCGGTGCCGTGGCGCTGTTGGAGCGGCTTAATGCACTGAGTATTCCCTGGGCGATAGTCACTTCGGGTTCGATCCCGGTCGCCAGCGCACGGCGTAAGGCCGGCGGTTTGCCGCAGCCAGAAGTGTTTATCACCGCAGAACTGGTGAAACAGGGCAAACCTCAGCCGGATGCTTATCTGCTGGGGGCCGAACGTTTGGGCCTGGCTCCGCAGGCTTGTGTGGTGGTAGAGGATGCGCCCGCCGGGATCCTTTCCGGCTTGGCTGCGGGGTGCCAGGTGATTGCGGTTAATGTACCGGCACAAGCACCGAAACTTGACCAGGTGGATCTGATACTCTCTTCACTGACTCAGATTAAGGTTGAGAAGGTGCCGCAGGGTGCAAGCATCGAACTTATTGCTTAATCTGTATTTTTTTACCTCAAATTGATTAGACCCCGCATCTGTGGGGTTTTTTTATGCTAATTTTTAAGCCCTGGATCACTGTAGGATGAGGCCGTTTTGAACAGCGAATTACTCTGGGTTTTGATTTTATTGTTGATAGCCATTGTGCTGTTTACGACCAACAAGCTGCGCATGGACGTGGTGGCTTTGTTGGTGATCATCGCGTTTGTGTTGAGTGGCACCCTGACTCTGCAAGAGGCGACGGCCGGTTTTAGCGATCCGAACGTGATTTTGATCGCTGCCCTGTTTGTGATCGGTGAAGGCTTGGTGCGCACCGGTGTGGCTTATCAGGTCGGCGATTGGTTGGTGAAAGTGGCGGGCAGCAGTGAAACCAAAATGCTGGCACTGTTGATGTTCACCGTGGCTGGGCTGGGTGCATTTATGAGTTCGACCGGGGTAGTGGCGATCTTCATCCCGGTAGTACTCAGCGTGGCGGTACGGATGAAGATCTCACCGGGGCGGCTGATGATGCCGTTAAGTTTTGCAGGGCTGATCAGCGGCATGATGACGCTGGTGGCCACGCCGCCGAATATGGTGGTCAACAGCGAATTGGTGCGTGAGGGGCTTGCCGGTTTCAGTTTCTTCGGTGTGACGCCAATCGGCCTGATCGTGTTACTGCTGGGGGTGGGCTATATGCTGATCGCCCGCCGTTGGCTTGGTAATAGCGGAGGTGCGAAAAACACCAAGGTTACCTGGCAGCGCCGGACGTTTCGCGATCTGATTCGTGACTATAAATTGACCGGACGGGCGCGTCGCTTGGCTGTTCGCAGTAGTTCACCTCTGATTGGCCGCTCTCTGGATGAACTGCATTTGCGTGCCCGCTATGGTGCCAACGTTATCGGCATAGAGCGTTGGAAACGCTTTCGGCGTGTGATGATCAGCGCTTTCGGCAGCACGGAACTGCGTGAAGGGGATGTGCTGCTGATTGATATGTCGGATTGCGACATCGATCTACGCCAGTTTTGCAGTGAACAGCTATTGGAGCCGATGATCCTGCGCGGTGAGTATTTTTCTGAACAAGCGCGCAACGTGGGGATGGCAGAAGTGTCGCTCATTCCTGATTCAGCCTTGTTGGGGAAATGCGTGCGCGATGCGGCTTTCCGTAGCCGTTACGATCTGAACGTGGTCGGTATTCGCCGCAACGGCAAAACGCTGGAAGGTAAACTGGTTGATGAGCCACTGACGTTGGGGGATATCCTGCTGGTGATCGGTGACTGGAAAGCGATCCGTCAATTACAGGCCAAAACCCATGACTTTATCGTGCTGAATCTGCCCGCAGAGGTGGATGAGGTGGCACCTGCCATCACCCAGGCACCGCATGCCCTGTTCTGCCTGGCACTGATGGTGGCGATGATGTTGACCGATGAGATCCCTAACCCTATCGCCGCACTGATTGCCTGCCTGCTGATGGGCCGTTTCCGCTGCATTAATATGGAAAGCGCTTATAAAGCGATCCATTGGCCAAGTATTATTTTGATCGTCGGCATGATGCCCTTTGCCCAGGCATTGCAGAAAACCGGCGGTGTGGATTTGATCGTGCAAGGGCTGATGGATATCGCCGGTGAAGCCGGCCCGCGTGTGATGCTGGTGTGCCTGTTTGTACTTTGCGCCTCCATCGGGCTGTTTATCTCCAATACCGCCACGGCGGTATTGATGGCACCTATCGCCATTGCGGCGGCGCATAAGATGGGAGTTTCGCCTTATCCGTTTGCCATGATTATTGCCATTGCGGCTTCGGCTGCTTTTATGACGCCGGTGTCATCACCGGTGAATACCCTGGTATTGGGGCCAGGGAATTACAAGTTTGGCGATTTTGTGCGCATCGGCGTGCCGTTCACGGTGTTGGTGATGATCGTCAGCGTGGTGGTGGTGCCGTGGCTGTATGCGTTTTAGGCCCGGTTTTCGGGCCTATGGGGGTTATTACAGTGGGGAATCGCTACTGATCTCATCCAGCGACAGGCTAAAGCTCGGGATAAATACCGCCATGAAATATTCCATTTCCGGGCTTTGGCGCAGTTGCAGTGTTTTCTCCAAGCGTGCTTTAGCTAACGTAAATTCGTTATTTCCGGCAGACAACTCTTCCAGGCATTTCAGGTAAGCACAGAGGGCGTCAGCCTGTTTTACCAGCAATTTCTCATCCTCAGTGTAATAGTGTTCATCAAGAATCGAGCGGAAATCGTTCTGTAATTCTTTTGGAATCATCTCCAGCAGTTTTTGTTGCGCGATTTTTTCGATTTTTTTGTATTCGTAGGCAATCTGCGGATTGTAATACTTGATGGGCGTGGGCATATCGCCGGTCAACACTTCACTGGCATCGTGGTACATCGCCAACAGCGCCACGCGCTCGGCGTTCAGGTTACCGTTAAATTTGCGGTTCTTGATCACCGCCAGCGCATGGGCGACAAACGCGACTTGCAGGCTGTGCTCGGAAACGTTTTCGGTACGTACGTTGCGCATCAGCGGCCAGCGACTAATCAGTTTCAAACGGGAAAGGTGGGCAAAGAAATGGCTCTGGCTCATGGTGCTCTCTTTATACAACGGCAAGTGAGGCGGTTATTGTGAGCAGTGGCGGCAGGTTATGCAAACCCAGTTGTGCGGTGTGGGCGCAGCCAGCAAACTGCGCCCATAAAAATTACTGATGGTAGGTTTCGAGGAAACGACCCAGTTTACCGACGGCCATTTCCAACTCATCGACTCGCGGCAAAGTTACGATACGTACGTGGTCAGGGTAAGGCCAGTTGAATGCGCTACCTTGTACCAGCAGGACTTTTTCCTGCAACAGCAGGTCCAGCACCATTTTCTGGTCATCACGGATATTAAAGCGCTTAGCATCAATACGCGGGAACATATACAGCGCGCCCTGGGGCTTAACGCAGGAAACGCCTGGAATATCATTCAGCAATTCCCAGGTGCGGTTGCGTTGTTCATACAAACGCCCGCCGGGTTGAATAAATTCGCTGATGCTCTGATAACCGCCAAGGGCAGTCTGGATCGCATGTTGCATTGGCACGTTGGCACAAAGGCGCATCGATGCCAGCATCTCCAGCCCTTCGATATAACCTTTGGCGTGTTTCTTCGGCCCGTTAAGCACCATCCAGCCTTGGCGGAAACCGGCAACGCGATAGGTTTTGGATAAACCGTTAAAGGTGACCGTCAGCAGATCTGGGGCCAGTGCGGCAATGGAGTGATGCTCGGCATCGTCGTAAAGGATCTTGTCGTAAATTTCATCGGCGAAGATGATCAGGTCGTGCTGACGGGCGATCTCGACGATCTGCTCCAGCAACTCTTTGCTGTAGACCGCGCCGGTTGGATTGTTGGGGTTGATGATCACAATACCGCGGGTGCGCGGGGTGATTTTGCTGCGGATATCATCCAGATCCGGGAACCAGCCGGATTCTTCGTCGCAGATATAGTGCACCGCTTTACCGCTGGAGAGCGATACCGCCGCCGTCCACAACGGGTAGTCGGGGGCTGGCACCAGCATTTCGTCACCAATGTTAAGCAGCGCCTGCATGGATTGCACGATCAGCTCAGAGACACCGTTACCAATGTAGATATCCTCAACGGTCACATCACGCATGTTACGTGCCTGATAGTGCTGCATGATCGCCTTACGCGCCGAGAAGAGCCCTTTGGAGTCGCAATAGCCCTGTGCCGTAGGGAGGTTGCGGATCACATCGACGAGAATTTCATCAGGGGCATCAAAACCAAACGGCGCAGGGTTGCCGATGTTCAATTTAAGGACTTTGTTGCCTTCTTCTTCAAGACGTTTAGCTTCTTTGAGCACCGGGCCACGAATGTCATAGCAGACGTTGTCCAGTTTGCTGGATTTCTCAATGGGGGACATAGAAAGTTGAGCCTTTTGCTGGGATGGGGGATGATCCTACCGTGGAACACCGCAACCCGCCCAATGTACTCCTGGTGCTCCTGATTTTGAAGGGTTGTGCGCGCCTTTGGTGCAAACGATCGGCTAAATCGATGATTTAAGCGATGATGCGTCTGTTATAATCCATATGTAAGAATTAAATTCTTTTTTATGGCTTTTTTTAGGCGTTTTTGTTTGAATTAAAGTGTGTTGATGTAAAAGTTCTCTGCCACATGTTTCTCTTGGTGCGTACATTGCGCATACATGTTAGGACGTAGAATACAACTAAAATTGTAAAAAAATGATAATGAGAGAATTATCTTATGGCTGGTAGTGGTTAGTAATACGACACTTCTTAGTAAAGTAAAATTGTATTAGAGGAACTTCAGTAATTAACTTAAGAGTTTTTTAAGTAAAATCGTAGATAATTTAATAATAAAAGCCCTTACTAATTGAATTGATTAAATTCGTGAGTAAATGAACCCAATGATACACAAAAAGATATTTATCTATTGAACGAAAAGTAGCAATAGGACCCTGCGGTCTGGCCCGTCTAGCTCTGCACGATCGGTGAGGAAGGACGATGGTTTGGATGTGGTTAACTATCAGTTATTCTGTGCCTAAGCACTTTTCGTCGTAACTTTGCCTTGTATCAATAAGCTATTGCGATAGATCGTGGATAAAAAGCGATAGAGATAACGAAATATAAGTAATTTTTTTGCCCTCATCTAATGAGTGGGGTACTGTCATGTCTGGCGCTTGCCCTTTTTAGCAGTGCCTTAGAAATACACCAGGGTAGTTTGTAAATTAGAATTTAAAAAGTGAAGAAAACACTATGATAAATGCAAATCGTCCGATACTTAATCTCGACCTCGATCTGCTAAGAACCTTTGTTGCTGTTGCTGATTTGAATACTTTTGCGGCGGCTGCAGTCGCCGTTTGTCGTACTCAGTCAGCAGTCAGTCAACAAATGCAGCGGTTAGAGCAATTGGTCGGCAAAGAGTTATTTGCTCGCCATGGGCGCAATAAGTTATTAACGGAACACGGTATTCAGCTTCTCAGTTATGCCAGGAAAATCCTGCGTTTTAACGATGAAGCCTGTACCTCATTGATGTATAACAATATCAAAGGAACCCTGACGATCGGCGCTTCTGATGATACTGCGGATACCATCCTCCCTTTCCTGCTCAATCGAGTGACGTCGGTTTATCCCAAGCTGGCCATTGATGTACGGGTAAAACGTAGCCCGTTCATGATCGACATGCTGAAAAACGGTGAAGTGGATTTGGCTATCACCACTGTGGATACTGAAGGACATCCTCATATTGTCCTGCGTACGTCACCTACGCTGTGGTATTGCGCGGCGGACTACTATTTCCAGGCAGGCGAACCCATTCCGCTGGTGGTGCTGGATGAACCCAGCCCATTCCGTGCAATGGCGATCAAACATCTGGATGCTGCCGGTATTCCTTGGCGCATTGCCTATGTGGCATCAACGTTATCTGCGGTGCGGGCGGCG
The DNA here is from genome assembly GCF_057180605.1 of Serratia sp. HNCC26DJ206. Taxonomy (NCBI): domain Bacteria; kingdom Pseudomonadati; phylum Pseudomonadota; class Gammaproteobacteria; order Enterobacterales; family Yersiniaceae; genus Serratia; species Serratia sp. HNCC26DJ206. Next base: position 11,108 of record NZ_JBXUGP010000043.1, read on the forward strand.
TGCAAAGCCGGATTGGGGATTACCGCGCGGCCTATCGAGATGATGAGCCCGGATCTGAGGGTGCTGGGGGCGACAGAAGGTTTACCGCATCTTCCTGATACCCAATATGCCTTGTGTAAAGATATGAAATGTGAAAACGAGCTGGCAATGGCGATTTTCAGCGCGGTACAAAATGGTAATGAAACTTATCATTTCAGCGGGGAGTCTGTTGTGGTAGATGACTCCTGCCTGGCTGACGGTGAAGAGGAGTAACCATTAAGCGGGTTGTTTGATGAGAAAACCTCTGCTTCGGCGGAGGTTTTTTTTACTAGGGAATGGGTGAGATAACGATTTATATCCAGTTTCCCCCATTTATTGAGTGAAAGCGTTATTTCTTCAACTGTCCTTGGATGGCTGACTGGGTCTGGATAGCAATAAACTCTTTTTGTATTTTTTTTATACAGAAATAACAAGGGGGTAAAACTCTGGAGTTCACGGAGACGTTTTGATACTTTAGTGCGGTCATTTTTTAGTTGAAATTGATAAAAATTGTTAAAGTGCCACACTTTTTTTGAAGTTTTCTGTCTGAAACGTGTCTTGGATCAAAAAAATACCCCTAGGTAGTGAGTGGAACAACAGGGAAATCCTGAGAGAATGGTATAGTAAAACTGAAATATACATGTTGGTTTATATCTATCTGTTTCTACACGGCAATTAACTGACACGATTTAGCCTAAGCTAGCGCATCATATGTTAATCAAATGGTGTGTATGTAAACTAATGTGTAGATTCTTTTGTCGAAGTTGACAAAAGGTTATAGAAAGGAGTAAAAAGCCCACAGTAAAAATACTGCCTAACTCTCTGTAAAAGCAGTGTGTTTGTGTGGTCATTTATCCTTCCCTTAAATCGATGTGGTGCACTAACTGCCAGTAACAAGAGCAGAACGATCGACGCCACTTTTGATGAGTAAGCATAGAGTATGTCAACAACCACTGAAGTTATCGCTCATCACTGGGCGTTCGCCGTATTTCTTGTCATGGCAATCGGGCTTTGCGGCCTCATGCTGCTGGGTGCGTTTTTCTTGGGCGGGAGAGCCCAGGCGCGCGCTAAAAACACCCCTTATGAGTCCGGGATCGACTCGGTGGGTTCGGCGCGTATGCGTCTTTCCGCCAAGTTCTACCTGGTCGCCATGTTCTTCGTTATTTTCGATGTTGAAGCCTTGTACCTGTTTGCCTGGTCGGTCTCCATTCGTGAGAGCGGTTGGGTAGGCTTTATCGAAGCCGCCATTTTCATTGTGGTGTTACTGGTTGGTTTGGTTTATCTGGTGCGTATCGGCGCATTGGATTGGACTCCGGTGCGTTCCAAGCGCCTGAGCAAACCAAGCACAATCAAGAACGCTAGCAACAGTCATCCGCAGTAACAGCGAGGCATTAAGATGGACTATACGCTCACCCGCATAGACCCGAACGGTGAGAATGACCGTTATCCCCTGCAAAAACAGGAGATCGTTGGCGATCCCCTTGAGCAGCAGGTTCACCGGACGGTTTACATGGGTAAACTTGAACATGCTTTGCATGACATGGTGAACTGGGGGCGTAAAAACTCTCTTTGGCCGTACAATTTCGGTCTTTCATGCTGTTATGTGGAAATGGTGACCTCGTTTACCGCCGTGCATGATGTGGCGCGCTTCGGTGCAGAAGTCTTACGTGCTTCTCCTCGCCAGGCGGATTTCATGGTGGTTGCCGGTACCTGCTTCACCAAGATGGCCCCGGTTATTCAGCGCCTGTACGAACAGATGCTGGAGCCTAAGTGGGTGATCTCGATGGGCGCCTGTGCCAACTCCGGCGGTATGTACGATATCTATTCCGTGGTGCAGGGCGTTGATAAATTCCTGCCGGTTGATGTGTATATCCCAGGCTGTCCACCACGCCCGGAAGCCTACATGCAGGCGTTATTGCTGCTGCAGGAATCTATTGGTAAAGAACGCCGCCCGCTGTCGTGGGTTGTTGGCGATCAGGGCGTTTACCGCGCCAATATGCAGTCTGAAAAAGAGCGTAAGCACGCCGAGCGTATCGCGGTGACCAACCTGCGATCGCCTGACGAGATTTAAGATTGCTGATAAGCGCTAATCTTGCTGCATAGGTGTGGTAACAAAGAGTAGTTAAGCTTGCGGTAAAAACGACCATTTAATGTGGTGAAAAAATTATGACAGATTTAACGACGCCCGACGCCCAGCCTGCTTGGCACACCCGTGACCATCTTGACGATCCGGTGATTGGCGAACTGCGCAACCGTTTTGGGCCGGAAGCCTTTACTGTTCAGCCCACCCGTACCGGAATGCCCGTGGTATGGGTCAAGCCTGGCCAGTTACTGGAAGTCATGACATTCCTGAAGAAACAGCCGAAGCCTTATGTGATGCTGTTCGATCTGCATGGTGTTGACGAACGTCTTCGTACTCACCGCCAGGGCCTGCCTGCTGCAGATTTCTCCGTTTTCTATCATCTGATTTCTATCGAACGTAACCGTGACATCATGCTGAAAGTGGCGCTGTCTGAAAAAGACCTGCACGTGCCCACAGCGACCAAAGTGTTCCCGAATGCCAACTGGTATGAGCGCGAAACCTGGGAAATGTTCGGTATTACCTTCGACGGTCATCCGCACCTGACGCGCATCATGATGCCGCAGAGTTGGGAAGGCCACCCACTGCGTAAAGACTATCCGGCGCGCGCCACCGAGTTCGATCCCTTTGTGTTGACCAAACAGAAAGAAGATCTGGAGATGGAATCGCTGAAGTTCAAGCCGGAAGATTGGGGCATGAAACGTGGCACCGAGAACGAGGACTTCATGTTCCTTAACCTCGGCCCCAACCACCCCTCTTCACACGGCGCATTCCGTATTATTTTGCAACTGGACGGCGAAGAGATCGTCGACTGCGTGCCAGACGTGGGTTATCACCACCGCGGTGCCGAGAAGATGGGCGAACGCCAGTCTTGGCACAGCTACATTCCGTACACTGACCGTATCGAGTATCTCGGCGGCTGCGTGAACGAAATGCCTTACGTGCTGGCAGTGGAAAAACTGGCTGGGATCGTGGTGCCGGATCGTGTCAACACCATCCGCGTAATGCTTTCTGAACTGTTCCGCATCAACAGTCATCTGCTGTACATCAGTACCTTTATTCAGGACGTGGGCGCGATGACCCCGGTGTTCTTCGCCTTTACCGATCGTCAGAAAGTGTACGATCTGGTGGAAGCGATTACCGGTTTCCGTATGCACCCGGCCTGGTTCCGTATTGGCGGTGTCGCGCATGATCTGCCGCGCGGCTGGGATCGCCTGCTGCGTGATTTCCTCGATTGGATGCCGAAGCGTCTTGATTCTTACGTCAAAGCCGCGCTGAAAAACAGCATTCTGAAAGGTCGTTCTGTTGGTGTTGCTTCTTACAACGCCAAAGAGGCGCTGGATTGGGGTGTTACCGGCGCGGGCCTGCGTGCTACCGGTATCGAGTTTGACGTGCGTAAATGGCGTCCTTATTCCGGTTACGAAAACTTCGATTTCGAAGTCCCAGTCGGCGACGGCAACAGCGACTGTTACACCCGCGTAATGCTGAAAGTGGAAGAGCTGCGCCAGAGCCTGCGTATTCTTGAGCAATGCCTGAACAATATGCCGGAAGGCCCGTTCAAGGCCGATCACCCGCTGACTACGCCGCCGCCAAAAGAGCGCACGCTGCAGCATATTGAAACGCTGATCACCCACTTCCTGCAGGTTTCCTGGGGCCCGGTGATGCCAGCCAATGAATCATTCCAGATGATTGAAGCCACGAAAGGGATCAACAGCTACTACCTGACCAGCGACGGCAGCACCATGAGTTATCGCACCCGGGTACGTACGCCAAGCTTTGCTCACTTGCAGCAAATCCCTGCGGTAATCCGTGGCAGCCTGGTCTCCGACCTGATCGTCTATCTGGGTAGTATCGATTTTGTAATGTCAGATGTGGACCGCTAACTATGCATGATCATAACGATGCACTTGAGCCGATTAATGCAGCCGCTCCCCAAAACGGTGCTGATGCATTTGTGCTGAGCGCGCAAGAGCGTGATGCGATCGAGCACGAAAAGCACCATTACGAGGATCCTCGTGCCGCCTCTATTGAAGCACTGAAAATTGTGCAGAAGCAGCGTGGCTGGGTTCCCGATGGGGCGATTTATGCCATCGCTGAAGTGCTGGGCATTCCTGCCAGCGACGTAGAAGGCGTGGCCACGTTCTACAGCCAGATTTTCCGCCAGCCGGTTGGGCGCCACATCATCCGCTATTGTGACAGCGTAGTGTGTCACATCAACGGTTATCAGGGTATTCAGGCGGCACTGGAGAACAAACTCAACATCAAGCCGGGGCAAACCACCTTCGATGGCCGTTTTACGCTGCTGCCGACCTGCTGCTTGGGTAACTGCGACAAGGGCCCGAGTATGATGATCGATGAGGATACTCACGCTCATCTGACGCCGGAAAATGCGGTCGAATTGCTGGAGCGGTATAAATGATGATAGATATCAAACGTACTGCCGAAATGCACCCGCTCACCTGGCGGCTGCGTGATGACCAACAGCCGGTCTGGCTGGATGAGTATCGTAGCAAAAACGGTTACGCGGGCGCTGAAAAAGCCCTTAAAGGCTTGGCACCTGACGAGATCGTCAATCTGGTGAAAGACGCCGGGCTGAAAGGCCGTGGCGGCGCAGGTTTCTCCACCGGTTTGAAGTGGAGCCTGATGCCGAAAGACGAATCCATGAACATCCGTTACCTGCTGTGTAACGCCGATGAAATGGAGCCAGGCACTTACAAAGACCGTTTGCTGATGGAACAACTGCCACACCTGCTGGTGGAAGGCATGTTGATCTCGGCATTCGCGCTGAAAGCCTATCGCGGTTACATCTTCCTGCGTGGCGAATATATTGAAGCGGCCGTGCATCTGCGCCGTGCAATTGCTGAGGCAACCGAAGCGGGCCTGTTGGGTAAAAATATCCTGGGCAGCGGCTTCGATTTTGAACTGATCGTCCACACTGGCGCTGGCCGTTATATCTGCGGTGAAGAAACCGCACTGATTAACTCGCTGGAAGGCCGCCGCGCCAACCCGCGCTCCAAGCCTCCTTTCCCGGCGTCTGCCGGTGCCTGGGGCAAGCCGACCTGCGTAAACAACGTCGAAACCCTGTGCAACGTGCCTGCTATTCTTGAGCACGGCGTTGACTGGTACAAAGGGATTTCCGCCGGTAAGAGTAACGATGCCGGTACCAAACTGATGGGCTTCTCCGGCCGGGTGAAAAACCCAGGCGTTTGGGAACTGCCGTTTGGCACCACCGCGCGTGAAATTCTGGAAGATTACGCCGGTGGCATGCGCGATGGCCTGAAATTCAAAGCCTGGCAGCCGGGCGGTGCCGGAACCGACTTCCTGACCGCCGATCATCTGGATCTGCCGATGGACTTTGAGCATATCGGCAAAGCCGGTAGCCGTTTGGGTACGGCGCTGGCGATGGCGGTAGATCACGAAATCGGCATGGTTTCGCTGGTGCGTAACCTGGAAGAGTTCTTTGCCCGTGAATCCTGTGGCTGGTGTACGCCGTGCCGCGATGGCCTGCCGTGGAGCGTGAAGATCCTGCGTGCTTTGGAAAATGGCCAAGGTCAGCCGGGGGATATCGAAACCCTTGAGCAACTGTGCCGTTCCCTCGGCCCAGGTAAAACCTTCTGCGCCCATGCGCCAGGTGCCGTAGAGCCACTGCAAAGCGCGATTAAATATTTCCGTGACGAGTTTGAAGCCGGCATTGCCCCGCAGTATTTGGGCAATATCCAGGCTATTGGTGGTATTCAGCCAAACAACTTGTTGAAACAGCGCTGGTAGCCGTTGTTATACCCAAAGTATTTTGTCTTGCAGCTAGGCGGCAAGCGGGTGAATCCCCAGGAACTTACTCAGGTAAGTGACTGGGGTGAGCACGAGCAGCCAACAACGCTGCAGGGCAAAAGACGCAGGGCATACAGAATTTTTGATTAACGCCTGCTTTAAAGCAGGCCACTTGGAAGCATGCTGACTATGGCTACGATTCATGTAGACGGCAAAGAATACGACGTAGATGGAGCCGACAACCTGTTACAGGCGTGTCTCTCCCTCGGGCTCGATATTCCTTACTTTTGCTGGCATCCGGCGCTGGGAAGCGTCGGCGCTTGCCGCCAATGTGCGGTAAAGCAATACCAAAACGCGGACGATACGCGTGGCCGTTTGGTGATGTCTTGTATGACACCGGCATCCGATGGAACTTTCATTTCCATCGATGATGCTGAAGCCAAGCAGTTCCGTGAAAGCGTGGTCGAATGGTTGATGACCAATCACCCGCACGATTGTCCAGTATGTGAAGAGGGCGGTAACTGTCACCTGCAGGATATGACAGTAATGACCGGCCACAGCTTCCGTAGATACCGCTTCACCAAGCGTACCCATAACAACCAGGATCTGGGGCCGTTTATCTCTCATGAGATGAACCGTTGCATCGCCTGTTATCGCTGTGTGCGTTACTACAAAGATTATGCCGACGGTACCGATTTGGGTGTCTATGGTGCGCACGACAACATCTACTTTGGCCGGCCAGAAAGCGGCACGCTGGAAAGCGAGTTTTCCGGCAACCTGGTAGAAGTGTGCCCAACCGGCGTTTTCACCGACAAAACGCACTCAGAACGTTACAACCGTAAGTGGGACATGCAGTTTGCACCGAGCATCTGCCAACAGTGCAGCGTCGGCTGTAACACCAGCCCGGGTGAGCGCTATGGCGAGCTACGCCGTATCGAAAACCGCTACAACGGCAGCGTAAACCACTATTTCCTGTGTGACCGTGGTCGCTTTGGTTATGGCTATGTCAACCTGAAGGATCGTCCGCGCCAGCCGCAACAGCTACGTGGCAACGACTGGATCACTCTGAACGCAGAGCAGGCGATGCAGGGCGCGGCAGATATTCTGCGTCAGGCGAAGAAAACCATCGGTATCGGCTCACCGCGTGCCAGCCTGGAAAGCAACTTCGCGCTGCGTGAACTGGTAGGGGCAGAAAACTTCTATACCGGCATCAATCAGGCTGAGCAACAGCGCCTGAATCTGATGCTCAACGTGCTGAAAAACAGCGGTGTGACGACGCCTAATTTGCGTGAAATCGAAAGCTACGACGCGGTGTTGGTGCTGGGTGAAGATCTGACCCAGACCGGCGCGCGTATCGCGCTGTCGGTGCGTCAGGCGGTGAAAGGTAAAGCTCGCGCCATGGCGGCGGCACAGCGCGTTGCCGACTGGCAGATCGCCGCGGTGCAGAATATTGGTCAGCATGCTAAACATCCGCTGTTTGTCACCAACGTTGATGATACCCGTCTGGATGATATCGCCGCCTGGAACTACCGTGCACCGGTCGATGAGCAAGCGCGTTTAGGCTTCGCTATTGCCCATGCGCTGGATGAGTCCGCACCGGCAGTGACCGATCTGGCCGCAGGCCTTAACAAGAAAATTGATGTGATCGTGCAGGCGTTGGCCGGTGCGCAGAAGCCGTTGATCATTACCGGCAGCAATGCGGGCAGTGATGCCATCATCGAAGCCGCAGCCAACATCGCCAAAGCGTTGAAAGGCCGTGGTGCCAACGTCGGTATCACCTTCGTAGCCGCTGCCGCCAACAGCATGGGGCTGGCGATGATCGGCGGTGGTTCTCTTGATGAGGCACTGGCTCAGTTGGAAAGTGGCAGCGCCGATACCGCCATCGTGATGGAGAACGATCTCTACCGTCATGCTCCAGCAGCGAAAGTGGATGCGGCACTGGCTAAGGCTAGCAACCTGATTGTTGCCGACCATCAGCGCACCGCCATCATGGACAAAGCCAACCTGATCCTGTCTGCTGCCAGTTTTGCTGAGAGCGACGGTACGTTAGTCAACCAGGAAGGCCGCGCACAGCGTTTCTTCCAGGTGTATGACCCGGCTTATTACGATGATGCCAAAAAGAATATCCACAGTATCATGCTGGAAAGCTGGCGTTGGATGCACTCGCTGCATTCCACCTACACCAGCCGCCAGGTTGACTGGACGCAGTTGGACGACGTGATCGAAGCCTGTGTGGCCGCGTTGCCGCAGTTGCAGGGGATTGTCGAAGCCGCTCCAGATGCCACCTTCCGTATTCGTGGGCAGAAACTGGCGCGTTCGCCGCATCGTTACAGTGGTCGTACCGCGATGCGTGCTGATATCAGCGTGCATGAGCCACGTCAGCCGCAGGATAAAGACACTATGTTTGCCTTCTCGATGGAAGGGAACAACAGTCCGCTGGCCGATCGTCAGCAAATCCCATTCGCTTGGGCGCCCGGTTGGAACTCACCGCAGGCATGGAACAAGTTCCAGGCCGAAGTGGGGGGCAGTCTGCGCCATGGCGATCCGGGTATCCGGTTGATCGAAGCGGGGGAGGGTAACCTGGGTTACTTCACCTCAATCCCATCGGCATTTAAAGCCGAAGGTTGGCGTGTTGCGCCGTATTACCACCTGTTTGGCAGTGACGAAATGTCACAGCGTGCCGATGTGATCCAGCAGCGGATGCCACAGGCCTACGTGATGGTCAACAGTGCCGATGCCGCCCAGCTTGGTGTGAATGCCGGTGCCTGGCTGGAGTTTAGCTGTGCTGGCCAAACGCTGCGTTTGCCGGTGCGCCTGAGTGAAACTCTGGCGTCAGGCCAGGTTGGTTTGCCGCTCGGCTTGCCAGGGATCCCGCCGGTGTTGGTGGGCGCAACGGTTGAAAATCTGCGGGAGGCAGCACAATGAGCTGGTTTACGCCTGAGGTGATCGACATCCTGATCGCCATTTTGAAAGCGGTGGCGATCCTGCTGGTGGTTGTCAGCTGCGGGGCCTTCATGAGCTTCGGCGAACGCCGTCTGCTGGGGCTGTTCCAGAACCGTTACGGGCCAAACCGTGTCGGCTGGGGCGGTTCGCTGCAGTTGGTCGCCGACATGATCAAAATGTTCTTTAAAGAAGACTGGGTGCCGACCTTCTCTGACCGGGTGATCTTTACCCTGGCACCGATGATCGCCTTTACTTCTCTGTTGCTGGCCTTTGCTATCGTCCCAGTCAGCCCGACCTGGGCGGTGTCCGACCTCAATATCGGTATCCTGTTCTTCCTGATGATGGCGGGCTTGGCGGTGTACGCCGTGCTGTTCGCTGGCTGGTCGAGCAACAACAAATACTCGCTGTTGGGTGCGATGCGTGCTTCTGCGCAGACCCTGAGCTATGAAGTGTTCCTCGGTTTATCGGTGTTGGGGGTCGTGGCGCAAGCTGACTCATTCAATATGCAGGCGATCGTCGAATCACAGGCTCATGTCTGGAACATCATCCCGCAATTCTTTGGTTTCCTGACCTTCGCCATTGCCGGGGTTGCGGTATGTCACCGCCATCCGTTTGACCAGCCGGAAGCCGAGCAGGAACTGGCTGACGGTTATCACATTGAATATTCCGGTATGAAGTTCGGGCTGTTCTTTGTGGGGGAATACATCGGTATCGTTACCGTGTCTGCCCTGATTGTGACGTTGTTCTTCGGCGGTTGGCAGGGCCCGTTCTTGCCGCCATTCATCTGGTTCGCTCTGAAAACGGCCTTCTTCATGGTGATGTTCATTTTGATCCGTGCGTCGTTGCCGCGTCCGCGTTATGACCAGATGATGTCATTTGGCTGGAAAGTTTGCCTGCCGTTGACGCTGCTGAACCTGCTGGCAACCGCCGCGGTCATTTTGTACAACGCTCAATAAGGGGTGAATAAACCATGACATTGAAAGAGTTATTGGTTGGTTTCGGCACCCAGGTGCGCAGTCTTTGGATGATTGGCCTGCATGCCTTCGCCAAACGCGAAACCCAAATGTATCCAGAAGAGCCGGTCTACCTGCCGCCGCGCTATCGTGGCCGCATCGTGCTGACGCGCGATCCTGACGGTGAAGAGCGTTGCGTGGCCTGTAACCTGTGTGCGGTTGCTTGCCCGGTCGGCTGTATTTCGCTGCAAAAAGCAGAGCGGGAAGATGGCCGCTGGTATCCAGAGTTTTTCCGCGTCAACTTCTCACGCTGCATCTTCTGCGGCCTGTGCGAAGAAGCTTGCCCCACCACGGCTATCCAGCTCACGCCGGATTTCGAAATGGGCGAGTTCAAGCGCCAGGATTTAGTGTACGAAAAAGAGGATCTGTTGATCTCGGGGCCGGGTAAATATCCGGAATATAACTTCTACCGGATGGCCGGTATGGCAATTGACGGCAAAGCCAAAGGCGAAGCCGAAAATGAAGCCAAACCGATCGACGTCAAAGGTCTGTTGCCGTAGGAGCAAGCATGGAAATTGCCTTTTATCTGGCAGGTTTGATTGCGATTGTCGCGACAATTCGCGTGATTTCGCATACCAATCCTGTACATGCGCTGCTGTATCTGATCGTTTCATTATTGGCGATCTCGGCAGTCTTTTTCTCACTGGGTGCCTACTTTGCCGGTGCGCTGGAAATCATCGTTTACGCCGGGGCCATCATGGTGCTGTTCGTATTCGTGGTGATGATGCTGAACCTCGGCGGCGCGGTGCAGCAGCAGGAACGTGAGTGGCTGAAGCCATCGGTGTGGATCGGTCCTGGCCTGTTGTCACTGGTTTTGCTGGTGGTGCTGGTTATTGCGATCCGCAGCTTGGACGATCAGGGCATCAGCGGTGAGATGGTGGATGCTAAAGCGGTTGGGATCAGCCTGTTTGGTCCTTACGTTCTGGCGGTTGAGTTGGCTTCAATGCTGCTGTTGGCAGGCTTGGTTGTTGCCTTCCACGTTGGCCGTGAGCACAAGCCGGGTGAAGTGCTGAGCAATGTCCCGGCAAGTGAAATGGCGAAAAGAAAATCGGAGGAGCAAGCATGATCCCTCTCCAACATGGTTTGATTCTGGCGGCGATTCTGTTCGTCCTGGGGCTGACCGGGTTGCTGATCCGTCGTAACCTGCTGTTTATGCTGATCAGCCTGGAAGTGATGATCAACGCCGCAGCGTTGGCGTTTATCGTGGCAGGCAGCTACTGGGCCCAACCGGACGGGCAGATAATGTATATCCTGGCGATCAGCCTGGCGGCGGCGGAGGCCAGTATCGGCCTGGCGTTGCTGCTACAGCTCTACCGTCGTCGTCATACCCTGAATATTGATACTGTCAGTGAGATGCGCGGATGAACCTATTATATTTAACTATTCTGCTACCGCTGATCGGGTTCCTGCTGTTGGCATTTTCCCGTGGCCGCTGGTCTGAAAACACGGCGGCTACCGTCGGCGTGGGTTCTATTGGTTTAGCGGCGCTGGTCACGGCGTACGCGGCGATCGATTTTCTCGGCCAGAAAGCCACCGGCGTGCAGCTATACGAGCAAAGCCTGTGGAACTGGATGGCCGTCGGCGATTTTAACATCGGTGTGACTCTGGTTCTGGACGGTTTATCGCTGACTATGCTGTCAGTGGTTACCGGCGTCGGCTTCCTGATCCACATGTTCGCTTCCTGGTACATGCGCGGTGAAGAAGGTTATTCACGCTTCTTCGCCTATACCAACCTGTTTATCGCCAGCATGGTGATATTGGTGTTGGCAGACAACCTGTTGCTGCTGTACTTGGGTTGGGAAGGGGTGGGCCTGTGCAGCTACCTGTTGATCGGTTTCTACTATAAAGATCCGGCCAACGGTGCGGCGGCAATGAAAGCCTTCATCGTGACCCGCGTCGGTGACGTATTCCTGGCCTTTGCGCTGTTCATTCTGTACCGCGAGTTGGGTACGCTGAATATCCGTGAACTGATGGTGCTGGCACCGCAGAAACTGGCGATCGGCGATACCGCTATCACCTGGGCAACCTTGATGTTACTGGGGGGAGCAGTCGGTAAATCGGCGCAGCTGCCATTGCAAACCTGGCTGGCAGATGCGATGGCCGGTCCAACTCCGGTATCTGCACTGATCCACGCGGCAACCATGGTCACCGCCGGTGTCTACCTGATCGCCCGTACGCATGGCCTGTTCCTGATGGCACCGGAAGTATTGCACCTGGTGGGTATTGTCGGGGCGGTAACCTTGCTGCTGGCGGGTTTTGCCGCGCTGGTACAGACCGACATCAAACGCGTACTCGCTTACTCCACCATGAGCCAGATTGGCTATATGTTCCTGGCGTTGGGCGTGCAGGCGTGGGATGCGGCGATCTTCCACCTGATGACTCACGCGTTCTTCAAAGCGTTGCTGTTCCTGGCGTCTGGTTCGGTGATCCTGGCCTGCCACCACGAGCAGAATATTTTCAAAATGGGCGGCCTGCGCAAGAGCATTCCGCTGGTGTACCTGTGCTTCCTGGTGGGCGGCGCGGCGCTGTCGGCACTGCCGATCGTTACCGCAGGCTTCTTCAGTAAGGATGAGATCCTGGCGGGCGCAATGGCGAACGGCCACATCAACCTGATGATTGCTGGCCTGATCGGGGCGTTCATGACCTCGCTGTACACCTTCCGTATGATCTTCATCGTGTTCCACGGCGAAGAGAAAATCAAAGCCCATGCAGGCAAAGGCATCACGCACCACTTGCCGCTGTTGGTTCTGATGGTACTGTCCACTTTCGTTGGTGCGATGATCGTGCCACCGTTGCAGGGCGTGCTGCCAGAAACCACTGAGATGGCGCATGGCAGCGTATTGCAACTGGAAATCGCTTCTGGCGTGGTGGCTATCGTCGGTATCCTGCTGGCTGCTGCGCTGTGGTTGGGTAAACGCAGCCTGGTGAGCAGTATCGCGAAAAGCGCTCCGGGCCGTTTCTTCTCGACCTGGTGGTTCCATGCTTGGGGCTTTGACTGGCTGTATGACAAAGTGTTCGTCAAGCCGTATCTGGGCGTTGCCCGGCTGTTGCAAAGCGATCCGCTGAACTCGCTGATGAATCTGCCGGCAATCTTCTCCCGCTGGGGGAACCGTGGCCTGACGGTGAGCGAGAATGGTCAGATACGCTGGTATATTGCGTCGATGGGTGTGGGTGCAGTGGTCGTATTGGCGCTGTTGATTTTGGTTTAACCAATAATTTAAAGCATTTATCGGGCATAGTGCTCTGTGCTATGTACAATGTTTTATACCCTGTGGATTTCAAGCTGTGGCCAATAACGCCACGGCTTGAAGGATACGGGTAGAATAAGGGACACAAAACGCCATGCTACTACCTTGGCTAATTCTTCTCCCCTTTATCGGCGGTCTGCTGTGTTGGCAGTGTGAGCGTTTCGGTACTAAGGCGCCGCGCTGGATCGCGTTGATTGCAATGGGGCTGACATTATTGCTGTCTCTGCAACTGTGGTTGCAGGGTGGCTACTCGTTGATCAAACCGTTAGGCATTCCGCAGTGGCAGTCTGAATTCCTGCTGCCGTGGATCCCACGTTTTGGCATCAATATTCACCTGGCGCTGGACGGTTTGTCACTGCTGATGGTGGTGTTGACCGGCCTGCTGGGCGTGTTGGCGATCCTCTGTTCCTGGCGTGAAATTCAGAAATATCAGGGCTTCTTCCACCTGAACCTGCTGTGGATCCTGGGCGGCGTGATCGGCGTGTTCCTTGCCATCGACATGTTCCTGTTCTTCTTCTTCTGGGAAATGATGTTGGTGCCGATGTACTTCCTGATCGCCCTGTGGGGTCACAAGGCGTCGGACGGTAAAACCCGTATTACTGCGGCAACCAAGTTCTTCATCTACACCCAGTCCAGCGGTCTGGTGATGTTGATTGCGATTCTGGGCCTGGTGTTTGTGCACTATAACGCAACGGGCGTATGGACCTTCGGCTATCAGGATCTGCTGAATACCAAGATGTCGCACAATGTCGAATATCTGTTGATGTTGGGCTTCTTTATCGCATTTGCGGTGAAAATGCCGGTGGTGCCATTGCACGGCTGGTTGCCGGATGCGCACAGTCAGGCTCCAACCGCAGGTTCTGTTGACCTGGCGGGGATCTTGCTGAAAACCGCCGCTTACGGCCTGCTGCGTTTCAGTCTGCCGCTGTTCCCGAATGCTTCCGCCGAGTTTGCCCCAATCGCCATGTGGCTGGGCGTTGTTGGTATCTTCTACGGTGCCTGGATGGCGTTTGCGCAGACCGATATTAAACGCTTGATTGCCTACACCTCCGTTTCACACATGGGCTTTGTGCTGATTGCCATCTACACCGGCAGCCAGCTGGCTTATCAGGGGGCGGTTATCCAGATGATTGCGCACGGTCTGTCTGCGGCCGGTATGTTCATCATCTGCGGTCAGCTGTACGAGCGTCTGCATACCCGTGACTTGCGCCAGATGGGCGGCTTGTGGGGGCGAATCAAGTACATTCCTGCACTGTCGCTGTTCTTCGCCGTGGCGACGTTGGGGATGCCGGGTACCGGTAACTTCGTCGGTGAATTCATGATCCTGATAGGCAGCTTCCAAGTGGTGCCGGTGATCACCGTGATTTCTACCTTCGGTCTAGTGTTTGCTTCGGTTTATGCTTTGATCATGATGCAGCGTGCCTACTTCGGTGCGCCAAAGTCCGATCAACCCTTACCGGGCATGACCGCGCGTGAATTGTTCATCATTCTGCTGCTGGTGGTTCTGTTGGTCCTGTTGGGGGTTTATCCTCAGCCGATCCTCGATACCTCAAGTGCGGCGATGGGCAACGTGCAACACTGGTTTGGTCAGTCAGTTTCAGCAATTTTAACAACAAGGCCGTAATTCGCCATGACAATAACTCCTCAACAACTGATCGCACTGTTACCGCTGTTGATCGTCGGATTGACGGTGGTGGTTGTGATGCTGTGCATTGCGTGGCGACGCGACCATTTTATCAACGCCACCTTGACAGTAGTCGGTCTTAACCTGGCGCTGCTTTCACTTTATTTTGTCGGCCAGGTTGGCCCAATGGACGTCACTCCGCTGATGCGGGTTGACGGTTACTCGATGTTCTATACCGGGTTGGTGCTGCTGGCGAGCCTGGCGACCTGTACCTTTGCCTATCCATGGCTGGTGGGTTACCCGGACAACCGTGAAGAGTTCTATCTGCTGGTACTGATTGCTGCCATGGGTGGGATTCTGCTGGCGAGTGCCAATCACCTGGCTTCTTTGTTCCTCGGTATTGAACTGATCTCGCTGCCGCTGTTTGGGCTGGTGGGCTACGCCTATCGTCAGAAACGCTCTCTGGAAGCGGCGATCAAATATATGCTGCTGTCTGCGGCGGCATCCAGCTTCCTGCTGTTCGGCATGGCGCTGTTGTACGCAGAGTCTGGCGATCTGTCACTGGCGGGGCTGGGTAAGAGCCTGCAGGAACACATGGTGCACCGCCCACTGATTCTGGCCGGTATGGGCATGATGATCGTGGGCTTGGGCTTCAAACTCTCTTTGGTGCCGTTCCAATTGTGGACTCCCGATGTGTATCAGGGGGCACCTGCGCCGGTTTCAACCTTCTTGGCCACCGCCAGCAAGATTGCGATCTTCGCGGTAGTGATGCGTCTGTTCCTGTACGCACCGGCTGCCGACAGTGAAGCGCTGCGTATGGTGCTGTCGATTATCGCCTTCTGCTCGATCCTGTTCGGCAACCTGATGGCGATCAGTCAGACCAACATCAAACGCTTGCTGGGTTACTCCTCTATCGCTCACCTGGGTTATCTGCTGGTGGCGCTGATTGCGGTGCAAACTCACCAACTGTCGCTGGAAACCGCCGGTGTTTATCTGGCCGGTTACCTGTTCAGCAGCTTGGGGGCTTTCGGTGTGATCAGCCTGATGTCCAGCCCGTACCGTGGCCCGGATGTTGATTCACTGTTCTCCTACCGTGGTCTGTTCTGGCACAAGCCGATCCTGTCGGCGGTGATGACGGTGATGATGCTGTCGCTGGCCGGGATCCCGATGACGTTGGGCTTTATCGGTAAGTTCTTCGTGATTGCGATGGGTGTGAGTGCGCATCTGTGGTGGTTGACCGGTGCCGTGGTGGTGGGGAGTGCAATTGGTTTGTACTACTACCTGCGTGTGACCGTCAGCCTGTTCCTCAGCGCGCCGGAAAAGCTGGTTCGTGATACGCCAGACAACTGGGCGTTGACTGCCGGTGGGGTAGTGGTGCTGATCTCTGCCGTACTGGTGCTGCTATTGGGTATTTACCCGCAGCCACTGATTACGCTGGTGCAGATGGCACAGCCGATGTTCTGATCAGAATTCAGGCAGTAAAAAAGGTCGCTTCGGCGCTGAGGAATCCCCAGCAATGGGCGA
>NZ_JBXUGP010000044.1:0-25506 GCF_057180605.1 Serratia sp. HNCC26DJ206
AAAAAAGCGCCTTTAGGCGCTTTTTTCGTATATATTCCACCATCAACTTCCCAAACACCCGATATAACAGAATCCCCCGAGGTCGTGTTGGATGAGAACCTGCGTTCAGGTTCGAGCCGAGCGAAGCGAGACGACAACGCGCAGCGTTGCCCGCAGGGCGAGGCCGAAGGCCGAGTCAATCCTGCACGAACTCCACAGTGCCCACAGAAATCTCCCGCCTAAATACCCAATAATGACAAAGTAGCCTTTTAGTCCGAGATACCCGGGCCTAGCGCACCGAGGGGCGCTCCGGCGGCTTACGCCGCTACGACCCCATCGGCACGCTCTCCCTAATAGCGAACTTCATCAGCCGTCTGAAAAACCAAAAAGCCCTAATATATGATATCAGCCAACCATCAAGCCGCCAGCGTCGCCCCGCCGTCAATCACCAGATCCTGCATCGTAATATGACTGGCACGTTCAGAAGCCAAGAACAGGATCGCATCGGCAATCTCTTGCGGTTTAGCGATTTTCCCCAGCGGGATCCCCAGCTTGAACTGCTCGGGGAAGCCATTAATCGTCTTGCGCTCACCGCTTTCATCCAGCCACATGCCGCGCTGCATTGGCGTATTGGTGGATCCCGGGGAAACCAGATTACAGCGTACGCCATGAGGGGCCATCTCTAGCCCCACCGTCTGGCACAGGCTGCGCAAAGCCGCTTTGGAGGCGCAGTAGGCAGCCATACCAACGCGCGGCACATGCGCCGCATTAGAGGCCACGCTGACGATCGCCCCACGCTGTTGGCGGCGGAAGACCGGCAACGTCTGGCGGAACATATTGAATGCTCCCCCCGCATTTACCGCCATGCAGGCCAACCAGTCGGCGCTGCTGGTTTCGTCGGCCAGCCCCATGCGCAAGATCCCGGCGCCATTTACCAGCACATCCAACTCAGGCTGTTGCGCCAGCAACCGCTGGCAAACGCGATCGACCGCCTCACCGTCGGCGATATCCAGCACTTCGGTGCGGAACGGATAATCCTGTTCATCAAAGCGCAAGTCGAAGCCAACCACCTCAGCACCGCACTGCACAAACGCCAACGCAGTTTGATAGCCAATCCCTGCCCCGGCACCGGTCACCCAAACCCGCTTGCCGGTAAAATCGTGCCCATGATTCATCAGGATTTCCCCTCGGAAAGCAGCGCCCACCAGCTGTCGATGGTGGGGGATTTTGCCAGCGCGATAAAATCGATATCTTCACGGATCTTACGCCAACGGGTTGCCAGTTCCATGATGCGTACCGAATCCAGGCCGTAATCAATCAGGTTTTCATCATTGCCGATGTCTTCGCTGTCTTCATCAAGCAATGGAATAATTTGCTGGCGCAGGGCATCAATACTGATCGTACCCGGCAGCAGATCGGCGGTCATCACCACGCGGCCACAGCGCCCAGCGGTATAACGCAGCGCCATCAGGTGTTCATCTTGTGAGAAATCCGCCAAACCATCGGCCACCATAAACGGCTTGATATCACGCATAAAAGCGTCGATGGCGGTAGTCATACAGCCGATATGCGCATAGACACCGCAGATAATCAGCTGATCGCGCCCGCTTTCCTGCAAAATCTCCTGCAACGGTGAGCGGTGAAACGCACTGTAACGCCATTTCACCAGCACGGTATCGTCGGCATCCGGTGCCAGCGCGCTGACCACCGCCTGCTGTTCCGGGTGCTTATTCAGCCCCGGCCCCCACATATCGTTCAACAGTGCCCGCTCTTCATGGCTCTGCTGATTAGGCTGCGCGGTATAGAACACCGGTATGCCCTGCTCTTTACAGTAGCGGCGCAGCTTGGTGATGTTCTCTACCACCTGCTTGATCAGCGGACTGTCTTCTCCCCAAAAATTGAGGAAATACTGCTGCATATCGTGAATCAACAATGCGGCGCGCTGCGGCTCAAAGGCCCAGTTCACCTTGTTGGTTGGCAATTCACTCTGCGTTGGCAGCGTATAGTCGTTAAGTTTAGGAATGGCCATAGCTTATTCTCCCTGAGCCTAGGTCAAATGTTGACGCAGATGTTTTTTATCCACCTTGCCGACCGGAGTTAACGGCAGCGATTCCACCTGAATAAAGCGATCGGGTAATTTGAACTCTGCAACACCCTGCTCGCGCAGATGACGGCGCAGAACCACCGGTTTCACGGCGTGGTGCGCCACAATAAAGGCGCAGCTTTTCTCTCCCATCAGCGTATCCGGCATCGAAACCAGCGCGGCATTGATCACTTCCGCATGGCGCAGCAACAGGTTTTCAATCTCTTCGGCGGCAATCTTTTCACCGCCGCGGTTAATCTGGTCTTTCTGCCGCCCTTGAACCTGCACGTAACCGTCCGCTGTCAGGCTGATCAAATCGCCCGAACAGTAAAAACCGTTATCGTCAAAGGCTTCGGCGTTATGCTCTGGGCTCTGGTAATAACCCCGGAAGGTATAGGGGCCGCGCGTCATCAGGCGACCGGTTTCCCCCACCGGTAATGGATTACCTTGTTCATCCGCCACCCACAGTTCATCGTCCGGGCACATTGGCGTGCCTTGGGTGGCGAAAATGTGTTGGTCATCGTCATCAAGCAGGGTGTAGTTCACCAACCCTTCGGCCATGCCAAACACCTGTTGCAGTTGGCAACCGATCTCGCTGCGAATACGTGCCGCCAGGGTTTCCCCCAACTTGGCACCACCCACCTGCAACAGTTGCAGGCTAGCCAATTGATGATTGCTGCCCCACTCGTCGATCGCCTGTAGCCACAGAGTGACGGCGGGCGGCACCAGCGCGGTAACGGTAATCTGATGCTGTTCAATAAGCTTGAAGCACTGCGCCGCTGCCGGATCGGCGGCAAACACCACCTGCCCGGCAGCATAGAACACGCCTAAAACTCCCGGCGAACTCATCGGGTAATTGTGTGCCACCGGCAGTGCGCACAGATAACGAGTGGCGCTGTCGAAACGGCAGATCTCTACGCTGCGGCGAATGCTGTAGTAGTAGTCGTTATGGGTCCGTGGGATCAGCTTCGGCGTGCCGGTGCTGCCACCGGAAAGCTGGAAAAACGCGACCCGATCGGCAGCCGTCGGAGCCGGTGTAAAGGAACCGCAATCCTCCTCCAGCCAAGCGGCTAAAGCATGCTCTCCAGCAGATTGACTGCGTAACCCCACTACCCGCAGCGAGGGATACTGTTCTCTGAACGCCGTCAAAAAATCGTCCTGCGCGAACAGGCTATGTTGGCGATCGGCAATCAACAAAGCGGGCTTGATCTGGCTGGCATAGGCATTCAGTTCGCTGCGCTGATGGCTGAACAACGCATTCACCGGCACCACACCGATCTTCAGCAGGGCAAAGAACACCACGTAAAATTCCACCACGTTGCCAAGCTGCACCAGCGCGGTATCGCCCGCTTGCAATCCCCGGCGCAGCAGTGCAGCGGCCAGGCGATCGGAAAGCTGCTCCAGTTCGCGGTAACTCAGGCTGCGTTGCGGGTCAATCAGGGCAATGGCGTCATTGTCTGCCTGCCGGGCCAAGATCTCGGTCAGCGGCTTATCGATCCAATAGCCACGCTCACGGTAACGGCGTGCGAAATCCTCGGGCCAGGGGGTAAAAGCAATACTCATAAGATGTTTATCCTTGAAGGCCAAAGGCACGCAGCATGGTGCTGAGTTTGGTGCCGGTTTCATGCCATTCAGCCTGTGGAGATGAGTCCGGCACAATGCCCGCACCGGCAAACAGGCGCACCTGATTGGCGTTGACCGTACCGCAGCGGATAGTAACCACCCACTCACCGTTGCCTTCGGCGTCGCACCAGCCGACGATGCCGCCAAATAGGCCACGCTCAAAAGGCTCCAGCTGTGCGATCAACTCGCGCGCAGCCAGCGTTGGTGTGCCGCAGAGTGCAGGCGTCGGGTGCAACAGGCAGGCCAGCGACAGCGCGTTCTCTGCCCGCTCGGCCACTTCGCCGTCGATCGGCGTCGAAAGATGCCACAGCGTTGTGGTGCTCAGCAGCTCCGGGGAAGCGGGAATATGCAGATGGCGGCAGCGGCCACGCAAGACCTGACGCATATCTGCGGTGACAATCTGGTGTTCATAGCGATCTTTAGCCGATGTCAGCAATTGCTCACTAACTTGACGATCGCGCTGAGGATCGCTTTCACGCCGTGCCGATCCGGCCAGCGGATTGGAATAGAACTGATTGCCGTACTTGCGCAGCAGCAGTTCCGGGCTGGCACCCACCAACGCCCCCTCTTCGAGCGGGACATGGAAATGGAAACCCTGCGGATTCTGGGCAATGATGCGCATCATCAGCGCCTGCGGATCTATCCGTTTACTGGTTTCAATCTCCAGCAAGCGAGAAAGCACCACTTTTTCCAGTTGTTCACCGCCGGTTGCCTGCACTGCATCGGCCACCATCTGCATAAACTGCGCCTGCTCTGGCAACTCGGTTTGGCGGGTGATGGTGGGCAATGCGGCAGCCGTGGGTTTCACGTCTGCCATAAAGGCTTCACGTTCAAACCATTGGGTTTGCTGGGGGATAAATAACGCCGACGGTTGACGGGTATCGAAAGGAATAGCGCCGCACAGCACCGGGTTTGGTATTCCTGCCTGCTGGGCTTGGGCAAACGCCTGCTGTACCACCCGCTGGAAGGTGCCTTGCAGATTGTCGCCATCGGCGGCAGGCTGCGTAATTTTGGCAAAGTACCCTTGCGTGCTCAGGCTACGATAAGGAGAAGTAAAAAAGAAACCTGAGGTTGGGGAAACCGTGACTGGCTGTAGCGCACAACTCCTGCTCTGCAGATCCTCTTGTTCGACCCCCTTAACTGCTAACACCATCGGTACTCCCTTTTCATCGTTAATAACAATCAACATAATAATGATTATCATTTGTATTTGATTGCGATAAAGTACCTTTCAGCATTTGTCATGTCAATAAATGCAAACACTTATTTTCATCAGTTTTAGATATTAATTTTCAATACTCATTCATTGAATTGATGGCCATTAGCATTCAACAGGAGATTACCGAAAATGATAAATACCTTACGGCTCGGGCTGGCGCTGTTTGCCATGTTGGCGCTGGGCGTAGCTCAGGCGGCAGCTACTGCCGAATGGCCACGCAGTATCACCACCCCACACGGAGTGATTACCCTCAATCAGCCACCGGTACGGATTGTCTCCACCAGCGTCACCGTCACCGGCACTCTGTTAGCCATCGACGCCCCGGTGATCGCCAGTGGAGCCACCAGCCCGAACAACCGGCTGTCAGATAAGCAGGGTTTTTTCCATCAATGGGGTGAGATCGCCGCCCAGCGCGGTGTGAAGCGCTTATACATCGGCGAACCCAATGCCGAAGCGATAGCCGGTGAGGCCCCCGACCTGATTGTGATGTCCGCCACCGGCGCCGATTCCGCGCTGCGCCTGTACGAGCAGTTATCGGCTATCGCACCGGTACTGGTGGTGAATTACGACGACAAGAGCTGGCAGGAACTGGCACTCATTCTCGGCCAAGCTACCGGACATGAAGCGCAGGCGGAGAAAGTCGTCGGTGAGTATGCAGCACGAGAAAAGGCGCTGAAGCAACGGATGACGCTGCCCCCGCAGCCCACGTCGGCACTGGTATTACGCAGCGACGGCAAAAATGCCAACCTGTGGACCGCCGATTCCTCTCAAGGGCAACTGCTGCAACAGTTAGGCTTTACCCTGGCGACGTTGCCGCCAAAGCTCAACGCCAGCACTAGTCAGGGGGCGCGCAAAGACATTATTCAATTAGGCGGGGAAAATCTGGCGCAGGGCCTGAATGGCCAGACCCTGCTGCTGTTTGCCAATGACGAAACTGACGTGCAGCGGCTGATGAACAACAACTTTCTGGCGCATCTGCCCGCGGTAGAAAACCAACGGGTTTATGCGCTGGGCAACGACACTTTCCGTCTGGATTATTACAGCGCCAGCAACCTGCTGACGCGTCTTGAGCAGCTATTTATTTCTCAGTAGCTTCAGCGGCGGGTTGTAGCACATGGCTCTGCCCGCCACTGCCTACCTGGCGCAAACCACGCATGGCGAACGCCAGTACTACCGCCAGCAGCACGGCACCAAAACCGAAACTGCTTGAGGTCATGGCTGGCAGCATAAATGCCCCCATCGCCCCCAGCAGCAACGCACCGAGCGCATCGCCGACCACGTTCTGTGCGGTCCACAGCCCGTTGATGCGGCCAAGAAACGCATCCGGCGTCAGGTTCTGAATCAGCCCATACTGCAACAGCGAGTTCAGCGCGCTGAAATAACCAAAGGCCACCAGGCACAGCAGCGCCATGCCATACCACGGCATCAGGCCAAACAGCCCGATGGCAGCGAATGCGGCAATTGCCGTCAGCAGCATCACCCACCCTGGCCGGGCAACCTGTGCCACTCGCCCACTGGTGAAAGCACCGATCGTCGCCCCCAGCGGCACGGCGGCATACATAAAGCCCAGGTGCGCGATGCTCACATTCCACATGCCGGAGATCGCCGGGTACAACACCCGCACCGCGCTGGCCATGGTCATCAGCGCGCCGATCAGCGCCACCATGCCAATCACTTTATTCTGCAACAGAAAGCTAAAGCCGCCGATCAAGGCGCGCAGCGGATGCTCACGCGGCTGCGGCGGCGGTTGCAACTGCGGTAAGCGCAATAAAGGGATCAGAGTCAGCATCGTGCCCAACGCCGCCAGGCCGTAGTTCCATGCCACACCAACGCTGGCGATCACCGCACCGCCAATGGCCGGTGAAAGGATCGAACCAAAACGCACGGTCAGCATGCTGATGGCCCCGGCCTGCACAATATTCTCACGCCCCACCAGCGCCGGCGTGGCGGCCAGTAATGCGGTAACGCCAACGGCACCAAAGAAACCGTCCCACACTGCCAGCAGATAGATCGCGGTCAGAGAAGGCGCAGGCAACGCCGCATTCAGGCACAGCCCGACAAAACCGACGCCGCAGGTAGAACGGGCAAACAGGATCAGGCGGCGGCGCTCATAGCGATCGGCCAGCACCCCGCCCATCAGCAAACCGGCAAACATTCCGCTGCCCGCCAGCGTCACCGCAAGCCCGACCAACAAGGTGGAACCGGTCAACGCCTGGATTTGTACCGGGATAGCAATCGCCATCAGGCCGAGTGCCAGAATCGAAATAAAACGGGCGCAAAATACCGCACGAAAGGCCGCATTGGTTTTCAGCAGGCCAAAATCGAGCAAAATAGAGGGTTTATTCATCTTGTTATCACCACAACCGAACTCCGTTATGCAGCTTAAAACTCACCAGGAACAGCGCTAGTGCTGCTCAGGCTGCTATGCTACCATAGATGAATACAATCAATAATGATAATAAGTATCATTTATATTCAATTGATAATGGGCTGTCATGTTCCGGCTTACACCTAATTGCTCTCCTCCTTTATCCACCCCATTCCTGGGCTTATCGCGCTCATTCTGGCCGCGCCTGCTTGGGCTACTGTGTGCCATTGCTGTTTTGCTGTTAATGATGATGCTCAGCCTGTCACTGGGGGCTAAATCCATCCCTTTTACCAACGTGCTTGAAGCGCTGAACGGGCAATGTGCCGGTGCAGACTGCATCATCGTGACCGAAGCCCGGCTACCGCGAACGCTGATCGGTGTATTGGCCGGTATTGCCCTTGGGCTGGCCGGAGCGCTGATGCAAACCCTTACACGCAACCCGCTGGCCGATCCCGGCATTCTGGGGGTTAACTCCGGGGCTGGTTTCGCCGTGGTTTTAGGGATCACCTTTTTCGGTGCGACCGATATCAGCCACTATCTGTGGTTCGCCTTTGCGGGTGCCTTTTTTGCCTCATTATTGGTGGCGCTGGTCGGTGCGCTCGGTGGCAGCCGCCTCAGCCCAATTCGCCTGACGCTGGCCGGGGTAGCGCTGGCGGCGGTGTTGGAAGGATTGTCTTCCGGCATTGCCCTGCTTAATCCGCAGGTGTTCGATCAACTGCGTTTCTGGCAGGCCGGTTCGCTTGATATTCAAAGCATGGCGGTGGTGCGCACCGTCGCCCTGCCGATCCTGTTGGGAACGTTAATTACCCTGTGGCTGACCAAAGCGCTGAATAGCCTAAGCATGGGCAGCGAACTGGCTGCTGCACTTGGCACCGGCATTGTGCGCACCCAGTTACTCGGCCTGCTGGCGATTACCTTGCTGTGCGGTGGCGCGACCGCCGCCGTTGGCCCGATCGCCTTTGTCGGGTTGATGATGCCGCATATTGCCCGACGGCTCTCGGGGCCGGAGTTGAGCTGGATGCTGCCCTGGACTCTGGTGTTAACGCCAATTCTGCTGCTGACAGCCGATCTGCTTGGCCGCTTTCTGGTATCGGGCGAGTTGCAGGTTTCTATCGTGCTGTCGCTGATCGGCGCGCCGGTGCTGATTATGCTGGTACGCCAGCGCCGCATGTTCCGGCGAGGAGGATAAGATGAGCCTAATGGTTTCTCACCAAACTCTCGCCAAAAAACCACTGCGGCTGGCGCGCCCGCTGGCAACGGCCTTGCTCTTGCTGTTCGCCTGCCTGGCGCTGGCGGTTTATGCCCTCGGTTCCGGCACGCTCAAGCTCAGTGCCATGCAAGTGATCGACGCCCTGCGCGGCGAAGGCCCGGCTAATTTGGCCGTTATCGTCACCCAATGGCGCTTGCCGCGCGTCGCTCTGGCGCTGCTGCTGGGAGCAGCCCTTGGCCTCAGCGGTGCCATCTTTCAGTCGTTGCTGCGCAACCCGCTCGGCAGCCCGGACGTGATCGGCTTCAATACCGGCGCCTACAGCGGCGTACTGGTGGTGATCGTGCTGTTTAACGGCGGCATTCTTGGTATCACCTCTGGCGCACTGGCCGGGGGCTTGCTCACCGCCGGGCTGATTTACCTGTTGGCCTGGCGCAACGGCGTGGAGGCTTTCCGCCTGATTATTGTCGGTATTGCGGTACGCGCTCTGCTGTTTGCCCTAAACACCTGGATGATCGTCAGCGCGTCGCTGGAATCGGCGATGACCGCCGGTTTGTGGAGCGCGGGTTCGCTCAACGGCATCTCTTGGGCAAAAAGCCTGCCTGCCGTGCTGGTGATCCTGCTGGCGGTGATGCTGCTGGCCGCGCTGGCCCGGCGCATGCGGCTGCTGGAAATGGGCGATGATACTGCCTGCGCGCTAGGGGTGGCGGTCGAGCGTTCGCGCCTGCTGCTGTTCCTGGCCGGGGTGCTGCTCACGGCCGCAGCCACCGCCGTGGCTGGCCCGATCTCGTTTATTGCCCTAGTGGCACCGCAGATCGCCCGCCGCCTGTGCGCCAACCAGAACGTGCTGCTGCTGACGGCCTTAACTGGCGCGTTGCTGCTGCTGGCCGCAGATGTCGCCGCCCAACGCCTGTTTATGCCCTACCAGTTACCGGTCGGCGTTTTGACCGTCAGCCTGGGGGGTATTTATCTGATCTGGTTATTAATCCGCGAGTCGCGAAAAAAATGAATGCTGAAAACCTGTTAACTGCGCCGCTGCGCGCCGAAAACCTGACGCTGAGCTACGACAAAAAAATCGTCGCGCGCGATCTGTCCGTCTCCATTCCGCACGGCGAACTGACGGTGATTATCGGCCCGAACGCCTGTGGTAAATCTACGCTGTTAAAAACGCTCAGCCGCCTGATGCAGCCACAGGCCGGTTCGGTGTGGCTCAACGGCCAGCAGATCCGCGATTACGCCACCAAAGACGTTGCTCGCCAGCTTGGATTGCTGCCGCAGAGTTCGATCGCCCCCGGCGATATTACGGTGTTCGATCTGGTGGCACGTGGCCGCTACCCGCATCAGCGCCTGTTCAGCCGCTGGCGGGAAGAGGATCAGCAGGCGGTTGAACAGGCCATGCATTCTACCGGCGTAGCGCAATTGGCAGAGCAACCGGTGGATACCTTATCCGGCGGGCAGCGTCAGCGGGTGTGGATAGCGATGGTCTTGGCACAGCAAACCCCGCTGCTGCTGCTGGATGAACCCACCACCTGGCTGGACATCACTCATCAGATTGATCTGCTGGAACTGCTGCGCCAGTTGAATCGGGTAAATGGTTATACCCTGGTGGTGGTACTGCACGATCTGAACCACGCCTGCCGTTATGCCACTCATCTAATCGCCATGCGCGAAGGTAAAGTGGTGGCTGAAGGCGCGCCGAGAGATATCGTGACGCCTGAGTTGATCGAACAGGTGTATGGGCTGAAGTGTATGATCATCGACGATCCGGTGTCGCATACACCGCTGGTGGTGCCGTTGGGGAAATAGCTCACCGGCTCCACAGTGTCAAAGCCGTTCGTGTTTTTGGCTAGCGTTATGAAAATAAAACACTTCCTGATTAGGAACCGAATCTTACCATCAACTCTGCGATCGGCACGATAGTAAGCCAGACCGTTGCTTACTGCGTCGCTGCCGCTTGCCCCGCATCACCAGCCTATTTTTAAAATTTCTTGACGCAGATCTCAATACCCACAAAAGAATAAAAAATTCCTTTTAAATTTTAATATCAGAATACATTATCCCCCTCGCTAAAGAACAGCATTACATCACTTTTAAAATACCAACGGGTTGAACATGAGAAAAATCATATTAAAAACAGTACTGGCATCCATTATTGCTAGTGGGACTGCTCACGCTGCAGTGATCTATAAGGAAGACAATGGCTCGAACGTTGAGCTTTATGGTCGCTTTGGATTCAATATCTCAGACAAGAAAACCGGTAGCACACAAGGTGACTTTGACGGGCGTTTGGGGTTTATTGGTCGTCAGGTTGTCAATGATCAGGTTGCAATTATTGGCTTGGCACAATATCAGGTGAACGCCGCCGAATATGCTAATAATGTCGAGGGTAATAACGATAGCCTGACAGCTCGTTACGTCTGGGCCGGTCTTGACTTTGCGCAGTACGGTAAAATTACCGGTGGTCGAGTCTCTTCCGGCCTGATTATGTTTACCGACATCGGTGACGTTTTCGCCAGTTCAGATGTCGCGACAGGCCGCCAGGCTCGCTTTATTGATCCAACCGCAGTGCAGGTGTTCCGCCAAGACGGCACCGTTCAGTATCAGAATAATATCGGTAACCTTGACGTTTCTACCGCGTACATTATTGGTAACGGTACATCAGATCTGGACTATGGCTACAATGCCGCCACACGCTATACGTTCGATATGGGAACCGCGGGTAAACTCGTGCCAGTTATCGCCTTCCAGAAAACCCGTGCAGCACAAAATTTGGGTAATCGTACCAATGGGGCTGATACTTTCACCTACGGTGGTATTGGTAGCCGCTATTATCTGGGCCCAGTCATGTTAGGCCTGCTGTACTCTTCAGATTCCGTAAGTTACAGCAATGGCAGAGCAGACAGTAAGGATAAAGACTGGGAATTCACCGCCGTTTATAACGTGACTAATGATTGGGTATTACGTACTGGCTATCGCTATCTGAATAATACTGGCGGTGACGAATTAACTCTGCGTGATACCACGTTTGAAGTGCAATATAAACTCACTCCGCGCAGTTCCATTTACAGCGCCTATATTTTGCGTAATGGACAGAATGGCGCAAACGTGGACACAGGCCGTAAGGTTTCATTTGGTGGCAGTTCAGCCGAAGATAGTTTCTATCACCTAGGTCTGCGTTACGAATTCTGACGTTATAACCGTCATATTTCAAGTTGCCTGTGCATTAACTTTCCTCGTTTATCAGCGTTGCTGACTTAAAAACAGCGTGCTCAATAAACTCGTTCGCACTCGCTGCTTATATTATAAAAGATCGAAAGGTGGGATCATGATGAGAATTACGTTTATATCTTTATTACTGTTAGGGACTATGATGAACAGCCATGCGGCTGTCACGCTTAACTTTGGTGACAACGTTAATATTCTGGCTGCACAATCAGCACAAATAAATGCTTTCAGTAATTCTGTTACATTACCCGACGGTGAACAGACGTTAATTGTGCGTTTTGATGCCCCTAACGATCCTGGCTCAATGAATGAAAGCCAAGGGCGTGTCATTTCGAACGCTCAGATATTAACCTTTACCGTACCCCCTAATAGTCATATTAATTTAAAAACAGAAATACCGCTCAATGCGAATGAAACTCAGGCAATAGCTAAGTCGCCAACGTTTTACCTGACGGACTCGCAGGGGAAGTCCATCCCTTTCCATACTCAACCTGTTTCACCGGCATATAATAGGTTCGGAACGGATTACGCCAAATTATTACCGGCAACCATTCAACAACCTGTCGCTAAAGTGAAAACACAAGACAAGGCAGAGGATAAGACGCCACCTCTCAGCACCCTGCAAAAACTTTATTTGCAGATGAATGATGAGCAAAAGAAGGAGTTCTTACGCTGGGCAATCGGTCTTTAATTCCTTTATACCCAAAATAATTCGAGTTGCTTGACAAAAACGCAACGCGTTTTTGAACAGCACTTGGGCTGGCCCCAAAGGGGCTCGGCCCAGACTTGGGCCGAGTAACGCGGCAAGCGAATGAATCCCTGGGAGCATAGCCGACTATGTGACCAAGGTGAATGAGTGCAGCCAACACCCAAGCAACTTGAAGGATGAAGGGGATATTACTGTTAGACATCAAGTTGCAGGTGTACCAGCTCTCCTGCAACTTGAATTATTTAAGATATAGATTTTTCCCTTGAGGTTGTAATGAAAATTAATCTATCCGAACTTACGACAGAAAGCCGTAATCACGTCAGTGAGAATATTGACCAGCTTTCTACCGTAGACATGCTGAAAGTACTCAATGATGAAGATAAGAAAGTGGCTCTTGCCGTAGAGGCTGTTTTACCGGCGATCGCACAGTCTGTTGATTGCATTGTTGCTGCCTTTCAACAAGGTGGCCGCCTGATTTATTGTGGCGCAGGCACCTCAGGGCGCCTTGGCATTCTGGATGCCAGCGAATGCCCCCCTACGTATGGTACTCCGCCGGAGCAGGTTGTCGCTCTGATTGCGGGCGGTCATGAGGCCATTCTGCATGCGGTGGAAAATGCAGAAGACAGTCAAACTCTGGGGCAAGAAGATCTTAAAAATATCGGTTTTAACGCCAATGATGTGTTAGTCGGTATTGCGGCCAGCGGGCGCACTCCTTATACCATAGCGGCATTAGAATACGCCAAGTCATTACAGGCCAAAACCATTGCCTTGACCTGCAACGCAGAGAGTGAAATGGCTCGTGTGGCAGATATCGCCATTACCCCCATCGTCGGGCCGGAGGTGGTCACTGGGTCATCACGTATGAAGGCAGGAACCGCGCAAAAGTTAGTGCTGAATATGCTGACCACGGGATCCATGATCCGTACAGGGAAAGTGTATGGCAACCTGATGGTTGACGTCGAAGCCACCAATCTAAAGCTGGTACAGCGTCAGATTAATATTGTCATGCAAGCCAGCCACTGTGACCACGATACTGCCGCCCAGGCATTACAAGAATCAGGCGGGCATTGTAAAACCGCAATTGTCATGATCCTGGCACAACTGACAGCAGATCAAGCTCATACGGCTCTCAAACAAAACAATGGATTTATTCGCCAGGTACTGAGCGAGCAAGGGAAATAGTCATGGCAAAAATTACAGAAAAAACCATCGCAGATATTTTAAGTCTGGTTGGAAATAAAGATAACGTCAAAGTCTGTGGGCATTGTATGACCCGCTTGCGCCTGACGTTGAATGATAATCAGCATATTGATCAGGTACAATTAAAAGCCATACCGGGTGTTTTAGGGGTTATCAACAGTGATGACCAGTTGCAGATTATTTTAGGCCCGGGTAAAGCGCAAACTGCAGCAGAAATGATGAATACCCTGTTGGGTTCGGCGAATAATGCCACACCTGCGGCTACATCAACCTCTAACGATCTTGGCGACATAGCCAATAACAACAAGAGTAAGATGAAGGCCAAGCAAACCAGTGTGATCCATCAGTTTCTTGCAAAATTTGCCACCATTTTCACTCCGTTAATCCCGGGCTTTATTGCGGCTGGGATGTTACTCGGCTTCGCGACGCTGTTGGAACAAAGCTTTCTCGCCAATGCCACTGAAAAAAATGTCACCCTGCTGCATATTGTCGGCTATATGAAAATTTTCGGCAAAGGTATGTTTACCTTTCTGCCGATTTTAATTGGTTACAATGCACAGAAAGCCTTTGGGGGGACCGGCGTCAATGGCGCTATTATTGCCGCATTATTCGTGCTGAATTATAACCCACAGGCCACGGTAGGCTATTTTTCCGGCATCGATAATTTCTTTGGTCTTCCTATCGATCCGCGCGGAAATATTATTGGTGTATTGATCGCCTCTATTCTTGGCGCGTGGTTCGAGCGGCAAATCCGTAAAATCATCCCTGATAATCTGGACATGATTTTAACCTCGACATTCACCCTGTTGATCACCGGTGCTCTAACTTTCACCATCATCATGCCACTGGGCGGTGAGCTGTTTAAAGGGATGTCTTGGCTGTTTATGCACTTGAACGGTAATCCGTTCGGTTCAGCGATCTTGGCTGGATTATTCCTGATTTCGGTCGTATTTGGTATTCACCAAGGATTTATTCCCGTCTATTTCGCGCTGATCGAAACCCAAGGCTTTAACTCTCTGTTTCCAATCCTTGCCATGGCGGGCGGTGGGCAGGTGGGGGCCGCATTGGCGCTCTACTTCCGCGCTAAAAAGAATTCATTGACGCGTACTCAGGTCAAAGGAGCGATTATTCCAGGGTTGCTAGGCGTTGGTGAACCCTTGATTTATGCGGTAACTCTGCCACGGGTCAAACCATTTATCACTGCCTGTATCGGCGGTGCCTGTGGTGGGTTCTTTATCGGGCTGGTCGCTTGGCTAGGTTTACCGATCGGGCTTAATACGGTATTTGGGCCTTCAGGATTAGTTTCATTGCCGTTGATGACCTCAGCCCAAGGGATTTACGCGGGTATGGCGGTTTATGCCGTAGGAGTGGTCATTTCTTATGTCTCCGGTTTCATCGTTACCTGGTTCTTTGGCAGCAAGAATGTAGATTTAGCCTAACGGCTGGCTGGCGAACACTTCCCCCTTTCTGTTCGCCAGCTTTTTCAAGCCACACTGCCTGCCGATGAATGTCAGATGCGCGAATTATTTTGGGTAGAAAGCGCCCGCAACAGCCGATTCAGCAACGGCCCCAGCACCTTGAACGACGCCGGTGAGACGATATCTACATGCGCGCAATCCAGCTCATGCACCTGCAACGCCTCAACATATTCCGCCCAGGTTTGCTGCACGTTCATGCCAGCCTGCAAGGTGCGTTTCGCCACAAACAGCGTCGCCTGGCCGTGGAAACGGGCGGTACGAGTATGTGATAACAGCCGTACAGAATCCGCATAGTTGGCTTCGATATGATCGAACATCGCCCCCTGTGTGGCCCCCAACGCCTCTTCCGACACCGCCAGAAACTGTTCCCGTTCACGCTGCACTTCTTTCAGCACGTTATCGTCCAGCATCACGTCCCAGTTCTGGGTTTCCGGCGGATAGGTATCCAGCAACCCCAGGAACGCCACCTGTTCACCGCGTGCCTGCAAGCGGGCGGCAATGCCCTGCGCCAAGGTGCCTCCCAGCGAATAACCGATAAAGTGGTACGGGCCGTGCGGCTGCACCTGTAGCACCGTGGCCAGATGCGCGTCACACACCTGATCCATATTTTCACCCAGCGCCAGCGGGCCATCTGGCCGTGGGGATTGGATCCCCACCAGCGACCAGTGCTGATCGATATAGCGCGGCAACACGCTGAACTGCCAGGAGAAGCCGGAGGCCGGATGCAGGCAGAACAGCGTCGGCCCATCGGTAATGCGCAGCGGTAATACGCTGTCGAAGCCATAGCGATCGGCTTCTTCCTGCGTGCGATCTTCCGCCAGCAACTCGGCCAGCTGCTCCACTCTTGAAGCGACCATCACCTGCCCCACCGAGACCGCTTTACCCAAATCGCGCCGCAACTCGGCAGCGAGCCGCATCGCCAACAGCGAATGCCCGCCTAGGGCGAAGAAATCATCATCGGCAAACACCTGTTCCCGCTGCAACAGGCGGGCAAACACCGTCGCAATGGCGGTTTCCAACCCCGGTTCAACCGCGCGCCCGGTTTTTCTGGCGGCGGTTTGCGGCTGTGGCAACGCTTTGCGATCGAGCTTGCCGTTGGCGCTCAGCGGTAGCTCAGCTATTTCCATCAAGGCGACCGGCACCATATGGGGCGGTAAACGTTCGGCCAATGCGGCACGTAGGCTCGCGGTATCCAAAACCACGTCAGGTTGCGCCACCAAATAACCCACCAATTGCCGGGCATCCCCCCCCATAGTATCGGCAACGCTGTTTTCCAGCACCAGCGCATGAGTAACCGCCTGGCTAACC
Source organism: Serratia sp. HNCC26DJ206 (assembly GCF_057180605.1). Lineage (NCBI taxonomy): Bacteria > Pseudomonadati > Pseudomonadota > Gammaproteobacteria > Enterobacterales > Yersiniaceae > Serratia > Serratia sp. HNCC26DJ206. Next base: position 16,400 of record NZ_JBXUGP010000044.1, read on the forward strand.
CCCGGCAGTGATAATAAGGCGTGATCGATTTCGCTCAGCTCAATACGCTGACCACGGATTTTCAGTTGATCGTCGCTACGCCCCAGATACTCCACGCTTCCGTCGGCTAACCAACGGGCCACATCCCCGGTGCGATACATGCGCCCACCGTTGCCCTGCGGATCGGCAACAAAACGGCTGGCGGTCAGATCTGGCCTTGCCAGATACCCCTGCGCTAATTGCACGCCGGTGAGATAAAGATCGCCCGCCACACCCGGTGGCACCGGCCGCAGGCGCGCATCCAGAATACGCAACCCGGTATTCCACACCGGCAGGCCGATCGGCACATTGGCACCGCTCACCGCCGCCAGCGATTCACCCCAGGCCGGATGCCAGGTGACGTCCACCGCCGCCTCCGTCGGGCCATAGAGATTGTGCAGCGGCACCGCCGTGCGGCTTTGCCACAGGCGGCACAGCTCGGCAGGCAAAGCCTCGCCGCTACAGAACACCTGCCGCAGCGGCTGGCAATCGGCGATCGCCCTTTCGCTATCTAACGCGCCGACAAAAGCCGCCAGCATCGACGGCACAAAGTGCATCGTCGTCACCCTGTGGCGTGCGATCAGCGCCAACAGCTGTTGCGGATCGCGATGCGCTTCCGGCGGTGCCATCACCAACTGCGCACCGACCATCAGTGGCCAGAAGAATTCCCACACCGAGACGTCAAAGCTGCACGGCGTTTTTTGCAGCACCACATCGCTTGCCGCCAGCGGATACTGATGCTGCATCCACAACAGCCGGTTGACGATCGCCTGATGCCCTACCAACACGCCTTTTGGCCGCCCGGTGGAGCCCGAGGTAAAGATGATATAGGCCGGATGATGCGGCATTGGGCCTTGGATCTCAACGGGGGCCGCCGAGGCTGCCAACGGCGCATCGTACAGCAGCACTTCCCCCTGCCCGGCAAAGCGCAGTTGCTGAGAAGCATCGGTAATAATCAGGCGCGGCGTGGCATCTTCCAGCATCATGCCGAGGCGCTCATCTGGGTAGCCGGTGTCCAAAGGGAGATAGGCGGCTCCGGCTTCGACAATCGCCATCAGCGCCAGCGACAGGAATACTGAACGCGGCAGTGCCACCGCCACTATATCCCCCGGCTGTACGCCCTGTGCTACCAAGCGTTGAGCCAAGGCGCTAACCTGTTCGCGGGTTTCGCGGTAATTGAACTGGTATCGGCTATCGGCCAGCGCCGGAGCGTTCGGTGTTCTATCCGCCTGCTCAGTCAGCAAACCACTGAGGGTTCCCGGTGCAACCGGGTAGGCGGTGTCGTTCACCCGCGCCAACAAGGCGTGATCTTGCTCGCTCAGCATGTCGGCAGCACCGATCGGCAATTCAGGCTGTGCCGCAAACTGGCGCAGCAATAACGGGATGCGCTGCAAATGTTGCTTCAACTCCTCCGGCTGATAACGCTCCGCGTTGGCTAACAGCTCAATTTTCAACGTGCCCGCTTCATCGATAAACAGCGCAATTTCCAAGTCACGTACCGGCCCGGAAGCCAGATCGTGGGTCATGCCCGCAATGCCGTTAAAATTGAGCTGGTAATCAAACATCTTGAAGTTGAAAACCGTGCCGTACAGCGGCTGCGCATCGCCCACGCGCCCTAAATCCCGCTGCACCTGTTCGGCATCATAACGCTGATGGCGACGGGCAACTTTAAGCTCACGGCTGATGTGTGCCGCCAATTCAGCCAACGTTGCCTCGGGAGCAACCTGCATTTCTATCGGCAACACGTTGATCACCGGCCCGGTGGCGCATAGCGCAGCCGAACCCATGCGGCGCATAAAGATAAACCCGGCGCTGAAGCTGGGTTGGCCGCTCAGGCGCGCCACCCACAGCGCAGCCAGTGCCATCGCCATATCCGCAGCGCTAAGCTGTTGCTGCTGGCCCGCGGCCACCAAGGGGGCAAAATCCTCTGCGGCGCAAACTTGTGCCAACCGGTGAATGCGGGTAGAAGATGCTTGCCCGGCCAACGGCTGCGGGCAAAGGGTGGCAGGCACCGGCAGTTGGCGTGCCTTGTTCAGCCAGAAATCCGCATCACGCCGATAGCCCGGCGATTGCTGATACTGCTGATATTCCGCCACCACGTCGCTAAACGGCGTAAAAGGCGTGGGTTCAGGCAACTGATGCTGGCACAGGCGGGTATAAATATGGGCAATGCGGCGCGCAATGGCGGTAAAGCTAAAACCATCGACCACTAAGTGATGATAACGCTGATACCAAAAGAAGCGATCATCGGACAATTGCAGCAAAATATGGCGATACAGCGGTTTGCCGCTGCTCAGCCGCAGTTCAGCAGCCAGATCGATCTGCATCAGTGCATTGGCCGCCGCATCGGCATCCGCCGCTTCGCGCAAGTCCAGCCATTCGGCAGGTGCAATCGGCAACGTGCTGTCGTACCACTGCATCGGCACGCCATCGCGCTCGGCAAAGCGCAGCCGCAAGGTATCAACTTCCGTTAATCCCTGGGCGATCGCCTGCAACAGGCAACCTTGATCCAGCGGACCATTCAGCTCAATGTAATGAGCCACCGCATAGGCATTGCCGTGCGGTGAAATGTGATCGGCAACCCAAATCCCGGGCTGCGCGGCCACCAACGGCAGTTCAACAACCACCTGCTGCTCGCTGGGTAAAATAGAGGTCTCTGACACAGCACTCACTCCTGTTATCACTCATCACGCCTTACGCTGTGATCTTGCCAATGTTGTTCCAGCCAGCTAACGCATTGCCCACGGGTATCCGGGCCAAAAACGCTGGCCCAGCCCGCCGGGATCGCGCAGAAATCCGGCCACAGGCTGTATTGCCGTTGGTCGTTGCACAAAATACGACAACGCTGATGGTCATCATCAAACGGGTTCAGGGTTTCCATAACGAGTTCCTTAGGCGTGAAGGGGGTTGGCAAACGCGGCAGCCTGAAAGACGACGGACGTAGCCCAGTGCGCCTGTAAGCCATCCAGCAGGCCACCACGCCAGCACAGCGCGTCATGCCCGCCTTCCACCACCCGGTATTGCACCCGATGCCCGGCAGCGCGCAGCAGATCGGCCATGCGATCGCTCACCTGGTGGATCAGTTTTTCATGCACTCCTGCCTCGATAAACACCTGCAATTTTCCATGCATGCCCAACCGCTGTGCTTCCAGTTGGCGCATCAGCCAACAGGCGTCATCAGGCTGCGTTGGCAACTGCAACATATCGCGGCGCGGCCACCAGAAAGAGCCGGACTGGCTGATCACCGCACCAAAACGATCGGGCCAGCGTAGCCCTGCATACAGCGACGACAGGCCGCCAAAGCTTTGCCCGGCAACTACCGTGCTGGCGGCCTCCGCGCTGTGCGGCGCCCAATCATTCAACTGCGGCAGCAGCTCTTGCTGTACCGCCAGCCAGAATTCATCGTTGCAGGTCAGTTCCTGTGCGCGGTGTTTTTGGTCAATAACATCAATCAGCAGGTATACCGCTTCCGGCAGTTTGCCTGCGCGGGTCAATTGCATCAGCGGATCCCAAACCGGCATTTGCTGCGCCCAGAACTGGCCGTCCAGCAAAATGGCCAGTGGCCGGTTCGCAGGGTTGCTTTCCCCGGTGGAATAGACCCAGACGTAGCGCTCCGTTCCTAACCGCTGACTGTGCCAGGTATGCCGTTGCAGCTTGGCGGGGGGCGCAGGCGTGCAGCGCCCGCTGGCAACGGCGTAGCGGTCAAAATCGCGCCAGGCTGGCTGAAGCGGTGCCTGCGGCATATGCAGACCAGAGAGAAAGTGCCCCTCGGCATCGGGCCAGGCGCGATAAGGGTTAAGCAGATCCTGTGTGGCATTGGCAAACACCTGCTGCCACCAGTGGCGAACGCTATGCATGTTGGCATGGGCATCACTGCTGTGAAGCGGGAGCGGGCGATCGTCCATACAGGGAATAAAGCAGTAGCTGCCGCGCCAGTTGGCATTCAGCTCCAACTGCCAGTACCAGACGTCCGAACCACTGAGCCGTTGCAGGCTTTGCGGTGCCGCTGGCTGATGATGATCGGTGAGGCAATTAATATGGAGCCAGACGCGCCGGTAGCCCGAGGTAAACTCGCATCCTTGAGGATCGCGCCAGAGAAACGTCACTTTCCAGCGGCCATTATCCAGTGGCTCTACCAACGGTGTTCCGCGCCGGGCAATGTCCAGCCACCAACCGTGGCTCCCTGCATGCTTGCTCGCTAATAACCTACTGCTTTCTGGCAGTTGTTCAGTTTTCAAAACACCCACTCACTGTGTAGCTGGCACAGCGCACCATGCCAAAACAAACGGTAATCTGAATACTATTGATAATTATTTTCATTTGCAATAGTGTGTAACGGTCAGTTAGCAGAGCAGGCATTCTTCAACAGGGATGGATGCCAAGCCATTGAACGGAAATCCGCCGTTGGGTTCCGTTATGACTTTTGGCAACACAATAAAACTACAACCGACCCTTCAGCCACGCTGCAAAAAGGGTAGCCAGGTAGGAACCTCACATGAATCGCACGTTATCACGTTACTCTTTAGCCACACTCATCGGGTTAGGTTTAGGCACGTCTTTATTTTCCGCTGCTGTGAATGCACAACCGGAAGAAAACCAAGCAGAAACCGCTGCGGAAGACACCATGGGTGGTCACCGCTGCCAAACAAAACCTTCAGGCTCCCGGCGTCTCCACCATCACCGCCGAAGAGATCAAAAGACGCCCTCCAGCCCGTGACATCAGTGAGCTGATCCGCACCATGCCGGGGGTCAACCTGACCGGTAACTCTACCAGCGGCCAGCGCGGCAACAACCGCCAGATCGATATCCGCGGTATGGGGCCGGAAAACACGCTGATCCTGATCGATGGTATGCCGGTCAGCAGCCGCAACTCGGTGCGCCAAGGCTGGCGTGGCGAGCGTGACACCCGTGGCGATACCGCCTGGGTGCCGCCGGAGATGATCGAGCGCATTGAAGTGCTGCGCGGCCCGGCAGCCGCCCGTTATGGCAACGGCGCGGCGGGTGGCGTGGTTAATATCATCACCAAACAGGCCAGCAAGGATCTGCACGGCACGCTGAGCGGTTATTTCAACCTGCCGCAGCACAAGGAAGAGGGTGCCACCAAACGTACCAACTTCAGCCTGTCTGGCCCGCTGAGCGAGCAACTGAGCTTCCGGCTGTTTGGGGGTTACAGCAAAACCCAGGCCGATGCCTGGGATATCAACCAAGGGCACCAGTCCGAGCGTACCGGTAGCTACGCCAATACCCTGCCTGCCGGCCGTGAGGGGGTGATTGACAAAAACATCGATGCCCTGCTGCACTGGGAGTTCGCGCACCTGCAATCACTGGAATTCCAGTACGCTTATGGCCGCCAGGGTAACCTGTACGCCGGGGATACCCAGAACACCAATAGCAACGCGCTGGTCCAGAGCAACTACGGCAAAGAAACCAACCGTATTTACCGCACCACCTATGCACTCAATTATCGCGGTGCCTGGGACAACGGAGTCAGCACCACCAACTACCTGCAATTTGAGCGCACGCGTAATACCCGCTTGGCCGAAGGGTTGGCTGGCGGCACCGAAGGGATCTTCTCCAGCGACAGCTTCAACACCACCCGTCTGGACGATTTCCTGGCGCACAGCGAAATCAGCATTCCGTTCGAGATGGGGGTACCGCAAACCGCCACTCTGGGTGGCGAATGGAACCAGCAAAAGATGAAAGATCCGTCTTCTACCAGCCAATCGCTGGCAGAAGGCGGCAACATTCCTGGGGTGGATAGCACTAACCGCGATCCCTACTCTTCGGCCAAGATCTTCTCGCTGTTTGCCGAAAACAATGCCGAAGTAACTGACAGCACTATGCTGACGCCGGGTTTGCGCTTCGATCATCACTCTGAAGCCGGTGATAACTGGAGCCCATCGCTCAACCTGTCACAGGAACTGGGCGATAACTTTACCCTGAAAATGGGCATCGCTCGCGCCTACAAAGCCCCTAACCTGTTCCAGAATAACGGTAACTACATTCTGTACAGCCGCGGCCAAGGTTGTGCGGCCAGCGCCGGAGCCTGTTATCTGATCGGTAATGACGATCTGAAGGCAGAGAACAGCGTCAACAAAGAGGTTGGGCTGGAATTCCACCATGAAGGTTGGCTGGCAGGCGTTACCTATTTCCGTAACGACTATCGCAACAAGATCGAAGCAGGTTATGCACCATCCGGTACCACCACCAACGGCAAGACTGATATTTACCGCTGGGAGAACGTGCCCAAAGCGGTGATCCAAGGTCTGGAAGGGACGCTGAATGTGCCCGTCAGCGACACCATCGCCTGGAATAACAATGCGACCTATATGATTGAGAACAAGAATAAAACTACCGGGGATACCCTGTCGATTATTCCTGAGTTCACTATCAACTCGACGCTGAGTTGGCAAGCCACGCAGGATCTATCGATGCAGACCACCATGACCTGGTATGGCCGTCAGAAGCCGAAAAAATACAATTATAAGGGTGAGACGGTTAGCGGCAGTGAGAAGCGCGAAGTCAGCCCTTACGCCCTCTTTGGCCTAAGCGGCACCTATGCGTTTACCAAAAATATCAGCGTCACTACGGGTATCGATAACCTACTGGATAAACGCCAGTTCCGTGCCGGTAATGCGCAGACTACAGGAAATAGCGTCACCGAAGCCTATATGTATGGCGCAGGTGCAGCCACCTATAACGAACCAGGCCGTACCTATTTTATGAGTGTGAATACCCGCTTCTGATTGGCCATGCTGGATAAAACAATAACGAGGAATAGATGACAGAGCTCCTTCCCTGATGGTGAAGGGGCAAGCTCAAACAACCAGCCACGTCATTTTTCACGTCAGCGCGTTCAAGCTGACGATACTGTTTAGATGATCGACATTCAGCTTACGCAGCGCATTCACTTTGTGAGCACTGATGGTTTTTTGATTGACAGCGTATTTTTTGGATAAATAGGCCGGTTTCCGCTGTTTAATCAGCCCGATAATAATCTCCCTTTCTCTAGGCGTCAGAATCAATGTGCATGACGGTAGTTCACCAAAAATATCCTTGAAACTAAGAATACGTCTTAAATCCGATGCAAGACTCACTACCGTTTTATCGATCGAAGCACAATATCCCTCTTTTCTGCACAAACCTGAGATAAAGTAACCGAGAGCAAAATGAGGTTTAGAGGCTAAAAAAATCATTTTGCTTGAAAAGCTGGCACAGCCTAATGCTGCTTTAATTTTCAAAATACTTTGCAAGCTAATCTCATTAAAGAGATCGTCAGCACAGATAATAAAATCCATCTCAAGATTATTGCGCTCAAAAAAATCACCAGAAGCCACGTTGATTTTTTTTCCAGACGATAAGTGCATATCTGCCAGGACCACACTCAGCGCAAGGCGGGTAAATGAGCATTGAGTTACAATCAAGATGTTAACTGCTCCATTCGATGTCGTTTTCATATCAATTCCGTTGATAATTTTATCGGTTATCCTACATATATTAGTTAATAGCAACCGTAGATAACATAAGAAAGCATGAAAAGGATTGTAGGAAAACCCACAACTTTCAAGCGTAAAATAAGCACATTAAAATATAGATATGCTAATCATTCCAATCAAAACATTAACTCAGCACAAAACCTAATTCATTATTTACAGCAGGTCATTTCTTTCCACATAGTTTGCCATTTCGATGACAGACCTCACACCAAGCTTTGTCATAATTCGGGTTTTATAAGTACTCACCGTTTTTTCACTGATAAAAAGATTCTCCGCTATCTCCTTATTTTTAAAACCCTTTACCAAATACCTCAGCACACTAATCTCTCGGGCGGTCAACGAACGTTTAGGCTGGGTGCTTTTACTCAAAGCGGCCATATCCGACACGTTACTGAGGACCTCTGCGGAAAAAAAAAGGTATCCTTTCAATACGTGTTGTACGGCAAAGAGTATCTCTTCAACATCCTTCCCTTTACTGATGAATCCATTAGCCTTGGCCTCAAGCGCCCGTAGCGAATAGATAGATTCATTTTTAGAAGAAAAAAAAAGGGATTTGACCTGCGGAAACTCTCTTTTTATTTTCTTCAACAGTAAAAAACAGTCATCACCTTGCAGTTCTACATCCGTAATAATCAAATCAATGTGATTTTCGCTCACAATATTCAAGCTTTGTTTGCTACTGCCAGAGACAAAGACTCTCTTAAATGAATCTGACTGCATCAAGAGTGATTTGATGGCAACCAATATTGTGGGGGATTCATCGATAACCAATACGGAATACATATAATCCTCTCTTATAATATCATGGACTAATTTTTGAGGGTAAAGTTCACCAGAAATAATCAAAAAAATTTACTTTCAAAGCAAAAGTATTCATGGACAAATAAAATGTATTCGTCACATATTTACCTCTGAACCTCAATGACATGCAAACAGTGCTAACTTCATCACTTTAAATTTGTAGGGGAAGTCATTTTCCTTTATCCCATTTAGGTTAAGAACCTACCTCCGTAGGCTCTTAACCTTAAGGCTTAACGCTATTTCTCGATCCAGCTCAACAACATCGCCGCACTGGCGATCACGTTAATATTCGAGATATAACCATCATAACGATTATTGATTGCTGACAGTTGATTGTTAAAGTGGTCGTTCTCTGCCGTCAGCACATCCAGCAGCGTGCGTGTTCCCAGGTTGTACCACTGATCGTAAAACATCTGCCTGACCCGATCCGTTTCTGTTGACAACCGGTCAAAATCATCCGCGCGCATAAACGAAGAATCACGCGTCTGCACCAGATTATTGATCTGATATTCCAAATCGCGATAGGCCACTTCATATTGTTGCTGGGCACCGTTGGCTTTAGCACGCGCCGCCATCTGCGCCGCCGTCTGCGAACCCCCGCTGAACGCATTCCATTGCACATTCAGCCCGGTATACCAACCGGTTTCATCACCATTGATATCTTTGGCCGTATTCTTGGACACCACCCAGTTCAACTGCGGTAACCCCGACGACTTGATGCTCTCCGCTTCATACTCCGCAGCCTTGGCCTGTGCCTGCAATTTCAGCAGGTTCGGGTTCTTGGTCAACGAA
>NZ_JBXUGP010000045.1:0-25165 GCF_057180605.1 Serratia sp. HNCC26DJ206
CTGGAAGCGTTGCCAGTGGGCAGCGTGCTCAGCGACGGCGTGCGCAGCTTTACGGCCACCGCGGGCAATACGGCGACCGACATCACCGGTTGGCAATATGCAGGGTTAACGCTGACGCCGCCGTTGAACTTCAGCGGGCAGCTTGAACTACAAGTTGTGGCATCAGCAACGGAGCGTGGCAATGGTTCAACCGCCAGCACTCAACGCTCGGTAGCGATCAATGTTCAGCCGAGCAACGCATTGCTCAAGCAGAGCAGCAGTTCAAATGCCTCGATTGTGGTGCAGTCAACGCTGGCGGCCACCGGCAAACAGGCGATGAATGAAGATCGCTACGTGGTGCTTAATCAGAACACCCAGTCCACCATACCGGTGATCGATTGGGGGGCGAGTGCCGATGGGCTGGACAGTATTCAGGAAGCCGCCTGGCTGAAAAGTACGCTGGCTAATAACAACGTGGAGAGTCAAAGCCTGGCAGAAATAACCGGCCTGAGCGTGAAACTGAAATAAGCGCGCCGCCTGTTCTCCTGAAAAGTGGGAGAACAGGTTGGCGGGTGTGCAGGTCAAGGGAGTCGGGTGCGGATGGCTAATGGACAGCGCGGGTGGTTGAACAGATGAACAACGCAGAAGCAGCGGTATTGGCTTCACAAGATAATACCGGTGAAAGTCCGGTGGGCAAGGCGATCGTTGAGTTCTCATCTTGGGATGCGTTCATTCTGGCGCAAACGGCGCAGGAGCGTTGTACCGCCTGGTTAGCCTTGGTTTTTCAGCGGCTGCCGCAGGCGCGGGTTGCGGCAATTCTGGTGGAAAATCAGGCGGACGGTGCCTTTGTTCCCCTCGCCGTTTGGCCACAGGCCAGTGTGGCATTGGGCTATCTTGGGGCGGTGGTGGAGCAAACGCTGCGTGAACGCCGCGGCGTGGTCAAGGCGGCGGAAGATGCCCCTGAGATTATGCACGTCGGTTACCCGGTGTTTGTGGGCGACGCCGTGGCGGCGGTGGTGGTGATCGAGGTGCTGTGTCGGCCAGAAGCAACCAGCCTGATTTTTCAGGAACTGCATTGGGGCAGCGCCTGGTTGCTGAATCTGCTGTCTGAACGTGAATTAAGCACGGCGGTGAACGGGAAAAAACGTTTGGAGTCGATGCTGGAAACGCTGACCGTACTGCTGCGCCACGGCAAACAGCAGCAGGCGTTGTTCGAACTGGTAAGCGCATTGCGCCGCCATTTTGGCTGCATCCGGGTGGCGATCGGTTTGGTCACCCGCTCCCGCGTTCGCTTGGCGGCGTTATCCGAGGCGGCCACCTTCGAAAAACATGGGCTCTTGGTGAAAGCCTATGAACACGCAATGGATGAAGCATTGGATGAAAACCATCCACTGAGTTTCCAGATGGATAAAGAAGCGCTGCAACAGCAAACCCCAATGCACAAATCGCTCTGCCAGCTTTCAGGCTCGCCGGTGACCTGTTCGTTCCCGCTGGTGAGCGGTGCGCGCTGCATCGCCGTGCTGACTTTGGAATGCGAGCAGGCATTGTCGGATGACGATGTAACCTGGTTTGACACCTTTGGTGCGTTGGCGGCCCCGGTGCTGTTACAGCGGCAGGAGGCTGAGCGCGGGGCCTTGCAGCGTTTCTGGCAAGATATTCAGAGCGTTCTGGCAAAGCTCTTCGGCCCGCGCTATTTACTGTGGAAAAGTACGGCGGTGGTGAGTTGTTTGTTAATCGGCGTGTTGACCTTGCTGCCGGTGACTTACCGCGTCTCGGCCAAAACGGTGATTGAAGGTGAGGTGCAACGGGTGATCGCGGCCCCTTTTGAGGGGTTTATTGCTGCCAGCTACATTCAGGCGGGGGATAACGTCACTGCGGGCCAACCGATTGTGCAGCTTGACGATCGTGAACTGCGTATTGAAGAGGCCAAATGGTCTGGCGAGCGTGATCAATACGAAAGCCGGTTACGCGAGGCGATGGCGTTGCACGATCTGACCGCGATGCAAGTGGTGGGCGCACAGCTGCGCCAAGCCCAGGCCCAGTTGACGCTGGTGAACGAAAAAATCAGCAAGGCCCAACTGTCTGCGCCATTTGATGGCGTGGTGGTCAGCGGCGATCTTAGCCAGCAGATTGGTGCCCCGGTAGAAACCGGCAAGAAATTGTTTGAGATCGCCCCGCTGGAAAGCTATCGCATCGTGTTGCAGGTGGATGAGCGTGATATCCGGCAGCTACAAACCGGGCAACAGGGGCATTTGCTGATGACCGGGATCGCCAGCGAAGCCATGAGCTTCAAGGTGATGAACGTCACGCCGGTGGCAACGGCACAGGAAGGGCGGAACTTCTTCCGCGTTGAGGCGGTGCTGGATCACGCGACTTCCCGTCTGCGGCCCGGCATGGAGGGCGTAGGGAAAATCGAAGTCGGCCAACGCTCGCTCTGGTGGGTGTTGACGCACAATATGATCGATTGGCTCAGGCTAACGTTCTGGACCTGGGTACCGTGAGGCATTAATGGCTCGTCATTTATTCAGTTCATCCTGGCATAGCGTTGCCGATCTGACGCCGCGCCTGACCTCGCAAGTGCGTATCGTCCGCCATGTCTATCGCGGACAGGTCTGGTACGTCGCTCAGGATCAGGCCGGGATCCGTTATCACCGCCTGTCGCCTTCCGCCTATGCCTTGGTTCTGAGGTTTGATGGTCAGCAAACGGTGCAGCAAATCTGGGAGCAGGCCAACCTGAGCGGGTTGGGGGACGACTGCACGCAAAACGAACTGGTGGATTTACTGGTTCAGCTACATGCTGCCGATCTGTTACAGGTGAACGTCAGCCCCGACAGCGCCGCCTTGTTTGATCGTTATAAAAAGAAGCGTTGGGCGGCGTTGCGGCAATTTATGCTTAACCCGATGAGCCTGAAAATCCCGCTGATCGATCCTGACCGTTTTTTGCTGCGCTGGGCATCTTCCGTGGCCTGGTGCTTCAGCAAAATAGGCTTACTGATCTGGCTGCTAGTGGTGTTACCAGCCTTGGTATTCGCCCTCGAACATTGGTCTGAGTTAACGCATAACCTCTCCGATCAGATCTTGTCCTCCAGCAATCTGTTAGTCATGGCGTTTGTTTTCCCGTTGGTGAAACTGGTGCATGAATTAGGGCATGGTTTTGCCGCCCGCGTCTGGGGCGGTGCGGTCCATGAGATGGGGATCATGTTCCTGGTGTTTGCCCCAATGCCTTATGTTAATGCCTCATCGTCGGCCGCGTTTCCTTCCAAGTGGCAGCGGGCGCTGGTGGCTGCCGCAGGGATGATGGCTGAACTGTTTCTGGCAGCCTTGGCGTGTTATGTCTGGCTGTTGGTCGAACCCGGCGTGGTGCGTGCGGTGGCCTATAACGTTATGGTGGTCGCCGGAGTCTCGACGCTGGTGGTTAACGGTAACCCGCTGTTGCGCTATGACGGCTATTACATTTTTAGCGATTTAATCGAGATACCGAATCTCGCCCAGCGCGGGCAGAAATATTTGGCTTACCTGTGGGATCGCTACGTTTTTAACGTCCAAGACTTGGATCCGCCAAAGGAAAGCCGCAGTGAACGCTGTTGGTTGGTGTTGTATACCCCGTTGGCCTGGTGTTATCGGGTTTCTCTCTCTCTGTCGATTGCGTTGTTTGTGGCGGGCAAGTTTTTCATTTTTGGCGTGCTGATTGCGCTCTGGAGTTTGTTCTCCCTGATTGTCATGCCGCTGTGGAAGGCCTATCGGCATGTGGTGAGCAGCCCTGGCTTGCAGCGCCAGCGGACCCGGGCGATACGGATCTCTCTGCTGCTGTTGCTAGGGGGGAGCGCTTTCCTGCTGGCCGTGCCGGTTCCGTTACAGACTCAGGCGGAAGGGGTGATCTGGCTGCCCGATCAGGCCATTATCCGCGCTGGCGGGAAAGGTTTTTTCCAACGCTGGCTGATTGCACCGGGCCAACATGTTGAAAAGGGGGATGCACTCTTCCTGCTGGAGGACAAACTGCTCGAAACCGAGCGCGAGGTGGCAGAGGCCAAAGTGGCCGAGGCTCAGGCTAGCTATCAGGCGGAGCAATTTGCAGATCAAACCAAAGCCGTGGTGCTGCTGCGGAGGTTGCAACAGGAACAGGCACTGCTGAGCAAGCTGGAAGAACGTATGCACAAGCTGGTGGGTTATGCGCAAACCGAGGGGTTCCTGGTGGTCGAGAATCCGCAAAACATGCCGGGGCGTTATTTCAGGGAAGGAGAGTTGATGGGGTATGCATTGAAAAAGGACACCCTGATTGCCCGCGTGGTGGTGCCACAGGATGATATCGATTTGGTGCGTACTCAACTACGGACGGTGTGGATGCGTTTATCTGATTCCATCGGCCAACGTTATGCCGTGAAACCGGTCCGCTGGCCAACGGGAGGGATCAATGAATTACCCACCGCGGCGTTGGGGATCTCCGGTGGCGGGAAAATCCCCACTCAGCCAAACGATGCCGAAGGGTTAAAGACGATGGAGCGTATTTTCATGGTCGATCTTGCGCTGCCTGCCGATGTGGCCACGGCTGCTTTTGGTGAGCGGGTTTATGTGCGCTTTGATCATCGTTGGGAACCCCTGGCCTGGCAAGGCTTCCGCCGCCTGCGCCAACTGTTTTTGAGCCGCTTCAATGTCTGACGTTCGCGCGCTGATCGCCGGGCGTGGCACAAAGTTGGCCGACGGCGCTTATTCTGAGCGCGTCGATGTACCGGTGCATCAGTTAGAAGAAGGGTTACGAGCCTGGTTGGCACGCTTTTCGTTTGGCAGTGCCAATCGCAAAGGGCGTTTTGTTAAGCAGGTCAATGCGCTGGAAGCACAAATAGTGTGCCTGGATGACGACGGGTTGCGCGCGCAAATCCATAGCGTAGCCCGGCGGATGCAAAAGGTGGGATTTCGCGATGATCTACTGGCGCAGGCGTTTGCCATCGTGCGCGAAGCCGCGCGGCGCGTCTTGGGCAAACGGCACCATGACGTACAGTTATTAGCCGGATATGCGCTGTTGCACGGCAAGATCGCAGAAATGGCCACCGGGGAAGGGAAAACGCTGGCGGCGACGCTCGGCGTCTGTACCGCTGCCCTGGCGGGTGCGGCAGTGCACGTGGTGACGGTCAACGACTATCTGGCCGAGCGTGATGCTGAAGATAACTTGCCGCTGTACGCTTTCTTTAATCTTTCGCTGGGGGTGGTGATTCAGGATATGTCGATTGCCGATCGGCGGGCGCAGTATGCCAAACATATTGTTTACGTTTCCAACAAAGAGCTGACGTTTGATTATCTGAAAGATCGCATCGCACTGGGGGAAACCACGGCGTTGCAATTGAAGTTGCGCCGGATGAACCGGCAAAATATGGCGTCGGACGCTATTTTACGTGGCCTGCATGTGGCTATTGTGGATGAGGCGGACAGCGTATTGATTGATGAAGCCCGCACGCCATTGATTATTTCTGAGACTTTACCCGATGACTTGGGCAAAGAGGTGTATCAGCAGGCGATAGCGCTGGCTGGCAAGTTGCAGACGCCACGGGATTATCAGGTGGGGAAACATCAGGATATCTGGCTGACGCCAATGGGCGAAAATGCCGTGGCGGAGTGGGCCAGCGATTGGCCAGGAGTGTGGCAGTCATCGTTATGGCGACAGGATCTGGTCAACAAAGCCTTGTCAGCCTTGCATAAGTTTGAGTGCGATCAGCATTACATCATTGCAGATAATAAAATCCAGATCGTTGATGAGTTCACGGGCCGCGTGATGCCGGATCGAACTTGGGAACGGGGTTTGCACCAAATGATTGAGGCTAAGGAGAATTGCGAAATTACCGGGCAGCGGCGCACTTTATCGCAAATCACCTATCAGCGTTTTTTCGGCCGTTACCTTCTGCTTGCGGGCATGACGGGCACGGCGAAAGAGATCGGCCCAGAGCTGAAACGCGTTTACGATCTGAGCGTAACGCGCATTCCCACCCACAAAACAACGCGCCGCTATCGTTGGCAAGATCAGGTGTATAAAACCACCGACGAACGCTGGCAGGCAATTGTGGTGGCGGCACAGACGGTCGCCATGCAAGGGCGGGCGGTGCTGATCGGCAGCCGATCGGTTGAGGCTTCGGAGACCTTGAGCAGGTTGTTTAACCAGTTGGGCGTTGTGCATACGGTGTTGAATGCCCGGCAGGATCAGGCGGAGGCTGAAGCTATCGCTCAGGCCGGGCAAGCAGGATGCATTACCGTTGCCACCAACATGGCAGGGCGCGGAACCGATATCAAACTGGCTCCTGAAGTCGAAGCTTGTGGCGGGTTACATGTCATTCTGACCGAGTTTCATGAAAGCGCGCGGGTTGATCGTCAACTGTTTGGGCGCTCGGCGCGGCAGGGCAATCCAGGCTCGGTGCAGGCGATTGTCAGCCTGGAAGATGAGTTATTTCTACGTTACACCCCTAAAGCACTGCTGTTTGGCTTAACGGCCTGCTACGGGCAAAATCGCTTTTATTTGAGCCTGTTCCGCCAGATCGTGAAATATACCCAATGGCGGGCCGAATGCCAAAACCGCAAAATCCGGCTTGCTACGCTCAAACAAGACCGGAAATGGCTGAAAGCATTAGGCTTTGTGGGTCAGGAGCGCAAGTAATCATTTTTCTGACACAAAGAGAACCTACTATCGCTCAAAATTTCTTTTTCATTTACATGGAGTTTCTTGTGAAAAAAGTTTGGTCGATTGGCGCACTCTTTATCTCTGCTTCGCTTCTGGTGGGGTGTGGTGATACCGACAGCAATAGCGAGCGGGTGCTACCGCCCTCCCCAACAGAGAATCAGGTAACAGAAAAACCCATCACTGACCTCCCACCAGATAAGAGCCCGGTAACCGTGGCGTTTATGCCCGATGTCCATTTTCATGATGTTTATGGCACTTTCGAAGGTAACGCCTTCGCTGGCCTGATGAACGGTAAAAGCGGGCAGCCAGCGATGATCCGCACCATGTATGCGCAACTGACATCAACCCGATTATTTAATGAGAACTATTTTGCCTTTCTGGCGGCGTTGGACGACGCGGCACAGCGTGGCATCAAGTTGATCGCGCTTCCTGGTGATTTCAGTGATGATGGTCAGCCGATCCATATGCGTGGGTTGAAAAAAATTCTGGACGAGTATTCCCAGCGCTATGGCATCGAGTTTTTCGCCGCTCCGGGCAATCACGATCCGAATGTGCCATTTGAGCGCCCCGGAGGGAAAAGCGATTTTCTCGGTGAATAGGGTAAAGAACAACGCATCTACAGCAAGGGCGCTGCTGAATGCCAAGGTTACAGCGAGGCCTGGGCGATGATTGATGCAGGGTATGAATTACCCACCGTCTGTACGGAGGATATTCGCGAGTTGGGCTATGAGGGGGTGACCACCGCCCTTGCCGAACACGGGTTTATGCCCAAAGCCTCCTATCTTTATTGGGGAAACCCCTTACAGCAGCTATACAACCGCGACCTACCAATTTGATACCGCACGCCAGCAGGCCGATTGGCAGTATCGACATTATGAAATTTGTGCCGAAGGTACCGGCGGCAGCTATAAGAAAAGTGGTTACACCCACTGTTTACAGGTCCCTGATGCCAGCTACCTGGTAGAACCTATCCCGGGTGTGTGGCTGTTGGCGATTGATGCCAATGTTTATATTCCCACGTCTTCTGCCAATGACGCAGACCCAGCCAACCCCAAAAACTTTAGTGGCTCAGGCGATGCGGGGTATAACCGCATGTTGACGCACAAAACTCACGTGATTGAGTGGATCAAAACCGTGACGCAGCGCGCAAAAGAGCAGAATAAACAGTTGATCACCTTCAGCCATTTCCCGATGACCGAATTTTACAACGGGGCATCTGACGATATTGAGGCACTGTTTGGCACCGGTAGCTTCCAGATGGCGCGTCGGCCCGCAGAGGACACCGCGCATGCATTGGCACAGGCAGGGATTCAGCTCCATGTCGGGGGGCACATGCATTTTAATGATACCGGTGTGCGAAAGTATGACGATGGTTTTCTGGTGAATATTCAGGCACCGTCGATGGCGGCTTACGTTCCTGCCTATAAGCTGCTGACGCTTACCAGTGAAAGTGCCATAGAGGTGGAAACCGTGCGCTTGAGTCAGGTTCCGCGTTTCGATGAGCTGTTTGAGCATTATCAGATGGAGCATCAGCACTTGGCCGCTCAAGGTTCGGCGAAGTTATGGAATGCAGACATCCTTGCCGCCAAGGATTATCATAAATTTAACAATATCTATCTCTCTGAACTGACCCGCCTGCGGTTTTTACCCAGCGAATGGCCCTGTGAAATGCGCGAAATGCTGTTCAGTATGAGTGGCCGCGATATGCTGATCCTCTCTCAACTGGATACAGAAGTGACGCTGGCCCAATTGCAAGCTAACCCGGCATTGTCACCGGTGACAACACTCGCCAAGTGCACGGCCGCTTCGCCTCAAGCGCCTCTCAGCGCAACGGCCGAAACGATTACCGCAGACTGGGAGCGTGCGCAGACCAAGGCTGTGTCGTTAGCGAAAGCAAACCACCTCAAGCTGGATGATTTTGCTTCATGGAGCGGATTTGATCTGGCCACCGATTTTTATCGCTTGGTTAACGCCGGGGATCTGGCATTGGACGACATCACGCCTGAGCGTATCGGTCAATACAGTGTACTGGCGGATGCCTTGGCCAATACCCAGGCCACCATTCATTTTGCTGATAAGAAAGTGCTGGATGAAAATAGCGTCAGCCAGGTATTTCAGAACCGTTTTGGTGCTCTGTTTACCATCCTGCGCAAGTTGGGTACCTCATTACCACCCAGCGATCACTTTATGATTAATCTTGAACAGCATGAGGTGAGCAACCTTAGTGATAAAACAGGTTTTGTAGAGTAACCATGTGGGGCTATCTATCCCGAGGATGAGCCTTGCTCACTGCACCAATCTAGTCGCTTTGACGTTGTGAGTTCAACGGGGCGCTGCAAATCCCGCTGCGCGTACAGAACCTGTGCCCACTCACGCTGCCATGCTATCCGCCAGCGGAAGACCGATTCCACTGGCGGGTGATGAGCCACCTAGGCTCGAACTTCCTCAGTATGATGGCCAGCGCCGATCTTGTGCGGTACGGCGAGGAGTCGCCGTTACCGACGCGCTTACCTCATTGGGCTGGGGGCATTCGGCACCACCTTTACACCGGAAGGCAAAATCCTGGTCCGCCACCCGAAACAGCAGAATTACGTATGCTGTTCCTCTCAGCATCCTTAACCATGACACACTGATAAAACAGCAGAAAAGCAACGAGATTTCACTTTAGATCCGGTTCTTCGACACTTTTGGTCGTCTGCAAGAACAAGACGCTGATGTTTTGATACATTGCTGGGAAACGGGGCAGATGCTACGACACGGTTTGATAAAAGTAACCCCGCATTGCGCACCATAACAAAGGGTCTGCGCTGATACGGCATCTTAACTGGCAAGCATTAATCTGTTGAGAGGGTTTTATGAATAGTAGAAGATTCTTGAACACTATTTTGCTGTTAGCATCAAGTTGTTGTTTTAGCGGTTTCTTAAGTGCGGGCGAAACAGGCACGCTTACGGTGCGATTTGGTCACACAACAGAGGATACGTTTAAGGCCACTCATCCTGATGCCGTCAACTTGGGTTTTAATAAAAACCTGCAAGGAACGATTTACCTGAAGTCGGCAGAAACATCGCCTAATGCTTTCCATTTTGATGGCATGAAAAATGTTTTTACGTTGTTCGATCAGAATAAGAGGTTAATCGCTATATATACCCAGTTTGAAGGCGATTATTCGGCTATTGCCGGTGATTTTCTGACTAAAAAATACAGGCTTATGGTAAATAAAAAACCATTCATTGGCACGAAATATATGAAGTTATACAATAATGGTGTTTATATTTATATGATAACCCCTTTTTTTTCAAGTACGTCTGTATTCTATATAACAACGGATGAGCAAGATAAAATTTTAAAAGATATACCCAAAGATATGGCTGAAGACGAGAATGAAACTTTGGGTTACCTCGTTGAGAAAAGCTTTCCGAAAGATATGAGGGCGAAATTCTAAATAGATCGGGTGGGAGTAATGAGTTTTATCAATGAATAGCAATAGTGCCACCACCTTAGATCTTTTGCCCCTTGAAAGTGATGCCGGTGCCAAGCAGATTCTGGTTGTATTTGTTTCAGTCTCTAAGTGAAAATATTGCCGTTAAAGATGAGATGTTCATCCTGCTGTGTTGTTATAGCACATCGCTCCGAATGGGATATATCAACACAACATATACCTATTCGCTGTGATATCAGAGAAAAATTCTGAGCAGGTATTTTTACTTGAGGATAAGAGCGATGACAGAGTATCGGGCTTACTTCCAAAGGGTAAATACCCTTTCGCAAGCTAAGCGTGCACGGATGGCTGAGATCTACTTTCAGTTTTACGCGGGAAGCGACATTCAGTGCTTTTTACACGATCTGCAAAGTAAAAATGAAGTACTGTTTCTGGAGTTTAACGGGCATCTGATTGGTTTTAGTAGCGTACAGTTCTATCAAAGTGAAAATGCCATCATTGTTTACTCTGGTGACACTATTGTGATGCCGGAGCACTGGAAGCAGCAAGTGCTGCATAAAACCTGGATTGCCCGTATGGCGCTGCTGAAGCGGGAGAACCCCGAGCGGCAACTCTACTGGTTGCTCTTGGTTAAAGGTTTGCGCACCTATAAGTATCTGAAAGTTTTTGCCAAAAGATTTTACCCTCACTGGAAACAACCCGAACCCGAACTTAAGCGTTTAGCTGATTCGCTGGCGTCGAAAAAATTTGGTGCGTTATACAATCGGCAAACCGGCATCGTTGAGTGCCCTGTTCACTACGGCTACCTTAAAGAATCACTGGCGAATATTTCGCCCGCGCTGCATGTAAAACCAGAAGTGGACTTTTTTGTGCAAAAAAATCCTTACTATGCTTATGGCCACGAACTGGTCTGCCTGAGCGAAATTTCGTTAGAAAATCTGGCTGCGCGTAGCCAACCGTTTTTTATGGAACCTCGCGTGGAGTTTCGTGATGAGTAATCCTTGGCATCATTTTCGTCAGCCTGTGCCAGCGGCCAGTGGAACGGTGTCCGAAAGGCAAACGCGCTGGCTGATGGCCTGTCTGAGAGATAATCAGACGTCTGCCTATGGGGTGCGTTATGGGTTTGCCCGTATCAGTTCCATCGAAGAATTTCAGCGGCAGGTTCCTATCGTAGAATATGAGGCGCTGGCTCCCTGGGTTGAAAAGGTGGCCAACGGCGAGGCGGGACAATTGTTTTGCGCCGACGCGGTGGCGTTTGAGAAAACCGGTGGTAGCCACAGCGGCGGTAAACTTATTCCTTATACCGCTCAGGGATTAGCCGACTTTCGGCTGGAATTGATCGGCTGGTTGAATAATGTCATAACGCAGTTCGACCTGAACGAAGGTAAAGCATATTGGGCCCTTAGCCCAGCGGCAACCCACACTGAAACGACCCGCAGCGGCCTCCCCATCAGTGCAGGAGATGCGCTCTATCTGGGGGAGGAGAATCTGGCGGCGTTTGCCGAACTTAGCGCGGTTCCCTTTAGCCTTGGAGCGGTCAAGGAGATGGCGGACTGGCAACTGCTGACACTCTATTTCCTTGTTCGTTGCCACGATCTGCGGCTTATTTCAGTCTGGAGCCCCAGTTTCCTGACGTCACTGCTGACGGCCCTGCAAGAAAGACAATCAACATTGCTGACCATTCTGCAAAACGGGGCGGTTATAGCAGGGCATGAACTGCATGCTGATGCCGCTGCGTTACGTCGCTATCAGGCGTATCTTGTGCAACAGGATAGCCGCATCTTGTGGCCTGGGCTTAGGGTCATCAGCTGCTGGGGGGATGCCTCTTCACAACCGTTAGCGCGGGCGTTGATGCGCAATTTCCCTGGCGTACATTTGCAACCTAAAGGCCTACTTTCGACCGAAGCCGTTATTACCGTACCGGGTACTGGTGGCTTGCCATCTCTCTGCCTTGACAGCAACTTCTACGAATTTGCCAATGACCATGGGCAAATTTTTCTGGCCGATGAAATTGCTTCTGGCCATGAATATAGCGTTATTGTCACAACCAACAGCGGCCTGTATCGCTATCAGACTGGCGATCGGGTGAAGTGCCTTGGCCGGCAACGGGATGGCCTGTCGCTGCGCTTTATGGGGCGCAATGGTGTTTGCAGCGATCTGGTGGGGGAAAAACTGACGGAGCCTTTTGTTATCCACAGCCTGAGTGCGCTGGAAGGTTTTGCAGCGCTCGCTCCAGACCGCGCTAATCTTGGATATGTGTTGCTGCTGGATGCGGAATTTCGTCAGCATAATGCGCCCTGTATCAGCGTAATTGAACGCCAACTGTATAATAATCCTCAATATGCTTACGCCAGACGGCTTTCTCAGCTTAATCCTCTGCGTTATGCCTATCTCGATCAACCCGTGGAACGCTATCTCAACTGGCAATACGGTAAAGGGAAAAGTCCGGGGGATATTAAGCTCCCGGCGCTGTTTACCAACGATGACTGGCGCGACATTTTTCACCTATAAGGAAAGGGAACCACGGAATGGAACCTGCAATCTACAGCTCGCAGCGTAAAATGAAGCTGCTGCTGATTTCGCCCAAAGGCCCGCTCTACCGCCGCCGGGGAGGGATCTTCAAGCGTTCGCTGCGTTATCAGCCCCTGACGCTCACGACGCTGGCGGCGCTAGTGCCGAAAGACTTGCCGATCGACGTTACGCTGCTTGACGAAAGTATCAGCGACATTCCAGAGCAACTGGAAGCTGATTTAATCGGCATGACGGTCATCACGGGCAATGCTCCCAGAGCTTATGAATTGGCAGCCGGTTTTCGTGCCCAAGGCATTCGCGTCGTGCTAGGCGGGCCACATGTCACCCTGCTCCCCGATGAAGCGGCTCAGCACGCGGATTCCATCTGTGTAGGCTATGCGGAACAGAGCTGGCCGCAGCTCTTGCGCGATTTTATGGCTGGCAAGCTGCAAACCCGCTATCAGCAGGAACAGGGATTCAACCTGGATGACCTTGCGCTGCCTTTCCCGGAACGCGATCTTTTTGATGGTAAACATTTTCTTACCCAGGCCGTGTTTGAAGCGACGCGGGCCTGCGCTCACAACTGTGAGTTTTGCGTTGCCCCCAGTGCCTGGGGGCGCAAGCAGTTTCAACATCCGGTTGAATGGGTGGTCAACGACATTCGTCAATTCGTCGCTCGTACGGGCAAACGTAAACTGATCTTTGTCGATCTGAATCTGGTGTCGGATATCGGTTACGCCAAGTCTCTGTTCAACGCGTTAATTCCGCTGAAAATCCAGTGGTTCGGCCTGTCGACCGTATTGATTGCCCATAATCGGGACCTGATGGAACTGATGGCGCGCAGCGGTTGTAAGGGATTGCTGTTAGGGCTGGAAACGGTCAGCGACGGTAGCCTGAAAGATGCGGGTAAAAAATTTAACGGCTCGGTGGATTACAAAAGCCTGATTGGCGATCTGCACCGGTTGGGGATCTCCATTCAAGGGTGCTTTGTATTCGGTCTTGATCACGACACCCTGGATGTTTTTGACCGTACCGTCGAACTGGCCATTGATGCTGGCATCGATCTACCGCGTTTCTCGGTATTAACCCCTTTCCCCGGCACGCCGCTGTTTAATCGATTGGAACAGGAACAACGAATTCTGACTAAAGACTGGTCGCTGTATGACGCCCAACACGTGGTGTTCCAGCCGAAACTGATGAGCGTGCAAGAACTGGAGAACGGCCACGAGTCCGCCTGGAAGAAAGTCTATCGCTACAACAATATTGCCCGACGGCTGTGGCAGGCGAAAAACTTCCGGCCTCTAGCGCTAACCGCTAACCTTGGTTATCGCTTCTATGCCCACCATTTGCACCAGTTCTACACCTGTGACTGGCCGATTGAACCTGCAACGGCGCGGGATCAATAAGCGATGCGACTGACATTTATTCATCCGGCTATTGGTCACCGAAAAAACGAATCTTATCTCCGTTCATGGCAGATGGAGCCGCTGCCAGTCGCCACCTTGAAGGGATTAACGCCAGCAGAGGTGGAAACACGTTTTTATGACGATCGTCTGGAGCTGATCCCCTTTGACGAACCCACCGATGTGGTCGCTATTTCAGTGGAAACCTATACCGCCAAGCGCGCTTATCAGATCGCCAGCGAGTACCGAAAACGCGGTATACCCGTCATCATGGGCGGTTTTCACGCCACGTTGGTGCCCCAAGAGGTGGCTCGCTATGCCGAAGCGTTGGTCACAGGGGAGGCCGAATCTGTCTGGCGTGAGGTCATCGACGATCTGCGCCATGGAACGCTGAAAAATCACTATCAGGGCCAGCAGACCGATCTACGCCAGGTTCAGGTCGATCGCAGCCTGTTTAAAGGCAAGCGGTATTTGCCCATCGGGCTGATTGAAACCGGGCGTGGGTGTCGCTTTCCTTGTGAGTTTTGCGCCGTACAGACTTTCTATCAGCGCCGCTATCGTCGGCGTGATATCGACAATGTGCTGCAAGAACTGTCACGGCTAAAACGCGAAAAGAAACTGTTTTTCTTCGTGGATGACAATTTCGCGGGCAGCCTGCGCGAAAGCCGGGAGGTGTTGCCTGCATTTGCGCGCGCCGATGTTCGCTGGGTCACTCAGATGAGTATTAATGCCGCTCACGACGAAACCTTCGTGCGGGAACTGGCACAGGCCGGTTGCCGGGGGGTATTGATTGGTTTTGAATCCCTTAACGAAGACAATCTTCGTCAGATGAATAAACAGGTCAACACCATGAAGGGCGGATTCGGCAATGCGCTGGCCAATCTGCGCAAGCATGGCATCGCGGTGTATGGCACCTTTGTATTTGGTTATGACCACGATACTCCAGAGTCATTTGGCGATGCGGTGCGCTATGCCCGCGAACAGGGCATGTATATCGCGGCGTTCAACCACATGACACCATTCCCTGGTACACCGCTGTATACCCGGCTGGAGCAGGAAAAACGCCTGCGCTTTTCGTCGTGGTGGTTGGACGATAATTACCGTTACAACGATCTTCCCTTTTTGCCAGCTCAACTGACGCCGCAACAAGTGACACAAGGTTGTCTGCAAGCCCGGAGAGCGTTCTACAGCTGGCGCTCAATGCTTCAGCGTGGCTGGCACAACCGCAGCGATTTTTTCATGTTCCGCAACTACTTCCCGATCAACCTGATGCACCATAACGAAATCAGTAGCCGTAACGGTTACCCGTTGGGTGATGAAAGTTGGCAGGGCCAACTGCTGGAAGTGAAATGATGCGCCTGATAGCAGCAATGCCCGAGCACAACATCCGCCTGCTCGGGCTGTTGGAAGAGAATGCGATGCACGGTGAGATTGATCTGGTGATGACTCGCCGCCCGGACTATTTTGCCGCTCAGCCAGGCTTTGGTGTTGAACACCCGGTGATCGCGCTGGAGGGTGAACGTGCCATTGGCATGTGCCAGTTAACGGAACATACGGGTTTTGTTAATGGCCGCCAACAGCAACTGGGTTATCTCGGTAGTCTGCGGGTGACGCAGGGCTACCGCCATCGGATTCGGGTGCTCAGAGCCGGATTTGACTATCTGCGCCAGCTTGTCCCTCCTGACTACTGCTACACCAGCATTGCGGCAGATAACCCTGTGGCGCGGCGCTTGTTAGAGCGCGGCCTCAGTGGTCTGCCTGAATATCGTCTGCTGGGCGAAATGAACACGCTGGCGATGGGGCGCAAGCAGGGCAAACGGCGGGGGCTATGGAGCGTGGTGCCGCCGGAAGAGTACCCGTTGATTGTTGATTTTTATCATCGTATGGCGGCTCAACGTCAGTTAGCTCCACGCCTTGATACGGAATGGCTCTGTGCCTCCGGGTTACCGGTGCTGGGGTTTTCTGATGCGCAGGGGCTGCATGCCTGTGCCGTGCTGTGGAATCAGCAGGCGTTTAAACAGGTGCTGGCCGCGCGTTATTCTGCCCGGATTCGCTGGCTTCGCCCGCTGTGGAATTGTTACGCAGCCTGTACCGGGCGCGTCCCCTTGCCAAAAGTAGGGCAGGCACTTGACCAAAGCTTTTTGGCCTATTTTGCTTGTGATGACAGTGAAAGAATTAGCGAACTGGTTGAGGACGCCTTAAGTTTTTGCACTACGCGGGTGATGACATTGGGATTGCCCGCGGGTACGCCATTGATGGCAAAGCTTATTGCCCGCACCCGGCCATTGCTTTACCGCACCTGTCTGTATGGTGTGAATCTGACCACCCGTCCTGAATGGGACCCCCGTTCTGTATGGCCAGAGGTGGCTCTGTTGTGAATATTGTGCTGATTTATCCCAACATGGGTGATTACCGTACCAAAGATGCCATGACGCCATTGGCGATGGGGATTCTTGCGGCACTTTCGCCCGGTCACAAGGTCACTTTTCATGACGAACGGCTGGAAGCCATACCGCAAAGCCTGCCAGATGCCGATCTGATCGCTATTTCGGTAGAGACGTTTACCGCCCGGCGCAGTTACCTGCTGGCCGATCGCTTCCGCCGTCAGGGTAAAAAAGTGGTGATGGGGGGATATCATGTCACTTTTATGCCCGAAGAAGCGTTACAGCATGCGGACAGTATCATTGTGGGGGATGCCGAGGGGGCCTGGGAGCAACTGCTGCTGGATGCAGAGCAGGGGATGCTGAAAGCGCGTTACGCCGGTTCCCGTGACAGGGCGTTGGATGACTATCAGCTTGATCGTTCGATCTTTGCTGGCAAGCGCTATGCTCCGCTGGAACTGATTCAATACTCGCGTGGTTGTCGCTTTGCCTGCGATTTCTGCTCTATTAATGCGTTTTACCCCGCAGGCGTGCGCACTCGCCCGATCGAACAGCTTAAGGCTGAAATAGAGCGCTTGCCTGCGGGGCGATTTCTGGCCTTTGTTGACGATAACCTGTTCGTTAACCGAAAGAAGCTGGAAGCCTTGCTGACCATGCTAGCTCCGCTCAAGCGGCGCTGGGGATGCCAGATCAGTATTGATGTCGCCCGTAATGTGGAAATGCTCGACCAATTGGCGCAGGCCGGGTGCAGCTTTGCCCTTATCGGCTTTGAAAGCCTTGCCCCTGGTAATCTGCGCCAGATGGGGAAGTCGTGGAATCACGCCGCAGGTGACTATCGCCGCGTCATCGAGGCCCTCCACCAGCGCGGCATCTGCGTATATGGCACCTTTATTTTCGGTTACGACGACGACACCCCAGAAACCGTTCAGCAATGTCTGAACTTCGCCCTGGAGAATGGGCTGGAAATCGCCAACTTTAACCTGTTAATCCCCACGCCGGGTACCGCGCTGTATCAGCGACTGCAGGACCAAGGGCGGCTTCTGTCACCCGAATGGTGGATTGATCCTGCTTACCGCTATGGCGATCCGATTTTCCAACCCAAAGGCATGACACCGGAACAACTTACCGAACAGTGTTTTCAGGCCAAAACCCGCTTCTACAGCTATCCATCCATTGCACAACGGTTATTGCGCTTCAATAAAAAGCGCCGTTGGAAAACCGCGTTAATCGCACTGTTGGCTAATCTGGTGTCGCACAGGGAGATCGCCCGTAAGCAGGGAAAACGTCTGGGAGAAAAGGGATGAAGCTGGCACTGATTAAACCCAATATTGGCCGCAGAGAGCATAGCCTGTACGTTGACGAAGGGCGCATGGAACCGCTGATGCTGGGCATTCTTGCCGCGCTGACGCCAGCGGATGTGGAGGTGGTGCTGTACGACGATCGTATGGAAAGCATTCCTTACGACGATCCTATCGATCTGGCCGCCATTACGGTAGAAACCTTTACCGCCCGTCGAGCCTATGAGATCGCTGCGGAATATCGGCAGCGCGGGGTGAAAGTCATTCTTGGCGGTATGCATGTTTCGTTGTTGCCCGCGGAAGCGAGCCTCCATGCGGACAGCGTATTTACCGGCGATGCCGAAAGCCGCTGGGTGGAAATGATCGAAGACGCCCAACGCGGCCGCTTGAAAGCGCGTTACGATGCCCCGGTGGGTGTCGGCCAAGTCGATGCCTGCCAAAGAGCCCTGTTGCCCCGTAGAGATCTGTTCGCTGGCAAGGGCTACCTGCCCATTTCATTGATGCAATTTTCTCGCGGTTGCCGTTTCGCTTGTAACTTTTGCGCCGTTAGCCAGTATTTTGGCCGACGCCATTATTTGCGCAACGTTGATGACGTGGTGCGTGAGATAGAAAGCCAAGGGCACCGCTTTGTGTTTTTCGTCGATGACAATATTGCCTCCGACCCTAACGCCTTGGCAGAGTTGTGCCATGCGCTTATCCCGTTGAAGATTAACTGGATAAGCCAGGCCAGCCTGGACGTTACCAAGAATCGCCCGCTGATGAGCCTAATGCAAAAAAGCGGCTGCTGGGGCAACGTGATGGGCTTTGAATCTATAACCCCGCAAAGCCTGCGCGATGCAAAGAAATCACCCAATATTTACGGATTTTCGGACTATCGTGATGAAATTGCCGCTTTGCGCGACTTCGGCCTGCAAACCTGGGCGGCGTTTACGTTGGGATACGATCACGATACGCCTGAAAGCATTGAACAGACCGTAGAGTTCGCGCTGAAAAACCGCTTTGCCTTCGCGGCCTACAACATTCTGATGCCTTACCCGAACACGCCGCTTTACCATCAGCTCCAGCAGCAGGGGAGGCTGCTGTTTAATGGGCAGTGGTGGTTGCACCCGGAGTATCGCTTCAATCAGGCAGCGTTTATTCCGCAAGGCATGGCTCCTGAACAACTCACTGAACTCTGCCACCAGGCGCGCAGCCGCTTTAACAGTCTGCCCTCAATCGTCAGGCGTTTTTCTGACCTGCGTATGACACTCCAGTCGTTATCACGCATCAGTGCCCTCTGTCGCTATACCTTGCTGTTTCGCAAAGAGGTCCACAAAAAGCACCGCATGCGCTTTGGGCTGAAATAGGGGAGATCATGAGATTAGCAACCTGCGTTGAGATGGAGCCTTTCCCGCGTCGCTTAAAGAGTTATCTGTTCTGGATGATACCTGTGTCAGCGGTGTTTTTCGGCGTTTATCCCACGATCAACCTGTTTACCGCCTCCCGGGATGATACGTTAGCGCTGTGGATACCTGCGGAGCTTAATATTCCATTTATTCCAGGTTTTATCTGGGTTTACTTTTCCCTGTACCTGATTATTCTGCTGCCCGTTTTTTTTCTTAATCAACGTGAGCAGCGGCGATTTGCGGTTGAACTGATGGCGATCACCCTCGTTGCCGCGTTTGTTTTCCTGCTATTGCCTGCCCGATTGGGGTTTGAGCGTGAAGGGCCATCTGACCCATTCTATCGTGCACTGTATAATTCATTGTTTGCGTTGGACTATCCGCACAATTTAGTCCCTTCTTTGCATGTGGCCTGGTCTTGTACCGCCGTGTTAGCGATGGCTCGCAAATCCGTGGGATGGTTTGCATGCCTACTGTACGGCTGGCTTGCCGCTATTGCTCTTTCTACATTGTTCACCCACCAACATCACCTGCTGGATGTTATTACTGGCGGGTTATTATCATGTGCTGTTTACCACCTCACAGGGAGAGTTTATGAAAAATCTTGCGATCCTGCTGCTGGTACTGGTTAGCCTAAGTGCTTCGGCTAGCGAGTCTGACGAAGCGATTCACCAGGAGTTACGACAAGCGCTCAGTCTGGTTGAATCATCCATTAATAGCGGTGATTATGAAAAAATGCTGCCGGTATTGAGTGATAACCTACGGGCCACGCCGGTGACTCAGGAGTTTATCAAGAACAAAGAGGCGGTAACGCCTTATTTCCACAGTTGGTTCGGTAGCGACAAGTTCTTGAAAAAGCTGACCATTTCTTTTACTCCGGACGTGGTAACCGAGCTTTCTGCCGATAAAACCTGGGGAGTGGTTTACGGCAATGGGCTGGAAAAATACCTGTTAAGCGATGGGCGTAATTATGATTTTCCAACCCGCTGGACCGCGACGGTGATGCTGGAAAATGGCCACTGGAAGATCAGAACCATCCATATTGGCACCAATTTTACCGACAACCCGTTGCTCAACGAGGCCCGAAGCGCCATTAACAAAGCGCTGTATGGCGCAGGCGGCGTGGGCTTATTACTTGGGTTGGTGTTCGGGTTCCTGTTGTTTACCTGGAAACAGAAGCGTTAAATCTGCTGGCGCATTCATGGGGGGCGCTGGGCGGACTCCATGGCGCCACAGGCTAAACCAGATACGCCAAAACGACGGGCGCGGTTGATCGTCGATCAGCGCTGGTAATTCATACCACGGCGCGGTGGGATGCTGATGGTGTGCAAGATGGCAGTGGTAATTCAACGCCAGCCAGCGCGAGATCGGGAGTACCTGCAAGTTCCACGCCCCATTCTGCACATTGCGGCAGCTCCAGGCGTGATTAACATACTGTAGCGCAGACCAGTGCAGAGCAAATGCCCATAAACAGGCAACATAGCCGAAGACGTTTAGATCCAATAGCCAGAATAACAGTGCCTGCCAGGCAAACGCCAAGGCTAGCTCACACCACACTGCCAGTGGTGGCAAGGTGAGCAACTCCGGGATTTGTGCGCCAAAACCAAGAGCCGGGCCCAGTTTTTTTACGAAGAAATCTGAGCGATAAAACCACCACGCAACCAGCCAAATCGCGTTACCCAGCACGACAGCGAAATAGTACAGGCCCAGTAAATTGCCCAGATAGAGCCAGATATTCCGTAACCACTTGGATTGATGCGGCAGGTAGTAGTCATACATTTCTTTGTCAGTGCGATTGTTTGCGTGGTGGTCAAGATGGGCTTTGCGCTGAAGCAGAAAGGAGGTAGGGAAAGCCCAGCCAGCAACAATACCAATAAGCCTGTTTGCCCGCTTGGAGTGGCTCGCCACGCCATGCACAGCCTCATGCATGATGGCAAACGGCATATTATTGATTAGCGCAAAAAACCAGATTGCTGGCAGCGCCCAATACCAGTGGCTGTGACTGGCCACCCATAGGCAGAAACCAGACAGGGTAAAGGAAAACACCAAAAGCAGCGTGTTAAGCATTAATTTCATGGCTGTTCATCCTGAACACTGGCGATCATGGGCGAAAAAGAGCATCTTCAAACACCTACGTTACCATGAGTCACATTGCTAAAAAATAAGCTCTAGCCAATACGGGTACGTTAGCTGTGATCGAATGAAGAAACAGCAATTGCCCGTCACCTGGCAGGGGAGGTTATGCAACCAAATCCTTTACAATGTTCTTAAGCAGTAACTAGATCGGTAATACATAGGCATCGAAACTGAATTTTAATTTTTATATATCATTATTGAATGATTTATTTTTACTTCTTGGATTTTGGCAAATGAACACTATAGCGAGAGTTTTATTGAGCCTCACGGTACTGATCACCAGTACCGTCTGCTTGGCTGAAGAGGATATGTTAGACAATGCGGCGGCTCAGCGGCAGGCGCTTCTTGTGGTTGAGCGCTGGCAGCTTGCTTACCAGAATAAAGATCTAAAAGAACTCGCGGCGCTTTACGCAGATCACGTGGATTACTTTCATAAAATGGTGACGCGTGAAAAAACCATGGCGGATAAGGCAGCATTTTTCAATTCAGAGAAAAAGAAATTCTTATCGCAATCGATCGTCAGTACGATCTACGCTCATGCAGATGGAAATAATACCGACGATGGTGGCGTGGACGACAGCATACGAGCCGAGTTTGTAAAACAGGTGAATGTAGGGGGGAAAACGCAAAACTACCCCGCCAGTTTGTATATAAAACCTAATGCTGCGGGGCAATGGCAGATTATCGCTGAATCTGATGGTATTACCGATACTAATCTTGGTTTTGATGACGATAGCCGCCAGGTAGTAAGAGGCAAGTTCGACGGCATTCAACGGCAATATGCTTGGGTAAATAGCCGCCATGCTGAAACCGGCGGCGACTGCAAGAATGGAGACGATTGTAATTGTTATCTCTGGACGTCAAAGGCAGAAGTTAAACCGTTAGTTCTACCTCAGTGTATTAACGCATCGCTGACGGTGATCGCAGGGCTGGACAGCAGCGGGCGCGATCGCCTGCAACTGATTGGCCAGTGGTGGCAAGGAAGTTGGATAGGGATCCATCTCTACGATATCCAGCAATCACAGTGGACACCGGCTATTCGAACCGTGAGCTCCAACATCAGTGCAATAGAACAACTGCCCGAAGCCTTAGTGACTCCCGACCCGGAAAAACCAGGATATGTGCGGATCACTGAAACCACCTCAGATCCTGACACCGCTGATTTTATCAATAAGACATTGGTATTACCGCTATATATTCTGCCTGTTCAATAAGGCCTGATGCGGCCTGCGCTTGATTACCTTAGCGCAGCGCTGCGGTCAATAATGCCTAAAAGATCAAATTACAAGACGGGGAAAGAGCTCCTTAGATGATGACTAAAAATAAGTATATTATCCGCCCTTATAAATTGATGGCTGTTGTTATGACTCTTTTCGCGCTTTATACCAGTGCGGTATCGGCGGCGGAGAGCTGCCTGAATTATGGCAAACCCATTAGCCTCAGCGGCATTGTCGAAATACGGGTGTTCTTTGGTTCACCTAATTATGGTGAGGATCCAACGACTGACAGCCGGGATATTCAAGGGCTACTCTTTCTGGATAAGCCAATTTGTACTGTCGGTGAAGATTATAATGAAGCCGAAAAAGACCAGATTGAGGTCACACTGATCCCCACTGGCTCTCTCAACTTATCGGATTTTGCTGGCCAGCACGTTACCGTCAGCGGCAGCCTCAGCCATGCAGATAACGGCCATCATAATACTGCTCTGTTGTTAAATTTATCGGGTACTCCCAAATTCGATGCCAAAGCCAATACGCCACAGCCCACCAGCAGTGAACGTAAACCTATTCTTGATGCCATCCGCCCCACTGCGGCCAGTGAAGCAGGGCAGGCGGTGCTGATTAAGGTAGACAGGTTGAATGTGAGTAACGAATGGGCCGTGCTGGTGGGAGAATTAGTGGCAACTGACGGTGGTAATCTTAATTGGACGCTGGCTAAAGACTGTGAGGCAGATTTAGATAAAATGCTTTGGGTGGTACTCAATAAATCCAGCAATCAGTGGCGTGTGAAGGAGATGGATATCTGTTCACCAGAACCCCCGTATTGGTATCTTGAGGATAAGGATCTGACTATGCCTTGCGAGGTTTATGCAGGTTTGAATAATGGTGGAAATAGTAGCCTTGAGGAGCGTTGTCGAGTTCAACGCAACAAGCCGCGTTAAGCGTGTTGCTGCCCTTAATGCTCTGGCTGCCGAGGCCAGTTGCAGTTGGCCACTAGAGTATAACGGCAGGGTGATGGGGTTGGCAGCGATGCAACCCTGTGCCAGAGCGGACATTATAAAAATTAAGGCAAGTTCATCTATCGGGTGGGATCAATCCAACAACACCCCTGAAGTATTTATATTATGTGTGGCGTTTCAATCTTACTAAACTGACGGATGGTTCTTTCTATCTTCAGGATCTGTTGTACATCAGGCTGATTGAACTATAGATCTTCCAACTTCAATGTTTCTTTTGTGGCGTCACCCATGTTAACGAGGCAGACTATCAGCAATAAATTTGACTGAACAGAAGCGATATTATAAATCACTGTAATTACAGATGGTTATTATATCTAAACTCTATTAATGTCATGTTTTTCTGCAAAAAAACTTTACCATTTACTAAACAGGCGTAGAATACTTAACAGGAGGATAACAATATGAAGATAAAACCCTTAGTTGAGAAGGAAATCACCCGATTTGAACCTGGTAAAGTTTTCACCTATAGAGATTTAACACCATATTTTTCAAGTCCTGAAACGACGGTGAAAGCTGTCAGTCGCCTGGTGAAGAATGGTGACATTAAAAGGTTCGCTAAAGGCCAGTTTTACCGCCCGAAAAAAGGGATGTTTGGTGAAATGCAGTTGAGTGATACCGAGAAGTTGAAAATCTTCATGTATCAAGATGGGGAGCGGAGAGGCTATGTTACGGGAACAGGTCTCTATAACCGACTGGGGCTGACTACTCAGGTTCCCAGAACAATTACCATTGCCAGTGACAAATCACCACAGCGCAAGAATCTGGGCACCCTCGAAGTGAAATTAGTGAAAGCTAAAGTGCCCGTTTCAGAATCCAACAGGGAATACCTTGAGATTCTTGATGTTCTTTCCGACATTAAGAAAATACCGGACAGTAACCCATCAGAAGTCATGAAAGTAATAGCGAGTAAACTGAAGAATATCAAAAAAGATGACCTTTATAAACTTATTAACTTGGCCAGTTTTTATTCGCCCGTAACGCGGGCTTTGTTGGGGTTATTGACAGAAAGAATTAATAAAAATCTGGCCGCGAATCTCAAAAATAGTCTTAATCCGACTACCCGTTATCGGATTGGGCTGGACAGTTACTGGGATAACGCAGATGAATGGAATATTGAATGAATCTTCATAACAACCGGGAAATATTCCTAGAACTGATTAACCGGACAGCAGAGTATTTTAAGATCCCAGAAGTTTATGTTGAGAAGGATTACTGGGTTACACGGATCCTTCTCCAACGTTCTCGACATCAAACGAACGGTAGCGGAAAAAATATTAGGGCTGGTCAGAGCCTCGAGAGCGGAAGACCCAGAGCAGGCACTAGCTGATAAAATTCGTCATATATATGATCTGTGCATGATCAAACGCGATGCACAGTACAGTCAGCTTTTTTCTTCTGATAACCTTTGGAAAGTCATTGATATTTTTATTCAAGCCGACAGGGATCAGTTCAGCGATACAGGAAACTGGCTTGACTAACCTCTGCATGAGAGTGTGCTTTTCGTTCAGTCTAGTGAAACATGGAAAAGTATCAGGGGTATTTTTCACGGTGCATTTTCTGAATTGGTTTACGATGGTGACCTTCCCTTTGACGAGGAAGTTTTCGGATTACTTTCCTCAGTAGCCGACCTTCTGCAAAGAAGGCCTGATTGAAACGATGGTAATATATTTTTTTGTGTATGAGCTAAACGGTTAAGGCACAGAGATTCACCTCATATGACAGGCCGTTCTGTGCC
>NZ_JBXUGP010000046.1:0-24280 GCF_057180605.1 Serratia sp. HNCC26DJ206
AGGGCACCCGAAGGTGCCCTCTCTTATCGCTAAAGGCTTACGCTTTAGCTTTAGCAACCGCGACCATCGCCGGGCGCAGCAGGCGGCCATTCAACGTATAGCCTTTCTGCATTACCATCATCACATGGTTCGGTTGATGCTCATCGGACTCCATCATGCTCATCGCCTGATGCACATCCGGGTTGAATGGAACGTTGATATCACCAACGATTTCAATACCGTACTTGCGTACCGCGTCCAGCAGCGACTTCAGCGTAAGCTCGATACCTTCGATCATCGCGACCAGATCTGGGTTGTTCTTATCCGCCAGTTCAAGCGCACGTTCGAGGTTATCGATCACCGGCAACAGATCGCCTGAGAATTTCTCCAACGCGAATTTGTGTGCTTTTTCAATGTCCAACTCGGTACGACGACGGACGTTGTCCATCTCAGCCTTGGCACGCAACAGGCTATCGCGCTCACGTTGCTGAGCCTCAACCAGTTGGGCTTCCAGCTCAGTAATGCGTTCATCGCGCAGATCGACACCTTCCATCATCTCCGGCAGGGTTTCCTCGTGCTGGGCCTGTTGTTCCATCTCTTCCGAGACGTGCTCGTTTGGCGTCTTCTGTTCTTTATTACTCATGAATATCTCCGCGTTTAGCATTAATCTCGCAACTTGGCTTATTATGGGGATCAAAACCGGGGTTTCAAGTCAACCGGTCACAATGTGGGGCATAAACCAGCCCAGGTGAGGAAATTCACAACAATGAATAAAAAGTTTACATGTATTGGCATTGTTGGCCATCCGCGTCACCCCTCTGCACTGGCAACGCATGAGATGCTATTCCACTGGCTGGTCGCCCGTGGTTATTCGGTGATGCTTGAGCGCCAGATCGCCCACGATCTCGGGCTGAAAGACGTGGTTACCGGCAGCCTGGCAGACATTGGCCAGCAGGCCGATCTGGCCGTGGTGGTCGGTGGCGACGGCAACATGCTCGGCGCCGCACGCGTGCTGGCACGTTACGATATCAAAGTGATCGGTGTTAACCGCGGTAATCTGGGTTTTCTGACCGATCTCGATCCCGATAATGCGTTGCAGCAACTGGCCGACGTGCTGGAAGGCGAATACATTGACGAACAGCGTTTCCTGCTGGAAACCATCGTGCATAAAGAGCACCAGCAATGCCGAGTCAGTACCGCTATTAATGAAGTGGTGTTGCACCCCGGTAAAGTGGCGCACATGATCGAATTTGAAGTGTATATCGACGATCGCTTTGCGTTCTCCCAGCGTTCCGACGGCCTGATTATCGCCACACCCACCGGATCCACCGCATATTCACTTTCCGCAGGTGGGCCAATACTGACCCCTTCACTGGAAGCCATCGCGTTGGTCCCGATGTTCCCACACACGCTTTCTGCACGGCCGTTAGTCATCAATGGCAGCAGCACCATCCGGTTGAAGTTTTCCCAGACCGGTCGCGACCTAGAAATCAGCTGCGACAGCCAGATCGCGCTGCCCATACAGGAAGGTGAAGAGGTCTTGATTCGCCGTAGTGACTTCCATCTGAATCTTATTCATCCGAAGGATTACAGCTATTTCAATACATTGAGCACCAAACTGGGGTGGTCAAAAAAATTGTTCTAAAAATTGCGCCAGCTACTTTACTGTATATAAAACCAGTTTATACTGTATGAAACAACAGTTGTGTTTTTATACACAGGAAGGTCCCTATGCTGGCACAATTAACCATCAGCAACTTTGCTATCGTTCGTGAGTTGGAGATCGACTTTCAACCGGGTATGACGGCGATTACCGGTGAAACCGGTGCCGGCAAGTCGATCGCTATTGATGCGCTGGGCCTGTGCCTCGGCAATCGTGCCGATGGCAAGGTGGTGCGCTTGGGGGCCGCCCGTGCTGATATCTGTGCTCGCTTCTCTCTGGCAGATACCCCCTCCGCCCGCGAATGGCTGGAACAGAATCAGCTTGATGACAGTAACGAATGCCTGCTGCGCCGCGTAATAGGCGCCGATGGCCGCTCACGTGGTTTTATCAACGGTACCGCCGTTCCGCTTTCGCAACTGCGTGAACTGGGCCAGCGGCTGATCCAGATCCACGGCCAGCATGCACACCAGTTGCTGCTAAAACCCGAACACCAGAAGCAGTTGCTGGACGCCTATGCCAGTGAACCCGCCCTGCAAGCGACAATGCGCCAGGCTTATCAACGTTGGCATCAAAGCTGCCGCGAACTGGCACAGCATCAGCAGCAATCCATCGAGCGTGATGCCCGCAAGCAGCTGCTGCAATATCAACTGAAAGAACTGAATGAGTTTGCCCCACAGGCGGGTGAATTCGAGCAGATCGACACCGAATATAAGCGCCTGGCCAACAGCGGCCAGCTGTTAACGCTCAGCCAACAGGCCTTGCAACTGCTGGCCGATAATGAAGAGCACAATATGCTCAGCCAGCTCTATAGCACCAAACATCTGCTGGTTGAGCTGGCAAGCATGGACGAAAAACTCAGCGGCTTGCTGGATATGCTTGAAGAAGCGTCGATCCAGATCAGCGAAGCCAGTGACGAACTGCGCCATTACACCGATCGTATGGATCTCGATCCCAACCGGCTGTATGAGCTGGAGCAACGTCTTTCCCGGCAAATTGGCCTGGCGCGCAAACACCATGTTTCACCGGAAGAGTTGCCCAACCTGCATCAGCAATTGCTCGATGAACAACAACTGCTCTCCCAGCAGGAAAGCGATCATCAACATCTCAGCGCAGCGGTCGCGCAGCATCATCAACAAGCGCTGGTTCTGGCTGAGCAGTTGCATCAAAAACGCCAGCATTATGCCGCAGAGCTAACGGCGCTGATTACCGACAGCATGAATACGCTCTCCATGCCGCATGGTAAATTCCATATTGATGTACGCTTTGAACCAGAATATCTCAGCAGTGAAGGAGCAAGCCGCATCGAATTTTGTGTTTCCACCAACCCAGGGCAACCGTTGCAACCTTTGGCTAAAGTGGCATCTGGCGGTGAGCTTTCGCGTATCGCGTTAGCCATTCAGGTGATTACCGCGCGTAAAATGGAAACCCCGGCATTGATTTTCGATGAGGTTGATGTGGGGATCAGCGGCCCAACCGCTGCCATCGTTGGCCGCCTGCTGCGCCAGCTTGGCGAATCAACCCAGGTCATGTGCGTTACTCACTTGCCACAGGTCGCCGGTTGTGGTCATCAGCATTTCTTTGTCAGCAAGCAAACCGACGGAACAGAAACCGAAACTCAGATGTCCCCCTTGGACAAACGGGCTCGTTTGCAAGAGCTGGCGCGCCTTCTTGGTGGCAGCGAAGTCACCAAAAATACGCTGGCAAACGCAAAAGAATTGTTGGCTGCATAACTTTTTTACTTTCCTGAGGTCATATTGGAGCCCTGTAAAGGTTTCCAACTGCCGCAAGGTCTATTATCATCGGCATCCTATGCCCTAAAGGAATGTGATTACTATGCGCTGTAAAACGCTGACAGCTGCCGCTGTGGTTCTTGTGATGCTGACTGCAGGCTGTTCTACTTTCGAGAAGGTGGTTTACCGGCCTGATATCAACCAGGGTAACTACCTGACATCCACTGATGTGGCGAAAGTCCACAAAGGAATGACGCAACAACAGGTTGCTTATACCTTGGGCACGCCAATGATGCAGGATCCGTTTGGTACTAAGACGTGGTTCTATGTATTCCGCCAGCAACCTGGTCATGAAAAAGTCACGCAACAAACGCTGACGTTGACTTTCGACAGTGCGGGCGTGCTAACAGATATTCAGAATAAAACCGCGCTGACGCCACAGTAAGCTGAGCCGAGATTGTCATCCGGCCCGTGGGGAGGTTTGGCATTCTTCACGACAGTCACAGGCTGCAACTCGGAAGATAAAATTCTGATAAAAAATAGGGCGCTAGATGCGCCTTATTTTTTTGCCTTTTCCGCACGTTGGCGGCGTAGCTCTTTAGGATCGGCAATCAACGGCCGATAAATCTCCACCCGGTCACCATCATTGAGCACATCGCCCAGTTTGGCGGGCCGGCTGTAGATCCCGACTTTATTGCTGTTTAAATCGATATCACCGCGCAGTTCCAACAACCCAGAGGCTAGGATCGCCTGCTCAACGTTGCTGCCCGGGGCCAATTTTACCTGGCGCACATACTGGCGCTCTGGTAGCGCGTAGACCACCTCAACCTGTATTTCAGACACCGTAAATCTCTTTTGCACGCAGGGTGAAAGCCTGCACCATATTGCCTGCCAGTTCTTTGAATACTTTACCGAAAGCCAATTCGATCAGCTTGTTGGTGAACTCAAAATCCAGATGCAATTCAACCTTACAAGCCTCTGGGCTCAACGCGGTAAACTGCCAGCCCCCCATCAGCTTACGAAACGGGCCATCAACCAGTTGCATATTGATGCGTTGGTTATCCTGCAGCGTATTACGCGTAGTAAAAGTCTTACTGATGCCAGCTTTCGCAACGTCAACCGCTGCGGTCATTTCATTATGGGAAGCGGCAATCACCCGGCTACCGGTACAACCCGGCAGAAAATCGGGGTAAGAATGAACATCATTAACCAACTGATACATCTGCTCAGCGCTGAACGGCACCAATGCAGACCGACTGATCTGGGGCATATCATTTCCTGTGAGACATAAAACGTACAGATAATACCATTTATCTATCGTCAGACAAAAAACCGCTGCACATTTAATGGTTCAAAAATGGATTAAATTGCGCAGGTGCTGATCGGGAAAGGATTTCTTTCGCTGTCGCATCCAGTATAATGCTCACACTATGGCAAAGAAAAAAACACACAAACCCGGTTCCGCTACCATTGCGCAAAATAAGCGAGCACGTTTCGAATACTTCATTGAAGAAGAGATCGAAGCGGGCTTGTCCCTGCAAGGTTGGGAAGTAAAATCACTGCGTGCAGGCAAAGCTAACATCAGCGACAGCTACGTAACGTTCCGTGACGGTGAGGCCTATCTGTTTGGTGCTACCATCTCGCCGCTGAACGTCGCTTCGACTCATGTAGTCTGCGATCCCACACGTACCCGCAAACTGCTACTGAAAAGACGCGAGCTCGACTCACTGATTGGCCTGGTGAACCGCGATGGCTACACTCTCGTTGCCTTATCCATGTATTGGAAAAATGCCTGGAGCAAGGTGAAGATTGGCGTTGCCAAAGGTAAGAAAGAACACGATAAGCGCGATGACATCAAAGATCGTGAATGGCAGACGGCGAAAGCCCGTATCATGAAGCATGCCAATCGTTAAGCTTCTGGCTTAACAGGGTAAACTTCTGTTATACTGCTCACAGTTACTTGGGGCTGATTCTGGATTCGACGGGATTTGCGAAGCCCTAGGAGCATGCCGAGGGGCGGTTTGCCTCGTAAAAAGCCGCAAAAAAATAGTCGCAAACGACGAAAACTACGCACTAGCAGCTTAATACCCTGCTCAGAGCCCTCTCTCCCTAGCTTCCGCTCTTAAGACGGGGATCAAGAGAGGTCAAATCCAAAAGAGATCGCGTGAATGTCCTGCCTGGGGCTGAAGCGTTAAATCCAATCAGGCTAGTTTGTTAGTGGCGTGTCCATCCGCAGCTGACCGGCGAATGTAAAGATTGGACTAAGCATGTAGTGCCGACGGTGTAGTAATTTCGGACGGGGGTTCAAATCCCCCCAGCTCCACCAAATAGGTTATCGGTGATACCAGATAGACCCGGTGACAATAACGAAAAAGCCCGCAATTCACGTTGCGGGCTTTTTTGTGCCTGCAATCTGGAAGATTGGTATACGTTTAGGTGTGTGTAGCAATTGTGGAAGAAAACTCGTCATATCGAGCCTTATACACCCCAACCCTTCAATGAAATCATCAAAGCCAGGCATCATACACTCCGCACTACGGCGGCCTTACCGTTCAAGACAAGTGGCAAAAGCTGTGGCGATTACGCTACCTGCGCCCGGGCACTGACAAACGAATTAACGTTAGCCTGGGTGCCTACCTGCTGGAAGAGAGTGAACCACACGGCCTGTATATGGGGAACGCCAATATTGTGCCCACCAACCCGCAGACCCTACGTGAATACGAGATCACCTTGCTCAAGCGCAAGACCAACCAGGGGATACAGACCAATCTGGTACTGAGTGAGGATTGCGAGGCCGACTGGCTGCCCAAGTGTGAAGCGAACTAGGTGAAAGCGGTCATGATCGTTTTCGCCGATCAATACGTGGTTATTGATCTGCCGAACTCATTGGATGCTGCCGCAGCGGGGCATTTATAGTTTCAGGGTATAAACCGCATACAATCCAACACCAGGGGAAATGTATCGGTGACCCTTCTAGCCTGCTTGCGGGCCTTATCTTTCACACCGTTTACTCAAACTGGCAAAACCGGCTCAGGCCGGTTTTTTTGTGCGTGCGGGTTGCCACTGTTCACGCCAAAGTGAACAGTGGTGCACAGTTACCGGATAACTCATCACCCTATAATGTAATGATTTATATAAATAAAACCCAATAAGTGAACAGTGTGACCAGTTTTTCTATAAATCTTTTTTTGCGGCAAAGCTCCGACTGACTTTGTGTTTGCGGATCGGGACTGTTCACACTGAAGTGAAGAGTTGTGCACAGTTCCCGAATAACTCATCACCCTTTAATGCAATGATTTATATGCATAAAATTCAAAAGTGAACAGTGTGACTAGTTTTTCTATAAATCTTTTTTTCTAAGCACAGCGGCAGTTCAGGGTTATGATGATTTAATGTTCACTTAGGGAATGCCTCACCATGATGGAACGTACGAAAAAAACACTTTTGGATGGATTAGAACACCATGGCTTAAGTGTATTAGCTCAGACTTGACCTGACTCGGCTACGGCACAGAGCCAATCTGACAGTCAGCTCTGTGCCCAGGCTGTGTGAAAACGTTTTTGATCGCATAAGCTGCCAAAAACAGAGCTGAAAACCGCGTCCCTACGTAAAATTTGACTCTGCTAACCAGCCGAACGATTTCAGATTTTGCATAGCATCGTGCACTTAAATTTTTAGTCAGAGTTTTCACACAGCCTGTGCCAGAAGTAGACGTTGCTAACATAATGTTATGCAACTTTATGATGTGCTGGCAAGCCGTTCATCACACACAAAGGATCAGCGATGTCTTCACAAAAAACAATAGAACGCTTCGTTGCAGCGGACGTTAGCGGTGCTATCTGGTTGCGATTGAAACGACTCACAAGCTCACAACTTTGTAAAAAAATAATCCAAAAAAATCACCCTTCACTTCAAGAAGATGAATACATTAATAAATCGATCGGAATGTCCTCCGCAATACGAAGTGCAATTGGATATTGGGAAACAGAAAATGGTGGGTTAAATTCAAAAATCCTCTCTAGGTACTACGCTTTATTACAGATAAGCCTAGCTGAACAAATTTCCTCGGGAGATCCCAAAGATGATTTAAAAACTGTGCAAAAGCATACTGAGTCAGGGCACGGACTATTTACACAGACTATTGAAAACTCAACCTTTCCTGACAATATAAAAATTGGGTGTGTTCGAGGTGGACATTTTTACGGATATGCAAAAAAAGTAGGAATCGAAATTAAAAAATATGCAGCAGAGCGACGTCCAAGAAATGCTGAAGAATTAGAAGCATCATGCACATATACCTTGACTGATTTGTTAAGAAGAATTCCGGAATTAAGACCACTATTAAAAGAAACTATTGGTGAAAACCCGCTTTCATTCCAAATTGGGCATGCAAGTAGAAATATGTTTTTAAGATCAAATAGGTTATCACAACCCACACCAGAGTTTTCAGGGTTTACATATGCGGCTATTTATCCAAAAAATGCTGAAGTAACGGCCGAGGAACTTAACTCTTATAACCTAGGAATTATAGATATTCAGAAAGAGTCTGAAGAAAATCTAACTAAATTTGACGAGGCATATTTTGTCGGGAAGGTTTATCATCCTGAAGATGAGTTATGGTGGGATCATGTCTTAACTCACAAATCTGGTTATTGTGGGACAAGTGTAATTGTACCTTTCTGGGGGACTCAAGATCCATTTGTATTACACTTGGTCGTGTTATACACGCTAAGTATTATAGTCAGGTACCTTCCAGAAACATGGTATGAGATAGAGCATGGTAAACTTGATTACATCAATTCTCTCTTGGAAAATTACTTGGCTATTTTCGATAGTGTGTTGCCTAAACTTGCAGTGGAAAGGTTAACAAAAACACATTTAGTTGTGACTTCACCCGATGGCATGAATTCTCCCATCTAATTAATTAGATGCTTGCACAAGGTGTTTGAAAATGCCTTGTGCTTGCTTAATTATTTCCCTGTTTATCTTTATTATTTTTTAGCATTCCTTTAAGACCCATGTCCGCTTCTCACGGTGAGTTCAACCGATGGA
Source organism: Serratia sp. HNCC26DJ206 (assembly GCF_057180605.1). Taxonomy (NCBI): domain Bacteria; kingdom Pseudomonadati; phylum Pseudomonadota; class Gammaproteobacteria; order Enterobacterales; family Yersiniaceae; genus Serratia; species Serratia sp. HNCC26DJ206. The sequence goes on from NZ_JBXUGP010000046.1 coordinate 8,425, forward strand.
TGCAACACACTGCTTAAATCCCTCAGCGGCAAGATTGTTGCTGAAAACCTTTGGTAAGGGTACAGCGCCTGAATATGTCAATAAGAACAGCTATTTCTCCACCTTTTTTTACAGCTCGCTTTAAGCAGCCAGATGTTCCTGTGGTTGGCATTCGACACCGCGCTAAACACCTACCTGCACCGGTATGCAGGGCAAGATAGCCGGGAACGCTTTACCAAATGTTACGTCGCAGCCACCAGTGACCATACCGTCGCAGGCTTCTACACGTTGTCATCCAGTGCCATCGACATCAGCTTGTTACCCGACATAATCACCAAAAAGTTACCCCGCTACCCTTCTGTACCAGCTGCGCTGTTAGGTCGTTTAGCCGTCGACGAACAATATACCGGTAAAGGTCTGGGTGGCTCGCTACTGGTTGACGCCATCCTTAATACAGCGCGTTCCACCACCGGTATCTGGGCCATTCACGTGGACGCAAAAGATCAACAGGCTAAAGCTTTCTACTTAAAATATGGCTTCATTAGCTTTAAATACAAAACAGGCTCGTTATACCTGCCACTGACTAATACGCTATTAAAAGATCTCGAATCTTTTAGCATCCTATAATTTATCAATTGTCCTACTTAGCTCCAATCAGCTGTGATTTTTTAGGTTAATAATCAAAATGACACCGTACTAAAATTGTACATTCAGCCAGAACGGCGCAAAGGGTGGCGGTGGAACGTTGATCCCCCATTTCCACAACAAGCGCGTGAACAGTGGTGCGCAGCTGCTCCGCCGCATCTTTCTCTCTTCCATCAGTGCTAATGCTCGCTCTTTCTTTTCATCAAACGTCATAATCGCGACTCCCATCGCTTCTCTTACGCCAAAGTTGCCTGTAAAATACCCTTTTGATTTATAGGTGTTTATACAAGGAGCAAGAAATGAAAAAAATGATAATGGCTGCCGTTGCACTTTCTTTGGGCCTTACCCACTTTATCGCTACTGCCGAGACTCTGTCCATTGAGCCGGGATTATGGCGTGACGGCAGCACTATAATGCTCAACGGGCAATCCCTAACCAATTCCCCCGAAGATGACGAAGATGAAGAGTGCGTGTCCCCCGAGATAGCTAAAGATTTCCTTGCTGCAATTGCGCCAGAAGACTGCAAAGTAACCTCATGGGACAGGGCCCCGGGAGATAAGCTGGTGTTTGAGCTTGCGTGCGCTAATGAAGAGGGGAAATCTAAAGGCAAATTCAGCGGCGTGTACACCAGCACTCATTACGATCTCAAAGGGCGCCTAGACGGTACTCATATCCATGCAGGCCAATATTTTCTCGATATGCATATGTATGGAAAACGAATTGGCGAATGTCATTAATCCGTATTCGCACTAAAAGACGTTCCCCCCTTTTAAGACACAGAGTTGTTGGCTGCGTCAATCAATCTGGCGCTCTGTGTTAACAACCCACAGATTTCCCCCCACCACACAGGACAAAGCCTGTTTCGTGCAAATTTAGGGTTTATGGCACCAAAAGTCGCAAACAGTGAAGTTAAGCAGGACTTTTCAGGCAGATCTCGCTATAACGAAACGGTATTTCATTTTTCTTTTAAAAGGGATGTTTTGTGGAACGCAGTCCGCTTCTCTTCACCAACAAAAAATTTGTCTTCTTCGGTGCCACCTTCTGTTGCCTCCTCTGGGGGAGCGCCTACCCGGCGATCAAAAACGGTTATGAACTGTTCAACATCTCGCCAGATGATATCCCCAGCAAAATGGTGTTTGCCGGTTACCGCTTTTTGCTGGCAGGGCTCGTGTTGCTGATGTTTGCCATTGCCAGTGGCAAATCAATCACCAACATGAAACCGCTGCATTATAAGCAGATGACCATTTTGGGCTTAACCCAAACGTCGCTACAGTATGTGTTCTTCTATATCGGCTTGGCCTATACCACCGGCGTTGCGGGTTCTATCATGAATGCGACCAGCACCTTCTTTAGCGTGCTGCTGGCGCATTACCTCTATCAAAACGATCGCTTAAGCTTCAATAAAATCGTTGGCTGCGTGCTGGGGTTTGCTGGCGTGATGGTGGTCAATTTCAGCCCCGATCTGACCAATTTCACCTTCACGCTGATGGGCGAAGGGTCAGTGGTGCTGGCCGCCTTTATCCTCTCGGCCGCGACAATTTATGGTAAACGCATCTCCCAACATATCGACAGCACGGTAATGACGGGTTACCAGCTTGCCATCGGCGGCCTGGTGCTTACGCTGGGCGGCTATTTGTTTGGCGGTGGGTTGACGCAGTTTGGCTGGCAGGCGTTGTTGCTATTGGGCTATCTGGTTTTGCTGTCATCGGTGGCATTTGCCTTGTGGAGCTTATTGTTAAAATACAACCGTGTGGGAATGGTCGCTCCCTTTAACTTCCTGATCCCGGTGTCTGGTGCCGTACTTTCTGCCATCTTCCTCAATGAAAGCATTATGGAATGGCGCAACGTCCTGGCATTACTGCTGGTGTGCGGCGGCATTTGGCTGGTTAATAAAATTAAACCAGCGTAATCACGCTTTTCAACGGTACGCCTGCGCCAATATCGGCAGGCTTACCCTTTACTGCCCTTCCCGTTGCAGGTAACGCAAAAAACCCGCGGCAAAATCCATGTTGCAGCGGGGGATGGGTTAGTAATTAACTATCTGATTTAAATTATAATATCGTAAATATTTAACACCTCTGACTGTAACGCCCTACTTACGCAATATTTTCTGCAAGCGCTCCTGCTGCCAGCGGGTCAGCCAGTCTTGCAAGAAAAAGACTTTTGCCCCCTGGATCACAATAAATGTCCCCCAGATGGCCAGCGGCCAGATAAACCAGACGCTGCCCGGGGTGATAAAGCGGTTAATCGCGTACAGAAACAGATTCACCACCACATAAATCAGCAGGCTGCGGTAGAAACCACTTTCGGCGGCCACCCTCGCCTTGGCTCTTTCAATCTGCTGGTCAAGAGCGCTATCACGCAATTCGGTACCCGATTGATCCCCGCCGCCGGAAATCTCTGTCACGCTGATATTAAACACGGCAGCAATGGCGCTGAGTGTCTCGAGGCTGGCCTGCTCACCGTTCTCGATGCGCTGTATGGTGCGCACGCTGAGGGACGAAAGTTCCGCAAGTTGTTCCTGTGACCAGGCTCTGGAAAGCCGCAGTTGTTTAATGCAATTCTGACTCATGGACATCATCCTTTATAAGCGAGTGGAAACTTCGCACACTATGCCGTGAAGCGGTTCACAGCAACAGGCCAGCAACCCGACAGTAACCTGACACCTTGCCGACAGCCTGAGTAAAGCACAATTTGGCAGCTTGGATAATAGACGAGGGAATGATCGCTTGTGATGAAGGAGAAGAAAGATGGACCATACTGTGACAAGGGATATTACTGAGATTTCTGCTTCCGGTTATCGCCGCCGTGGGCAACATCCTACGGTATCGCTCCCCAACGCGAGGAGCGATTTTTCCACATACGTTTAACTGGCAGTTACCGGTTCAGCCCGCCGTGGTTTCACCACCAGCGGCAACAGCAAAAGCGCCGATGCCAGGGTCGTTGCCGATAGCACAAAGAAGAAACCATCCCAGCTCCAGGTTTCGAGCACTTTAGCCAGCGGCCAGCCAGATAACCCAGCCCCCAAGTAACCAAAGATGCCGACAAATCCGGTCGCAGCTCCGGCAGAATCTTTATGCGCAGACTCAGCCGCTGCGATGCCGATCAGCATCTGAGGGCCAAAGATAAAGAAGCCGATAAAGAAGAAACAGGTGGCATTAAACAGATAGCTATCGATACGAAGCAGCCAGATCAACAGCACGCTGACAAAAATGCCTATCATAAAAATGATATTCATCGGCACCCGGTTACCGGCAAACAGCTTATCCGAACCCCAACCGGCCACGATGGTGCCGATAAAGCCACCGATCTCCAGCATGGTCAGCGAAGAGTTGGCTTTCACCAGCGAGTAACCATGGTTCTGTATCAGGTACAGGTTCCCCCAGTCGTTAATACCAATGCGCACCACGTAAACAAACACATAAGAGATAGCCAGCAGCCAGATGTATTTATTGGTGAAGATATAGCGTTTTAGGATCTCCATCAGCGGCAGCTTGGCGCTGGTCTGTTCCTGTTCCAGCTCCTGCGGATCCACCCGCCATTGCCCCACGGTCGGCAGGCCCATAGCCACCGGGCGATCGCGCAGGCGAAAGCAAAGGAAGCAACCGCTAACAATCGCGATGAGTCCTGGCACGATCATCCCGTAGCGCCAGCCGTAATTCACCGCCAGTACCCCCGCCAACAGTGGAATAACCGCCCCGCCGACGTTGTGCGAGGTGTTGCAGATCGCCCACCAGAATCCCCGTTCATTGCGTGAATACCAGGTAGTGAGCAGCTTGGAACAAGGAGCCCAGCCCCACCCTTGGAAAAACGCATTGGCGATCCAGAACGCCGTCAGGGCAAACAGCGACGAACTGAAACCGAACAGAATATTGATCACCCCCGTCAGGATCAGCCCGATGCCCATAAAATAACGCGGGTTGGCAGCATCGCTCAGCACCCCGGAAATAAAACGCGAGGCACCGTACATAAAGTAGAACAGAGTTCCCATCAGGCCGACATCCGCCACGGTTAACCCCAAGTCTTTCAGCATCTCCGGCATGACATAGTTAAAGCTTTTGCGGGTGAAGTAATACACCGCATAGCCGACGTACATACCGAGCATGATATGGATACGCCAGTAACGATAGGTATGGTTAATCTGTTCAGCATCTGCGGTAACGGGTTGCACCGGTGCTGATTTCATCCATTTGATCATCATATTCACCTGTCATGCGAGGGAGTTAGGCTGTGAACTGCTGTGGTGGGAGAGCGCTGCCAGCACCTGCGCATGCAGTTGCGGGTCGCCCGCGGCAACAACGGTGGATTGGGAATACATGGTGAGCGGTTCACCGTACCAGTCGGTGATTTTGCCGCCTGCGCCTTCGATAATCGGCACCATGGCGCAGTAGTCGACTTCGCGCATGCCGCCGCTGTCGACGCTGAGATCGATACGGCCCGCGGCCAGGCAACCATAGGCGTAGCAAGCCGCGCCATAGATCCGCCATTTGCTGGCTTTGAGCAGATGGTTGTAGCCCGCCCGATGTTCAGGCAGCACAAACTCGGTATTGCTGGTGGACATCAGGGCACCGGCCAGATGCTGGCAGGGCCGCGTGCTGATCGGCTGGCCATTCAACGTGCTGGGCTGCCCGGCCATGCCCACCCAACGTTCGTCTAGCGCCGGAATATCAATGATGCCAACCACCGGCCGGCCATGGTGGCACAGCGCCAGCAGCGTCCCGTAAACCGGAACGCCCGCGATAAACTGTTTAGTGCCGTCGATGGGATCGATCACCCATACCCACTCTTCGTTTTGAGCTTCGGCGCCGAACTCTTCCCCCAAAATACCGTGAGTGGGAAATGCCTGGTTTAACTGCTCGCGGATCAGTTGTTCCACTTGCTGGTCAATGAGGGTGACCGGGCTGAGATCGTCTTTGGTATCAAATTCCCGGCCGCCGTAAAGGTAACGCTGGCGTTCTTGTTTAAGTAACTGACGGGTCTGATCGGCGATGGATTCAGCGACCCTGGTGAAATGTTTCAGTTCCATATTGATGCTCCCAGTTGCAGGTTCTTGTGAACAACGTTGCGGCTGACAGACTCTGTTTAACGGAAGGGAAAAGCCGCTGATTAGCGCAGTACGTAACGCTTATCTGTATGTTTTATGTTTATTTTTTGTTAAACAGAATCATCACTATGGTATTGAAGGGAGTTAGATGCTTGAGGGATTTCTTTAATAGAGATGGCGAAATTGGCATAGCGCGGGCCAAAAACACGCGCAAAATTTCGCGTGCATTTAGCGCACACATAGTTTAGAATTTTCTAAATTTAGAGGTATCTAAAATAACTATGACCACAGAACCAGACTTGCAATCACTACTCGCCAGCGCCGATGCAGCCTCAAAGCTGCTCAAGGCCATGAGCAACCCTCACCGCTTGCTGATCCTTTGTATGCTGGTGGACTCCCCCGGCACAGGTGCGGGTGAATTGGCTGCCATCACGGGGCTGAGCTCGTCGGCAACTTCACAGCATCTGGCCAGAATGCGTGATGAAGGGTTGATTGAAAACGCCAGAGATGGGCAACGCATTAACTACTTCATTAAAAACACCGCCGTGCAGGAAGTCATCAGCACGCTGAAAGCTATCTATTGCCCCTGAGGATGATATGAACGTAGAAACGATAACATCACAAGACGCTCAACAACGGCTAAAACAGGGAGCGCGGTTGTTCGATATCCGCGATGCCGATGAATATGCCCATGAGCATATTGCGCAAGCCCGTTTGCTCTCGCTGTCGGTGATTGAAAAAGGTGAAAAGCCGCAGCCGCTTTGCGAGCAGGACGTGGTTATTTTCCACTGCCAGTCCGGCAAACGTACCGCGCAGAACGCGGCAGTGCTGGCAACCGCCGCGTCACCGGCACAGGTTTATCTGCTGGAAGGGGGCATCAACGGCTGGAAACAGCAGGGATTGGAGGTGGTGAAAGATAAAAAGCAACCGTTGCCGATGATGCGCCAGGTACAGATTGCAGCGGGCTCACTGATTCTGCTGGGTGCCGCCTTGGGCTACACGCTCACTCCATTGTTCTTCCTGCTGCCCAGCTTTGTTGGCGCAGGGCTGCTGTTTGCCGGGCTCAGCGGTTTTTGCGGCATGGCTACTCTGTTAGCCAAGATGCCCTGGAATCAGCAACGCACATAAAATTAGGGGAGAGATAATCTCCCCAAAACAGCCCATCAGGCACCCGAAAAGGCGAAATTCTCCAATACGTTACCTTCCATACGATAGCGCACCCATTCATCTTGCGGCGCAGCACCGATGCTGAGATAAAAATCAATAGCTGGCTGATTCCAGTCAAGCACGCTCCACTCCAAGCGCCCGCAACGGCGTTCACAGGCCAGTTGAGCGATATGCCGCAACAGAGCCTTGCCAGCGCCCGCACCACGGAACTTCGGCGCGATATAGAGATCTTCCAGATAAATGCCGTTCTTACCCAACCAGGTCGAATAACTCATAAAGAACACCGCATAACCAACAGGTTCGCCGTTCACGCTGCAAATCAACGCCTCAGCGCAGGCGTTCACCCCAAACAGACTTTCTTCAATATCACTTTGGGTGACCAGCACTTCATCACGCGCTTTTTCATACACTGCCAGTTCAATAATCATATCCAGAATTAATTTGGCATCGTGTTTTTGCGCCGGACGGATCTCAATAGTCATGGTTTTTCCTGCAACAGAGTGAGTGAGGTGTTACCTAGCATAACACCGTCTGCAAGCTGTCGGCTCGCCCCCTGAGAACCGTATCTCTCTGCCCACACTAGAAAAAGTGTGAACTTGTTCTAGTCTTTACTAGGTACAACCGCATCATTCCGTAGTGGCTAAGGGGTTCACAATGAGCGAAAGTGTGAAAGATGGCACGATTCTGCTGTCCAGAATCTTGCTGATGATCTTGTTTATTATTTTCGGTTGGATGAAGTTGACCAACTTTGGTGCCACGGTAACGGCGATGGAGGGTTACGGCACACCGCTGCCCTACGTGGCTGCGATTATTTCCGTGGTGGTTGAGTTTATTTTTGGCGTTGCCATTGTGCTGGGTGCATTTACCCGGCCGCTGGCCATTATTTATGCGATATATGTGCTGGGTACGGCCCTGATCGGCCATCCGTTCTGGCGGATGAGCGATGCAGAAATGCTCGGCAATGAAATTAGCTTCTTTAAAAACATCAGTATTATCGCCGGGTTGTTGCTGCTGTCGGTTACCGGCGCGGGTCGTTTCTCACTAGACCATAAATGGTTTAAACAATAATTTTTGCTGCCAACGGCGTTTAACCGCGCCGTTGGCTGTTATCTCTAACGCGGTTTCAGGCAGTTCTGCTCTTTCCAGCCGTACAACCATTCCAACGACCGATAAAACTCCTGCTGCGATTTGCCTTGCCACAACAGGTTACGCACCGAACGCTCGACGCCTTTGGCATGATACAACCGCCCCATTTCACGGGTAGACCAGACGATGCGTGCCGTGCGTGGAATACGCACCGATTCATACAACGCAAAGGCTGCGGCAAAATCCCCCTTACAATGGGCGATCGCTTCACCCAAGGTCACCGCATCCTCCAGCGCCATACAGGCTCCCTGCGCCATATACTGCGCAACCGGGTGTGCCGCATCGCCCACCAGCGTCACCCGCTCATTACCCCATTGGCTCGAGGGTTCACGATCGGCGGTCGCCCAGCGGCGCCAAGAGGTGGGCTTATCCAGCATCTGCCGTGGGCGCGGGTGGATCCCTTCAAAATAAGAGAGCACCTCTTCTTTACTGCCGTCGGTAACGCCCCACTCTTCCACCTGCCGGCTATGGAAGGTGACCACCAGATTATATTGAGCACCGCCGCGCAGCGGATAGTGCACCAAGTGGCAATGCGGCCCGGCCCACAGCACCGGCGCGTTGATGCGCAAATCTTCCGGCATATCCGCGCACTCAATCACCGCGCGGTAAACCACATGGCCGGTCACGCGCGGGCTGTCGTTCAGCAGTGATGCACGCACTACCGATTTCCCGCCGTCGCAACCCAGTAAAACATCGGCCTCATAGCGGTTCCCTTGGCTGTCGAACACTTCCACGCCTTGCGGATTAACGCGGATATCCACGATCTGCGTCGAAGTTTTATAGCTTACCAGCGGGTTCTTCAGCGCCGCCTGCCAGACGGTGTCGTGAATATCGACGCGATGGATCACCGCATAAGGGCCGCCAAAGTGCTCACGGAATGCCTGGCCGGTTTCGATACGCACCACTTCCTTGCCATCTACCGCATCCATCATCGAGATATGGTCGGTAAATACCGCGCGTTCACGCGCCACCTGACCAACGCCCAAGCTATCCAAGGCCGAAAAAGCGTTTGGGCCAAGCTGGATACCCGCGCCAATCTCACCAATTTCATGGGCACGCTCCAGCAGCAGCACCTTGATGCCACGCTTAGCCAGAGACAGCGCGGTTGCTGCACCGCCGATACCGCCCCCCACCACAATTGCCGTTGCCTGTTTGCTCATCGTTATTCCCCCAATATGTTGCTCTGTGTTTTTCTTTTTTTAAACCGGGATCACATCCGCCTGTTGTTCAGGTGCCGCAGCGATAAACGCGGGTAGTGCACTGCAAGCCTGATAAACCCTGGCGCAACGGGGATAAGCCGCAAGATCGCAGCCCATCCGTAGCGCATTGGCCCATTGCGGGATCAGGCAACAGTCTGCCAGCGTCGGCGCATAGCCCACGCAATAATCCCCGGAATCCGCCCGCGCCAGCATGTTCTCTACCGCCGCCAGCCCCTCAGCGATCCAGTGGGCATACCAGGCTTTTCTCTGCGCTTCTGAAATACCCAAGGTATCGGTCAGATAACGCAGCACGCGCATGTTGTTGACCGGGTGAATATCGCAGGCAATCGCCAAGGCAATCTCCAGCACCGCCGCACGCTGCCGTTCATCCTGCGGTAAGAGCGGCACCTGCGGATAGCGGCGATCCAGATAGTCGATAATCGCCAGTGACTGGCCCAACGCCTGCCCGCGATCGTCGACCAATGCAGGCACCAGGCCGATCGGGTTCAACTGCCGGTAAGCGGCACGCAGTTGCTCCCCCGCGCGGATATTGACCCCTTCACTTTGATAATCAACGCCTTTCAATGCCAACGCGATCCGCACCCGATAAGAGGCTGAGCTGTTAAAAAAACTGTAGAGCTTCATGATTGACCTCTTCTCAGGCGATGTTGACCTGCAACGGCGTCAACCCTTCAACGGCACCATCGATACGATCGCCACGCACTACCGGGCCCACACCTTCCGGCGTACCGGTATAGATCAGATCCCCTGGTTGCAGCTCAAAGAAACCGGAGAGATAGCTGATGGTTTCCGCCACCGACCAGATCAAGTTACTGATGCTGCTGCGCTGATGATCTTCGTTATTCACCGTCAGCCAGATCGCGGCCTGCTCGATATTTTTCACGCTGGCTGCCGGGTGGATCGTGGCGATCGGTGCCGAGCGATCGAACGCTTTGCCAATCTCCCACGGCCGCCCCATTTTGCGCATTTCCATCTGGCGATCGCGGCGCGTCATGTCCAGGCCGGTGGCATAGCCATACACATAGTCCAGCGCCTGCGCGACCGGGATATCGCTGCCGCGCTTGCCAATCGCCACCACCAGCTCGATCTCGTAGTGATAGTCATCGGTTTGCGCCGGGTAGGCCAGCGTCAGGCTTTCACCGGCGGCCACCGGCACCACCGCATCCGCCGGTTTGCAAAAGAAGAACGGCGGTTCGCGATCGGGATCGAAGCCCATTTCCCGAGCATGAGCGGCATAGTTACGGCCAACGCAATACACCCGATGCACCGGGAACAGACTGCTGCTGCCAACAACGGGAACGGCGGTCACCGCCGGTGGGGTAAACAGGTACTGACTCATAATGACTCTCCTTTAATAATGGGGTGTGCCAATCAGCCGCGCGCTTCACGCAACAGGCCCAGCGCTTGCTGCACTGGTCGATCGGAAAAGCTGAACAGCACGCTTTCACTGTGCGTAACAAAGCTGAGCGGTTGCCAGGAAGGCACGACGAAAATATCTTTGGCGCTATAACTGAATGACTGATTGCCAATGGTGACGCTGCCTGCTCCCTCCACCACGTGATAAATGGTGCTGTCGGTGGTGCGGATCTTCTGGCTGCTAAAGCCTTGCGGCAGCAGTTGCAGGAAGGCGGCCATGGTTGGCATTGGCGCACCGCCGTTGGCCGGGTTGACGTAGCGCAGCTTGATGCCTTCGCACTCGTCCAGCGGGCCATGGCGCAGCAGTTGTTCCAGCGCTTCGCGGCTGCGGTCATAGCGGTAGTTGAAGATCGGTGACGAATTGCCTGCCTGATAGCGCACCGGCAACAGATTGGTGGCGTAGCGCGGCTGGAAGTCGTTTTCCGGGCGCGTCACCGGTTGTTGTTCCTGCGGGTAGTTCTCGGCAAAGGCACAGCCAAGATAATTGACCAGCGGCAGATCCAGGCCATCCAGCCACACCACCGGCTGATCGCCAGGGTTACCGTGATCGTGCCATTGCCACTGCGGCGTGAGGATAAAATCCCCCGGATGCATGGTGGTACGTTCGCCATCAACCGCAGTAAACGCCCCTTCCCCTTCGACGATAAACCGCAGCGCCGATTGCGTGTGGCGGTGGCTAGGGGCCACTTCACCCGGCATGATCAATTGCAGGCCCGCGTACAGCGACTGAGTGATGGAAGACTTACCGCGCAGCGCCGGGTTTTCCAGCACCAGCACCCGGCGTATCGCCTCTTTGGCACCAATCAGCTCACCGCTGCGCATCAGGAATGGCCGGACTTGTGCGTATTTCCACAGCGCAGCCACGCATCCGGCGTTAGGTTCGGTGGTCACCAGATTGTGCAGCGACTCCCACAGCGGCGTGAGATTCATTGCATTGATTTCCTGATAAAAACCCGCTCTTTGCTGTTTTATTGCTGGTGTTAATTCAGACATCGTGTGCTCCTTTTAGTTATCCACGAGCGATCTGTGCTTTGGCAATTTGGCGCACGCCGCGCACCTGGTTGAACAACACGCCCAAGGCGATAGCGGCCAACAGCGCCGGGATAGCGATAAACATGAAAATGGTGGAAAACGACAGATTGAACGACAGCATTACTCCACCGCTGAGCGAGCCGAAAATCGCGCCGCAGCGGCCAACGGCATTGGCCCAGCTCACGCCGGTGGCACGGCACAGCGTGGGATACAGCGAAGCCGAAAGCGCATTCAGCCCCACCTGTGAACCGCTGATGCCGATGCCGGTGCCCAGTACCGCAAAGGCCATGCCCCACAGCGAACCTTCCGAAATGCTGATCAACACGATGAACAGCGCGCCGATGCCATAGCTGGCCGCCAAAACCAGATACGGGTTGCGGCGATCCATCAGTTGGCCGATGACGATCGCCCCCAACGTACCGCCCACCTGGAACATGGCGGTGACCCATGAGGCATGCTGTAAATCGATACCGCTGTTATTGAGTAACGTTGGCAGCCAACTGGAGAGCAGGTAAACGATCATCAGGCTCATAAAGAACACGCACCACAGCAGCAAGGTCACCGGCAGCACACCGCGCTGGAACAGCGCCGCCACAGAGCTTTTCGCCGTCGGTTGTTCCGGCAGATAAAACTCCACATCGCGGTAGTCCTGCCCGGTAATGCGGTGCAATACCGCCGCCACCTTCTCTGGCTGGCTATTGCGCAGCACGCGGTAGCGAGGCGACTCTGGCAGCACAAAAATCAGCGCTAACAGCAGCGCCAGTGGCAGCACACCGCCAATGATCAGAATGCCTTCCCAGCCGATCAGCGGTACCAATTGCGCACTCACCAACCCACCCAATGCGGAACCGAGGGTGAAGCCGCAGAACATCAGCGTCACCAACCCCGCGCGCCGCCGCTTGGGCAAAAACTCCGAGGTCAGCGTGATGGCATTCGGCATCGCCCCGCCCAACCCCAAACCGGTCAGGAAACGCAGCAGCGTCAGGGTATTCATATCCGGCGAGAAAGCGGAAAGCAGGCTCATCAGGCCGAAGAACGCGACACAGAACTGCATGATCTGCTTGCGACCAAAGCGATCCGCCAGCGGCCCGAACAGCAGTGCCCCCAGCGTCAGGCCAAACAGCCCAGCACCGAACAGCGGGGCCAGATGGACAGCATCAAGCTGCCATTGCAGGCGTATCGCCGGGGCGATAAAACCGATGGCCGCAGTATCAAAACCATCGATAGTGACCACCAGAAAACAGCATGCCAAAACACGCCACTGGAACGCCGAAACCGGTGCTGCATCAATAACATCCTGGATATTAAGCCGACGAGAGTGCTTCATGGCCGATTGCCTCTTTAGGTGTAGGGTCTTTTGTTGTTTTTGTGATGGGTGTTGCTAAGTTGTTAATACTATGTACAAGCGCAATGTGAAAAGATAATGGCATTTCCGCCCTTGCGATAACCTGGAGGTTATGCCAAATGGCAGACTGGACTCAGCGGCTCAAAATCCATCATCTGCGCTTATTGATGTGCCTTGGCGAGCAGGGCAACCTGACGCAGGTGGCAAAAATGATGAATATCACCCAGCCTGCGCTGTCGAAATGGCTGTCAGCGCTGGAAGAAGAGGTGGGGATCGTGCTGTTTGAACGCCACAGCAAAGGGCTGCGGCCGTCAGAAGGCGGGAAACTGCTGCTAGAACATGCGCGCCGCATCCTTAACGATCTCGATCGCTCGCGTGAGGATATTGCCCGCTTCAAGCAGGGTGGCCAAGGCAGCCTGCTGATCGGCTGCTCGCCGGTAGCGACCGACTGCGTCACACAGGCAATTCTGGCGGTGGTTGATGATTACCCCAACGTGCATCTGCAAATTGTGGAAAACGTGATGACGCCGCTGCTGCAACATCTACTGTCAGGCAAGATTGACGTGGTGGTTGGCCGCATTGGCGGCCACGCGTTGCAGTTGCCGCTTAACTATCGCGTGCTGTATACCGAACCGGTGTGTTTCGTCGCCCGTACCCAGCACCCTTTGGCGGCGCGCAGCAGCATTGCCTGGGATGAACTGGTGGCCTACCGCTGGATCGTCTGGCCAAGCGGCACGCCGATCCGCGTCAGTATCGATAATGCGCTGGTGGATCAGGGCGTGATGCTGCCCAGCGATCACATTGAGTCGGCATCGATGAGCGTGACCTTGGGGATGATTCAGGGCAGCGAGATGATCTCCATCCTGTCGTGGCGGCTGGCAGAACGCTATGCCGCTCAGGGCCAGCTCACCATTCTGCCGCTGCCGCGTATCGAGCAGAAGGGCAGCGTCGGCGTGTTCTGGCGCAAAAACGACATTCCCTCCGGTGTGCTGCAACGCTTTCTCAATCAGTTGATCAGCGATTCTGCCGGAGACAGTGCTTAACGGCTGCGTTTGGCATGCCGCTCGAAGTTTTCGGCCTTCGCTGCGGCAGACTTACGCAGCGTGACATAGCAGGCCCCCTCACCGCCGTCGCGCGGCAGTGCGCGGCAAAACGCCTGCACCTGCTCAAACTGCGCCAGCCATTTGGCCACGTAGCTGCGCACAATATTGGGGTGACTCTGATCCTCCCGCCCACGGCCATGCACGATCAGCAACGAACGCAGGCTGTTTTGCTCTGCCTGCATAATAAAACGGAACAATTCCTGACGGCAGGTTTCTACCGGGCGCCTCAGCAGATTCAGGCTGGCCTGCGGCGCATAGTACCCACTGCGCAGCTTATCCAGCACGCCCTGCTGAATGCCTTCGCCCTTGTATTCCAATGGGATATCGCACGCAATGATGTCGAGAAAGCCGGTGCTGAGGAAGTTTTCCAACTGTAGCGCCTGCGCTTCGCGGCGCGCGCGTTTGTCGATGGGATCTTGCGGTTTAAAGTATAGCGTCTGCTGCCCCTCGGCTAACGGGGTTACATCGGCCATTGCCTGCTCAAAAAAGCCTTTATCTTCGTTGCTCATTTCGTGTCACTCTCGGGGATTATGCTGACCAATAAACGACCGGGGGATCCTTGAGATATGGGGGGATAGAGATGATTGTAAGACGCCCTGCACAGGTTGCAAGCCAGGAATTACCGGCAACGGGTGAGCTTCTGAGCCATTTTCGCTATACTGCAAGCCATCATTGAGTGCCGCAAAGGGAAAAAACCATGACAATGCGCGAACTGGACAGCCAGTTTCAGAATGCAATGAATGAGTTGCAGGCCAGCTTTGAAAAACAACACCGCGAATGGCAGCAAAGCTATCAGGCTTTGCAACAGCAATTGGAAGAAGCCCAACAGCGTGAAATTGCACTGCGGATGCAAAATGAGCAACTGCTGCACAAGCTGAACACCGCCAGTTCGGTGCCGGAGCAGCATGCGCTGATCAAGCAGATCAAAATGCTGGGGGCACATCTGGATGCCTTGGCAAAAGACGCCGCCACCTTCAATCGCTATGCCCATAATCAGCAACACGCCAGCGGCAATTTCAGCGGCGAGCAACACGGATAATTTCAGGCGCTGTTTGCAGCGCCTCCTGCCAACTGCTGGCGCTCCAAAACGGTAAAACATCATCAATGACGTGGATCATCATCGCCGCCCTGATTGCGGTATTTATTATTGGTTACCGCATTCTGACTTCCGACACCCGCAAGGCGATAGATTCGCTGGTACAACAGCTCAAAGTAAAGCCGATGCTGATTGAATCGATGCTGCAAGAAATGGGCAGCCGCAACAGCCAGACGTTTATCCGCGTGCTGAACAACGGTTATACCGAAGAGATGCATCAAGCCGCTTATCTGCTGTTTATCTACCTGACGTTTATCAAACAGGCGGACGACGAACAGATTGGCCTGTGGCGCGAAATGCTGCTGCGCGCCGGGCTATCGCCGGAATTGCATGCCGAACACACCGAGGCGGCGCTGTTTTATTTCGCTGAGTTGGATTTGGATGCGTTCGAACTGGCGCAGTTCCGCCGCGCCTATAATGAACGCTATAACCGCGAAGCCTTGGCTAACTGGTAAGATTGCCCCAGAAACGATGGAGCAGACAGCAGAAATAGCAAAGAGAACCCGGCCCCTTTACATCCCATCTCAAAGATTACTGGTCAGGAACAGTTGCCAAGCAGCAGCCAGACCACACAGCGTTACAGCACTGAAGATCACTTCAAACAGATAGTGGTTAATCATGATGACGTAACCTCAAAAGAAGACACCCGGAAAACCGGGTGTC
>NZ_JBXUGP010000047.1:0-22884 GCF_057180605.1 Serratia sp. HNCC26DJ206
GAAAGCTTTGTGCTGCCGACGCGTCGACAGAGACATTATCCAAGAGCGGTAAAAAAGAGGCCGCAACGTTATCCGCTGCGGCCTTCTTCAAAAGCTTAACTGACAAGCATTACAGCCTAGCTGGAGGTTTTCTGTGCAAAAACAACGCCCGATAGGCACCTACCGGGCGTTTTATTCATATCATCTTACTGGAAAGTTTGCCGCCTGTTGGTGCGTCCAACTCAGCATCTGGGCCGCCAGTTTATCGCTGGCCAAACCGAATGCCTGCACCACCTTATCCATCGATCTGCCGCTTACTGGCTGCCGAACCTCAAAGCTGCGGCTGGCGATCACTCGGCGATCGGACGTACGTACCAAACGCGCGTCAAAGCGGATCACCACTTCACCACTATCACCGATGTACACGCCCTGGAATGACAACAGCTCACCGTTCAGTTCAATATAGGCCTGCACGTTGTCTTCATCACTGCTCACCGAAAGGAAGCGGCCATCGGTACGGAACTCCTGAATCAAACGATTACGCAGCAATAGCGGTGCCGGATCGCTCCAGCGCGAACCAGAGAAAGAAGTGATCTCGGCCCCCTGAGGCTGAACGGCAATGCGTGAGCTATTTAGAAATTGGTTGGTGGTCGGCTGGACGATGCGCAACGATTGACCAGACGCCTGCCCGCTGCCAGAAGCGGTAGCAGGCTGAGCGGGCAACAGATAAACCTGCAACACCGGGCTTTCCGGCAAAATGGTGCAGGCCGCCAGCGGTATAAACAGTATCAGGGCTAACAGCCGTAAGACGTTGCGGCGATAGCGGGCATAGATAACGCTGAAGTCAGTCATTGTGGTCTAAACTCCTTGGTACGTTCACGGCCTCTGAGCAAGGCTGACGGGTTTTCTTCCAAACGATTCATGGCACTGCGCAATGCCACCAGCGTTCTGCGCAATTCATCAACCGCCGGGCCTAGATCGTTGAATCCCTGCATCCCATTACTCAGCGAGCTTTGGTTTTCACTGATTAACTTGTTAAGCAGAGCGCTGGTTTGCTCCAACGATGCCATGGTTTTGGCCGCGTTACTGACCAGCAGCTTGCCCTGCCCGTCCAGCAGGCCGTTAGCATTGCGCACCAGGCGATTGGTTTGCACCAGCGTGTCATTGCCCTGTTTGGTGAGCAGCGCCAACTGCTGTATTACCGTACGAATATCTTCTCGTTCTCCGGCTACGGTACCGGTGATCTTCTCCAGATTATCCAGCGTGTTGACCAAACGCTGCTGGTTATCCGGCGTCAGTACCTGATTCAGGCGCATCAACACTTCATTAATATTGGTGACCACATCTTCACCGTTAGTGAGCAATTGGCTTAGCGGTGACGGGGTGGCAATAATCACCGGAATTTCACCATTCTGGCCTTCCAGCAACGGGCTGGCCTCAGTGCCGCTGCTAAGTTGGATATTGGAAGTTCCGGTAATGCCCGCAACGGCCAGCCGAGCCTGCGTATCCTGGCGAATAGGTGCCGAAGCCGCTACCCGGATACGTGCCCAGACTTTGCTCGGCACATCTTTGTCCAACCGCAGTTGAACCACTTCCCCCACGCGGATCCCGCTGTAATTCACCGTGCTGCCCTGTGAAAGGCCACTGACGGCTTCGTTGAACACAATATCGTACAGTTTGAACTGACGATCGCTGCCGGCCTTGGTCAACCACAGGCTGAACAACAGCACGGCGCTGAAAATAATGAGAGTAAACAGACCAATGAGTACATGGTGAGCACGGGTTTCCATTTCTTATTGCCTCTCTCGAATGTTCGTTACGGCCTGTTGCGCAGCCCGCCCACGCGGGCCATGGAAGTACTCTTGGATCCAGGCATCATCGGTGGCGGCCACGACGTCCAGCGAATCAACCACCAGCACCTTTTTCTGCGAAAGCACGGCAACCCGGTCACAGATAGTATAGAGAGTGTCCAGATCGTGGGTGACCAGGAACACCGTCAGCCCCAGCGCATCACGCAGCGTACGGATCAGGCTGTCAAAGGCCGCCGCACCGATCGGATCCAGCCCGGCAGTAGGTTCGTCCAAAAACAGAATTTCCGGATCCAGCGCCAAGGCTCTGGCCAGTGCGGCACGTTTCACCATGCCCCCGGAAAGTGATGCCGGGTATTTATTGCCCGCGGTGGCTGGCAAACCCGCCAGCGCCAGTTTTACCTGGGCCAGTTGTTCCGCATCGCTGCGTTGTAATCCGGCGTATTCAATCAGCGGCAATGCCACGTTTTCGGTGACGGTCAGCGAACTGAACAGCGCTCCGCGCTGGAACAGCACGCCAAATCGCCTTTCCAGCGTGGAGCGGTGTAAGCCAGAAAGCGCCATCAGATCTTCGCCAAAAACATGGATCTGCCCCGCCGTTGGCCGACGTAGCCCCACGATGCTGCGCAGCAGCACAGATTTACCGGTACCGGAACCGCCGACTACGCCCAGGATTTCACCACGCCGGACATCAAGATCAAGATCCTCATGAACACACTGTTTGCCAAAACAGTTACGCAACTTACGAATGCGAATAATGGCTTCAGGGGCTGCTTGGTTCACCATCCCATCTCCATGAAAAACAGTGCGGCGACGGCATCAAGCAGGATCACCACAAAGATTGAATGTACTACGCTGGAGGTGGTGTGCGCCCCTACCGAGGCGGCGCTGCCACTGACTTTGAACCCTTCCAGGCACCCGACAATAGCAATCAGGAAGGCAAAGACCGGCGCTTTGCTCATCCCTACCAGGAAATGCTGCAATCCCCCGCTACCCTGCATGATGGTCAAGAACATGGTAGGCGAGATATCCAGCGTTAACACACATACCATCGCGCCACCAAAGATCCCGCTGATCATGCCGACAAAGGTCAGCATCGGCAGCGCAATCAGCAACGCCAATACGCGTGGCAGCACCAGCATTTCCACCGGATTCAGCCCCAGCGCCTGGATCGCGTCGATTTCCTCATTGGCTTTCATCAGGCCAATCTGGGCGGTAAACGCACTGGCGGTTCGGCCCGCCATTAATATTGCGGTAAGCAACACGGCAAATTCACGCAGGAAGGAAAACACCACCAGATGGACGGTAAAAATACCGGCACCAAAGGTAGCCAACACCGTTGAGCCCAAGAAGGCGATAACCGCGCCAACCAGGAAGGTCAGCAGCATAATGATGGGCACCGCGTTGAGGCCGATTTGCTGAATATTGGCCACCAGTGCGGTGAGCCGCCAGCGTGAAGGGCGCAGCAGGCTGCCAAACAGCGCTTGCAGAGTCAGGCCAATGAACCCCAGCAGATCGATGAAGTTTTGCCAGAAACTGGCCATGGATTGGCCAATATTGGCCAACAGTTCAACCAGTAAACTCGGTGGTGTTTCTGGCTCCGGTAGCTCAAACCCTTGCAGAGAACGGCCGACGGTTTCCAGCAGAACGCGGCGTTCAGCAGGCAACGAAGGCGCAGTCTGGCTGAGGTTGAGTATCCGCTCGATGCCAAGCAGGTTGACCAGCAATGTGGCCCCGGCGGTATCAAGAACGCCCAACTGGCTGAGATCAAACACCGCATTATCGGGCAACCGAGTCTGCAATTGTCTGACGCCAGGCTCCAGCAGGCGGTAGTGTGCAAGCACCCAATCACCGCGTGCCAACACGCGAGGGGGATGAACAGTGTCGTCCAGATTGAGCAATGCGCTGAGCTGTTGTTCTGTCATAAAAAGAACCTGTTACCCTTTACCGGGCTACGTCATCGCAACATAGCTAAAATTAGTGGCTCATCTATGAGTAAAGTACCATTTTTATTATTCATGAAAATTATGAATATCAGACTGATTTACACTTCATTGTTTAAAAACAGCGGCAACATGGATTAAGCCACAGCACTGCGTCAAAACAATCACCTGAAGGCTTGCTGAAAGACGATACTCTAAGCGTAGCGGGTCCAGGCTGATTTGCTATGTCAGCTTAAAAAATCAATGCGTAACACGATAATTCAGAATGGGTTTTGTAGCAGAAATGCGGGCAGCGTAAGGGGATCCAGCAGGAACATGCAGGGCTGGAAAGTGCCAGCCCTGCCGGTAGAAAATTTACTTCACGTCGCCCATGGCTTTCAGCTTTTTGGACAAATCACGGCGCTCTTTAGACAGGTCAGCATTTTTGATGATGTAGTCGTCAACGCGATCTTCATAATCACTGCGCATGTTGGCAATAATGCCCTGAATATCTTCAATGCTCATACCTGGTTTGATGTACTCACTCAGGTTGTCGAGCAGCAGCACACGCTTCTGGTTGTCACGAACTTTCTTTTCGTTGTCAGTAATTTCACGCTGCAGCTTGTTTTTACGGCGGAACATACGCACAAACTCCAGTACGTCCTGAAAACTCGGCTTATTTGCATTATCCATCTTCATACCCTTGCTTTAGTAATACACAGATTCATTTGCTGACGGCCACAATCACTCCAAGATACAGGTTTGTGCCCGTCAGGCACAACTCCCATTGGCCTATCTTACCCACTTTAGCGCCCCAGCCAAAACCCGAAGCACCGCCTTCATGATCTGACACCCTATTCCCGCACGCGGGACGTACATACCTTGAGCAAATCACTCAATTCCTCAAGCTGTTGCGCCAATTCCATACTCAGCCACATATAACCGCAGATCGAGGCATCACAGGGCTGCTCAGCGCTGGCCTCCTGCATCAGGGCTTTGAGTTCGCAGGCGATCTCGCTCAGATCCCCTGACTCCGTTCGCGCTTCACCATAGCGCATCATATCCGCCAGCGATTCGATCGAGCGCAGCGTCAGCAATTGCGCACTGCGCAGGGTTTTGGCGTTCAGCAGAATAAAGCGGGTTTCTCGTGAGGCCCAGTAAGCCCCAACCAGCAACTCCAGCGTACACACCAGATTACGGGTCAGGGTTTGCACCGCTTCAAATACCTGTTCGGGAATTGGGGTTTCTTCGCTGGCAGGCTGGAGCAGCCCGCGTAGCTTAACCACCTCGGCCAGCAGCAGCTTCATCCGCGTTTCCAGGCGTGGGCGCTCGAGCATATTCGGCGACAGGTAGGCACCGTAGATCTGGCCAACAGATTGCAGACAATCGGCCATCTGCATACGCCAGAACATGTAAGCATGTTGCGGATAGATACTGGTAAACAACAGTGCCAATATCGAGCCTAAAATCACATCGCCGCCACGCCACAGAGCAACTGGCATATTTTCCGCCCCAACACCGCACATCGCCGCCAGCGTAATACCGATCAACAACGCCATAAAAGGCCGTTTACCCAGCGTTAGATAACCACAGAAGAACATCACGATGCCGCACCAGATCAGCATCAGCGGCAGCGAATGAAATTCAAGATAAAGCGCAATCAGGCCGGAAACCGCCCCCAAAAGCATGCCGGAGACGCGCTGCAACGCTCGTTGCAGCACATTGCCCCAGAAAGAAATCGGCCCCATGACGACTACCAGGGTGATCAGCGGCCAGATGCCTTCCGGCACCTTGAGCGTGCGCAGCAAAAGGAAGGTAATGATAAACGCCAGCCCGATACGCACACCGTGAACAATACGGTAATTGCGATAAAGCAGGCGTTCAACAGAAGAGATCTCTCGGTCTAAACGCACGTTGTTATCACCGACGAAGCCATAAAATTTTATTCTAGTGGAGGAAAAACACTTACGTATAACGTTGAATGTACAAAGATGTTTCCCACCTTGCGAGAAGTACCATGGGCATTTAGCTCAACGCTAAATACAAGGTCCCTTTTCTGTCGCATAAAGATTTACCTTTTTGCTAAAGAGTGCGATCATCGGCCAATGGAAACTAAAGAAATTAGGCGCAATAATTTGCGCGATCTGATGGCGCATTATGCCCGCCAAGGCACCAACCAGAATGAATTTGCCATACTGGTGGACTCTTCTGCGCCAACGCTGAGCCAGATCACCGGTGAAAAATCCTCCCGCAATCTGGGCGATAACCTCGCCCGGCGCATCGAAGCTAAGCTGAGCTTGCCGAAAGGTTGGTTCGATGTATTCCATGAAAAAGCACTGGAGCATCCCTTTGCCGACGTTGCAGCAGAGTCTGATTTCCAACCCGCGCGGCTCAGACCCGTCGTCTGGGAGGATACCGATCAGGACCAAGAAGAGTTTGTGGAGATCCCCTTGCTGGATATCGATTTTTCTGCTGGTGATGGTTGCTATGAAATCGTTGATTGTGAAGAGTTTTCGCTGATATTCCGCCGCTACTACCTGCATAAAATGGGCGTACCGGTGAATGCAGCACGTATTATCCGCATCTCCGGCTCCAGTATGGAACCGCGTCTGCAAGATGGTGATGTCGTAGGCATCAACACCGCCGATATCCGTATCCGCGAAGGGAAAACCTATGCCATTCGCCATGGCAATCTGTTGCGGGTTAAAGTCCTGATCGAACAGCCCGACGGCGGCGTCGTTATCCGCTCACTGAACCGGGAGGAATATCAGGATGAGCATCTCAGTTATCCGCAGCGCAAAGACCAACTGGTGGTGCTGGGCCGCGTCTTCTGGTCATCCTCATCCTGGTGAGCAAACTGGGCATCGCTACGGATGCCCTGCCGGTTATTTAAAATCCACCACCATTTGCTGAGGTATCGACAACCCACGTGTCGACTGCACGCAGCAGGCAATATAATCGGTAAAGCGCGGGGGCTTCGGCATGCCCAACTTGAGGATTTTCTCATTGCTGAACCGCACGTTGAGCATGGCAAATGAGCCATACAGGCGCATCGCTTTCAGCATCAGGCGCTCATTGCACGGCCCAAAAATATCCTTCAGTTGTCTGCGCATTTGCAGCAGAGCCTCGTAACTGACCTGTGCATAATGATCGCCAACCGGTGGTTTCTCCAGCGCTGCCGCGATGGCGTGATCGATATCGGCAAAGCTGACGCTGCTCTCTTCACCAGCAGAAATATGATAAACGTCGTTATCCAACGTATTGCGGTTCAGCAACATCACCAGCGCGTCAGCACAATAATCCACCGGAATCACGTCGATATTGTCCTGCAACGAACACATAAACTTACGCAGCATCAGCGCCATGCTGAATACCCAGAAAATGCTGCTGGAAGGCTGGCAACCCAAACGCGTGTGGCCAACTACGATCGAAGGCCGCGCAATCACCAGTGGCAATTGTGGGCAAGTCTGTCGCATCAGTTGCTCAATCGTCGACTTGGAGCGGGTGTATTCCACCAGATGCTCGGCAGTTTCCTCAAATTCCGCGCTTTCTGCCACTAACGAGCCGGGTTCAGGAGCGCAGGACATCGCCGTGCCTACGTGCAGGAAACGTTTTAATCCTTTAACCTGTGCCATTCTTTGCGCAAAAGCCAAAGTTCCTTCAACGTTAACTTTCCAAATAAGCGGATTATTACCGAATGAAGCCACGGCGGCACAGTTAATCACATGAGTGACATCGTTAATACGTGTGTCTGACAAAAAATGATCGGGCTCGCTTAAGTCACCCAGTAAAATATTTTCTGTTGTCAGTTTATCCAGAATACATTTATCAATATTAAACTTCTCCATATTGCTACAAATACGGTTCAAACCCTGCTGTTCATCCTCGGCTCGCACCAGGAAAAGATAGTTAATATCTTGATTATCAATCAGTAACCTCTCGAGCACTGCGCCACCGAGAAAGCCCGTAGCACCGGTCAATAAAAGCGTTTTCATACTGGATACCCATATTGGCATTGAATGTGCTGGATTGTATGCCTGGATAGGTAAACGAAAATTAAATAAGAATTAAGTGGGCGGGAAATTAATTTTCTTAATATTATCTTAAGGAATATTTTGAAACATTCACGTGGCGTTTAGTCACATTATTCTCAATATTGTTAATAGTTGTTTATATAACATTGACTCTAAGAGCCTATCCCAATAGGAATTTATTCCACACAATAAGCCCATAGGCAAAATGTAACCCAGACAATTTCTCACTTTTGAGCAACCCATTTTGCCAAAACGTTCAAAACACCGACAGCAGTCCATTCCTGGAAGCGGCGATGAGCGGAGAGTTGGAGGAACATATTCCTGTCGCCTTCAGCGCATTCCATTGGCATCCAGGACGTAGGACAAAGAAAATGCCATTCATAGCAGCCCGGTTATCCACTCGACGACGATGGCGACCTAGAGAGTGATGAGTCTTATGTACGTGGAGCAACGGTTCCATTTGGGCCTATGACTCATCAGAAATTAACCAGCCTGTTTCCGATATCTATTTCAGCGTTTTTCCACATTGTTATAGACAATCCCTATTGGGATGAGTTCTTAATATTTTAATGAATTTAGCCTGTCCATCGGGTTGTATATTGTTTTCCGTCCACCCAATATGACGATAAAAGCCGTTCGCTCGCACCCGTGTGTTTCTGTCTGTTTCGAGCCAAATTTGTACACATCCCATCTCTGCAAGCCATTTCTCTGCTTCATCCATCAGTTTGCGACCGATACCTTGCCTTTCGAAACCTGGCTCAACAAACAATGCAAAAACTGTAGCATTAGCAGCATCAGCCATCGCGAAAGCTCTTATAACCCCGTCAATCTTGGCTACCCACCCTCGGCCTTTACCACATAACATTTCAGGGAGGGATTCTGGTGTTACACCATACTTTGCTAAATCCGCCATGGTTGCTTTATTTTCATTTACACTGAGGCGGACACGAAACATTTCTGCAACATCTGTAATATCTGCAATTGTTATAAACATAGAGGTACCTTACCTTTCCCTGTTTATGCTCTGAGTGGAAACACACGCCAGAATAAAGTAGCAGATCTGACAAGATAGCAAAACGTATTCTGATCTGATGGCGTGAGATACAAAAAATAGGCATATTATGCGTTGACAGAAAGTACTAAGGGTACCAAGCGACATCATTCACAAGGTTTGTGAAATCATTATGCTCTGATGTTCAATAGCAAGAAAATCCCTTACTCAATCCGTTAATTGAGTAAGGCCCTATCCCAATAGGAGTTTATTCCGCACAATAAGCCCACAGGCAAAATGTAACCCAGACAATTTCTCACTTTTGAGCAACCCATTTTGCCAAAACGTTCAAAAACACCGACAGCAGTCCATTCCTGGAAGCGGCGATGAGCGGAGAGTTGGAGGAACATATTCCTGTCGCCTTCAGCGCATTCCATTGGCATCCAGGACGTAGGACAAAGAAAATGCCATTCATAGCAGCCCGGTTATCCACTCGACGACGATGGCGACCTAGAGAGTGATGAGTCTTATGTACGCGGAGCAACGGTTCCATTTGGGCCCATAACTCGTCAGAAATTAACCAGCCTGTTTCCATAATTTAGTCGATATCTATTTCAGCGTTTTTCCACATCGTTATAGACAATCCCTATTGGGATGGGCTCTAAGCCTGATTTAATTCCTTGATATATACCCTTCATACTTCAAGTTGCTTGGGTGTTGGCTGCGTTCTGTCGCCTACAAGCAATTCGAATTATTTTGGGGATAGTCTATTGAGCCAGAATCGTTCTGCGTTGCAAGCATCCTCCCTAAATGGGGTAGCGACAAACTCGTCCTGCGGTCCTATGATGTTTTTTCGTTCAAGGAGAAAGATATGGTGCGAAAACTGGATGACTTGCCCAAGCAAGAACGCGAAAAGATCCACACCGACCTGTTAGCCCTAAGCGTTATTTATAATGAACGCTACGGACATGCTTCGGGGCTAGAAAATGCCGAAGAAAACGTGCCTGCTCATCTGCTCAACTACTTTCATCAACGCCTGCTCTACTATCGCAATGCGTAATCACCCGCATTTCTTCGCTTAAGCTAAACCACTGCTTGGCATCGTTCATGGCACCGTTACAATAGAGGCATATTACCTACGCCAATAAAGAGATGCGATTTTGAGCAGCAAGGCACCGGCTACATTTTATATCCACGATTACGAAACCTTTGGCATAAGCCCATCGATGGACCGCCCAGCGCAGTTCGCTGGCGTGCGTACCGATATGGATTTCAATATCATCGAAGAACCGCTGATTATCTACTGTGCTCCGGCCGATGACTACCTGCCCGACCCGGAAGCGGTGATGATCACCGGCATCACGCCGCAACAGGCCCTGGCCAAAGGGGTGAATGAGGCCGAATTTGCTCGGCAGATCCACCAAGCGTTCAGCGTGCCTGGCACCTGTATTCTCGGCTACAACAATATTCGTTTTGATGATGAAGTCAGCCGCAACATCTTCTACCGCAGCTTTTATGATCCCTACGCTTACAGTTGGCAGAACGGCAATTCGCGCTGGGATCTGCTCGATGTGATGCGTGCCTGCTATGCGTTACGTCCTGAGGGTATCCACTGGCCGGAAAATGAAGAGGGTTTCCCCAGCTTTCGCCTAGAACACCTGACGCGTGCCAACGGCATAGAACACGAGAATGCTCACGATGCGATGGCCGACGTTTACGCGACCATTGCCATGGCCAAGCTGGTCAAGCAGGCGCAACCCCGACTGTTTGACTATCTGTTACAGCACCGTAATAAACACAAACTGAACCCGTTGATCGACATTGCCGAGATGACCCCGTTGGTGCACGTTTCCGGCATGTTTGGTGCCACACGCGGCAACACCAGTTGGGTTTCGCCGCTGGCCTGGCACCCAGAGAACAAAAACGCGGTAATCATGTGCGATTTAGCCGGTGACATCACGCCACTGCTGGAACTGAGCGCCAATGAACTGCGTGAGCGTCTCTATACCCGGCGCGATCGGCTGGCCGCCAATCAGGCACCTGTGCCGATTAAGCTGGTACATATCAACAAGTGCCCGGTGCTGGCACCGGCTAAAACGCTGCTGCCGGAAAACGCCGAACGCCTGGGTATCGATCGCCAAGCCTGCCTGCAAAATTTGCAGGTGCTGCGCCAACACCCGGAAATTAGAGAAAAGGTCGTAGCCCTGTTTGCCGAGGCTGAACCCTTTACTCCGATCGACGATGTGGATGCCAAACTGTATGACGGCTTTTTCAGCGATGCCGATAGGGCTGCCATGAAAATTATCCAGCAGACCAAACCGCAGAATCTGCCCGCGCTGGATTTAACCTTTAACGATGGCCGGGTGAAAGAACTGCTGTTTCGCTACCGGGCGCGCAATTACCCGAACACGCTGGATGATGCCGAGCAGCGCCGCTGGTTGCAGCATCGCCAAGCCATGCTCAACGCCGAGCGAGTGCAAAACTATCTGTTGCAGTTAGAAGCGCTGTATAACCTGCATGAAGGGGATCAAGAAAAAACCGCACTATTGAAAGCGTTGTTTGATTACGGCAAGCAGTTGGTGGGCTAACAGAAACAACAAAGGGCGCAGATTGCGCCCTTTGTCATGTGCTAACAGACAGTTTCAGTTAAGCAACGTCTTCACTCGCCTGTGGTACCGGCAAACGGAAACTGCGGGTGACAAACGCCAGATAGATCAGGCCAATCGCAGCCCAAATCAGGCCCAGCGTCATTGAACTGGACTCCAGGTTAATCCACAGTGCACCCACGGTCAGCGCCCCTAACACCGGCAGGACCAGATAATTGAATTTCTCTTTCAGGGTACGATTCAGCTTGTCACGGATGTAGAACTGCGAAATCACCGACAGGTTTACGAAGGTAAACGCCACCAGCGCACCGAAGTTGATCAACGCCGTCGCGGTCACCAGATCGAACGACACCGCAGACAGCGCAATCGCGCCCACCAGCAGCACGTTCAGCGCCGGAGTACGCCATTTCGGATGCACATAACCGAAGAAACGCTCTGGGAATACGCCGTCACGACCCATCACGTACATCAGGCGTGATACACCCGCATGAGAAGCCATACCAGAAGCCAGTACGGTCACGCAGGAGAAGACCAAGATCACCGACTGGAAGAACTTGCCAGCCACATACAGCATGATTTCAGGCTGTGATGCATCCGGCTCCTTGAAGCGTGAAATGTCTGGGAAGTACAGCTGTACAAAGTAAGACACCACGATAAAGATAATGCCGCCGATCAGCGCCGTCAGGAAGATGGCTTTCGGGATCACATTCTCTGCATCTTTGGTTTCTTCCGACAACGAACTGATGCCGTCAAAGCCGAGGAACGAGAAGCACAGAATGGTCGCACCGGTAATCATCGGCACCACATGGGCATTATCAGACCAGAACGGGCGGCTGCTGACCAGCGTACCCGCCCCTTCGCCGTTGGAAATCCCATGGATGACCAGGCCAAGGAACACGATCATGATCGCCACCTGCACCACCACGATAATGGAGTTCAGGTTAGCTACCAACTTGATGCCGCGCAGGTTGAAAGCCGTCATCAGCGCAACCAGCACCGCGACGAAGATCCATGAAGGCACGCCGGGGAAGATCGCTTCCAGGTAAATTTTTGCCAGCAGGATGTTGATCATCGGCATGAACAGGTAGTCCAGCAACGATGACCAGCCCACCATAAAGCCAACGTGTGGGCTGATGGCTTTCTGAGCATAGGTATAGGCAGAACCCGCAGACGGGAACTTGCGTACCAGTTTGCCGTAGCTCAGCGCGGTAAACAGGATCGCCAGCAGAGCAAAGGCATAGGCGGTAGCGACGTGACCATCGGTCAGGCCGGAGACGATGCCAAAGGTATCAAAAATAGTCATCGGCTGCAGATACGCCAAGCCCATCATGACTACCGGAACCAAAGTAAGAGTTTTGCGCAGTTGAGTGCGCTGGCCGGCTGGTGCGGCGCTGATGATGTTATCGGACATCGCGCAGCCCCCCCTTACCTTCTGCCTTGCGGATAAGAGACACGCCAAGACTTAAGGTTGCGGGGAAACTTCGCAACGTGCGACTGAATTCTAAAAGGGGGATGAGGGAAGCTGGATAACAAGTCGATACTGCCTTGACTGCTCCATAATCGCTGCGGCCGCAGCGGAAACCGGCGGGCACCGGTGCTAAAGTGAAAAATTGCCCCATCTTTCTAATCCTCATGAGTCACGACCATAGAGTTTTGGTTGATCGCGACGAACCTATTTATCTATCCGGCTCGATGTCCGGCCTCGCTTGGTGTGTGAAATTCACAGTTTGTAGAACGTAAATGCAAAAAAATAACCGACGCGTTAAAACGTCGGCTATCTTCATTGGGATATTTTGCCCTAGAAAACCACCGGAAGACAAGCTCCAGAAACCTTCTTACACAAATTCTTTTGCCGATCGCGCGGAAAACCCTCTTCTCGGCAGATGCTGAAGGCTCATTCAGGCATTTTTCAACATCCAGTCGATCTCGGTTTCGGTGACCAACCGTTCAAACTGCATCAGTTCATCCATCTTGCAGGCGTGATAAACGTGCGAGAAACGTTCCCCAAGATGCCGGGTCAGTTCATGCTGGTGTTCAAACTCGTACAACGCATCGCTCTGGCGGATCGGGAATGGCACGCCTTCCTGCTCAAGACCGTTACCGGTTACCGGTTCAGGCAGCGGTAATTCGGTATCCAGCCCATAGAGTATGCCCGCCAGGATCGCCGATACCACCAGATAAGGGTTGGCATCAGCCCCGGCCACCCGATACTCCACACGATGGTTATCCACATCACTACAGGGAATACGCAGCGCCACGGTACGGTTGTTGTGCCCCCAGGAAGCCTGGACCGGCACATACATGCCCGGTTGAAAACGGCGAAACGCATTGATGTTAGGGGCCAACAGCGCCATGGAGGCGGGCATCAGGGTGATCATCCCGGCCAAGGCACGTTTCAGCAGCGCCGAGTCGGCACCGTCCGGCTCAGCGAACAGATTTTTACCCGCGCTGTCTACCATGCTGATATGCACGTGCATCCCGCTGCCAGCATAATCCTCGTAGGGTTTGGCCATAAAGGTGGCATGCATGTGATGGTTTTCTGCCACCTGCCGCACCAGGCGTTTTAACGCCAGCGCATGATCGCAGGCCTGCAACACATTGTCGGTATGATTCAGGTTCACTTCGAACTGGCCTGGCGACGCCTCCGCCACCGCGCCATCCGCCGGTAAGCCCTGCATCTGCGCCAGTGCGTCGATGTCGTTCAATACCCCGGCAAAATGGTTGAGATTATCCAGCGAATAGACCTGGCTCTGCACGTTGCGTTCCTGCGTTCCGGGCGCACAGGGTGGTTGCAGATAGCCTTCAGAATCCCGCTGTCGATCGATGAGATAAAACTCCAGCTCTACCGCTACCACCGGGAATAATCCACGCTGGCGCAATGTCTGCCATATTCGGTTCAGAACATTGCGGGGTTCAACGTCAAAGGGAGTACCATCTTCATCCAGCATGGTCAGCAATACCTGGCCGATATGCTCGGGATCTGCCGCCGATGGCGTTAACGTTCCTGGCACCGGGATACAAACCCGGTCAGGCTCACCCAGTTCCTGGCCCAAACCGGCCTCTTCCACCACGTTGCCAAGAATATCCATGGCAAATACGGATGCGGGGAAATAGCAGCCTTTTTCTATTTTTTTCAACCCGGAGATGGGAATACGTTTGCCGCGGAAGGAACCATTCAAATCATTGAGAAGGATATCGATATACTGTGTGGCAGGATGGCGTTCCAAGTAGTGAGCAACCTCACTTTGGAACGCGCTACTTCGCCTATCTTCACTATGTTGTGCAAAATTTTCAACTGCTGCGCTATTGGTTTGCATACATCACCCGCCGTTGTGCTTTTGGGAATGCTCGCGCATTCACTTGCCGATCGATTCAACACATGGTCTGAATTCTCTAGTAGAGTGCGCCAGGGCTGGCGCTCGAAATAACACCCATTAAATGAAACATAGCCTTAACAGAATTGCTTTGCAAATGTTACAATCACGTTTGATTATTCGCCACGGGCTGCTAAATTGATAAAATATTGACCGAAAAGGCGTTGTTTGGCATTTTTGTGTACATTATTTCTTCCGCCAGAGCCACGGTGAATATGGGCAATATATTTTCCAATAGCTGCCCAACTACCGATATCATATTGTGTCGATATCACTCCGACAGGTACCCGGCTCCGGGTATTACCTCAGCCTGTCGCCCCTATCAGAAGGAACTACCGCTATGAGCGAAGTCAGCTTGGCACCAGGCAAGCGCCTGTCGCAGATCCGTCAACATTTGGGTTTGTCGCAGCGCAGGGTCGCCGAACTGTCCGGATTAACCCACAGTGCCATCAGCACCATTGAACAAGACAAAGTCAGCCCTGCCATCAGTACGTTGCAGAAGCTGCTAAAGGTCTATGGATTATCACTGTCTGAATTTTTTGCCGAACCCGAACGGCAGGATGAACCCAAAGTGGTCATCGAACCAGAAGATCTGATCGAGATCGGCAGCCAGGGCGTATCCATGAAGCTGGTGCATAACGGCAACCCGACGCGCAACCTGGCCATGATGCTGGAAACCTACCAGCCCGGCACTACCACCGGTGAGAAAATCAAGCATCAGGGGGAAGAGATCGGTACCCTGCTGGAAGGCGAAATCATGCTGACGGTCAACGGCCAGAGCTACCTGCTGACAGCGGGCCAGAGCTATGCCATCAACACCGGAATGCCCCACAGTTTCAGCAATACGTCGACGCGTGTCTGCCGAATCATCAGCGCACACACCCCCACCACCTTCTGACACGCCAAGACCGAGGGGCAATAGCGCACAGCCTGTTGCCCTCACTCATCGGTTTCTGGCCATCTTTGGAACCATTGAGGTTCTGACCACGGTTGCAACATATTAGCCCCGTATTTTATCTTTCGCCTTTTCCTGCCATACCACGTCATCATATAATTACACATGCAAATGATACGGATTATCATTTGCATTTACATTCATGTTAATTTCCTTACAATAGCCTGAGGCTTCACCACAGAGCGGAAAACCGTCGCGGTGAAAAACCATATTTCATTTAAATCAATCAATTAATAACCTCGGGCCAGGAATCTTTATCTCATGGAAAAACCAAGTTATAACCAACTGACTGCATTAATCCTCGCTTCACTCGCCAGCAGCACGGCACTGGCGGAATCACAGGACACCATGGTGGTCACCGCCTCCGGCTTCCAACAAAGGATCCAAGACTCAGCGGCCTCTATTTCAGTCATCTCCCGCCAGCAGCTTGAAACCAGGGCTTATCGTGATGTCACCGATGCATTGAAGGACGTTCCAGGCGTGGTCGTCACCGGTGGAGCCAGCAGCAGCGATATCAGCATTCGCGGCATGTCCTCCAAGTACACGCTGATTCTGGTTGATGGCAAGCGTGTCGATACTCGTGGCACCCGGCCTAACAGCGACGGTGCCGGTATTGAACAAGGTTGGCTGCCACCGTTGCAGGCGATTGAGCGCATCGAAGTGGTACGTGGGCCGATGTCTTCTCTTTACGGCTCAGACGCCATGGGCGGCGTCATCAACATCATTACGCGTAAAACCTCCACCACTCAGGCATGGAAGGGTTCTCTGCACGGCGATGCTACCTTCCAGGAGGATCGTCATTCCGGTGATATCTTCCAGACCAACGCTTTTGCCTCTGGCCCACTGATCGACGGCCTGCTGGGGCTGCGGGTCAACGGATTGCTGTCACGCCGTGCCGAAGACCAGATTATCAACGGCTATAACGAACAGCGGATGCGCAGCGGTACGGCGGTGTTCAGCCTGACCCCGGATGAAAAAAACGGCGTTGACGTTGAGATTGGTCGCTCATTGCAGGATCGCGACAGCACGCCGGGCGTATCCATGGCGGCAGAAAACTGCCGCAACGGTAAATGTACGCCGAACAGTGCCAGCAACAGCCGCTACGAGCGCACCCAGTATTCGATCACCCACAACGGCTATTATGATTTCGGTAACACCAACAGTTATATTCAACGCGAGGAGACCAACAACCCCGGCCGCGAAATGAAGCTGAACAACACCATCTTCAATACGCAAACGCAATTTGATCTTGGCGATCACCTGCTTAATCTGGGTGGGCAGTACCGCTATGAAGATCTGCATGATGAAGGCAATCAGCTTGCCGCCGCCGACGGCCTGAACAACCTGACGCGCTGGAGTTGGGCACTGTTTGCCGAAGATGAATGGTCAATAACCAACGATTTTGCCCTGACCAGCGGTGTCCGCATGGATCAGGATCAGAACTATGGCAACCACTGGACGCCGCGCCTGTACGGCGTGTGGCATCTGGCGGAGCAATGGACGCTGAAAGGCGGTGTTTCTGCGGGTTATCGCTCACCCGATCTGCGCCAGTCTTCCGCCAACTGGGGGCAAATCACCGGGGGTGGCCGAACTTCAATCATCATTGGTAACCCCGATCTGAAGCCGGAAAAGAGCCTGAGCCAGGAAATCGGCCTGCTGTGGGACGATCAGCAAGGAATGAATGCCGGAATCACGCTATTTAATACCGACTTCAAAGACAAAATCACCGAGGTTCGTCGTTGTGATAGCGGCAACGGTTCGCCGGAGTGCTTCATCGGTAACACCGCTTATTACTTTATCAGCGATCGCATCAACGTAGATGAAGCCAATATGCGCGGTGTTGAAGCCACCCTGGGTTGGGAAATCAGCAAAGACTGGGACCTGACGGCCAACTACACCTTTACCCAGTCAGAACAGAAAAGCGGATCGCAGCAAGGTAAACCCCTGAATCAGATGCCGAAGCATATGGTCAATACCACGCTGGATTGGCAAGCCACGCAGGACGTCAGCCTGTGGTCACGCCTCAACTTCCGCAGCAGAACCTCTGAATACCTGAGCCGCACGTCGATGGCCACAGGCACGCCGTCTTATACCTTCGTTGATACCGGTTTGAGCTACCAGGCCAACAAACATTTGACGGTGACCGGTGGGATATACAATATTTTCGACAAAACCGTCGATTACGATCATTTCGACACGGTACTGGATGGCCGTCGTTATACCGTTGGCATGACCTATAATTTTTAAGAACGGTTTTTGTTGAGGAAAAACCAAGAAGGGAACAACGCGGCGGTACCCCGCCGCGTTGAAAGTTAAATGCTTACTTCGAATCCCACTTCGGGAATTCCATTTCGCTGTACTTCACCACGCGGGTGCCGCGCGTTAGCTTGTAACCGAACCAGATGATCAGGAACAGCGGAATACCGATGTAGGTCGCGGTCACGCCGTACCAGTCAATCTTGTCTTCCAGGAACGCCTGATAGTTCTGCCCCAGCGTGATAATCAAACACAGAACAAAGGCGAAGATCGGCCCCAGCGGGAAGAAGCCGGAACGGTACGGCAGATCGTTAATATCCAGCCCCTGCATCACGTAGCCACGGCGGAAACGATAATGACTGATAGCAATCCCCAGCCAGGCGATAAAGCCGGTCATACCGGACGTGTTCAGCAGCCACAGATAAACTGACTGATTGCCAAACATCGAACTGAGGAAGCACAGTCCCGCCACTACGGTAGTGGCGTACAGCGCGTTACGCGGCACCCCGCCTTTCGACAGCTTAGCGAAAATGCGCGGAGCTTTCCCTTCCGAAGCCAGCGTAAACAGCATACGCGTTGAAGCATACATCCCAGAGTTACCGGCAGACAGCACCGCCGTCAGGATCACCGCGTTCATTACCGCAGCGGCAGACAGCAGGCCAGCATGCTGGAATACAAGGGTAAACGGGCTGACGGCGATATCTTTCACATCGTTACGCAGCAGGCTCGGGTCAGTATAAGGAATGATCAGGCTGATAATCAGAATCGCGAAGATATAGAACAGCAGGATACGCCAGAACACCTGACGCACCGCGCGCGGAATGTTCTTGCCCGGATCCTCAGATTCACCGGCCGCGATACCGATCAGTTCAGTACCCTGGAAGGAGAAGCCGACAATCATCGCCACCCCGATCATCGCCGAGAAACCGCCGGCGAACGGCGCATCGCCGATGGTCCAGTTTTGCCAACCCGCATTTTCCCCGCCCTTCAGGATACCGAAAATCATCAGTACGCCGAGGCCGATAAAGATAATCACCGTGGTCACTTTGATCAGCGAGAACCAGTATTCCGCTTCACCGAAACCTTTGACCGAGATGTAGTTCAGCAAGAACATCAGGCTGAGGAACAGGGCGCTCCAGATCCAACCCGGCGTGTCCGGGAACCAGTAGTTCATTACCAACTGTGCTGCGACCAGATCAACGGCAATGGTGACCGCCCAGTTGTACCAGTAGTTCCAGCCCAGCGCGAAACCGAAACCTTCTTCAACGTATTTAGCACCGTAGGTCGAGAACGAACCGGAAACCGGCATAAACGCGGCCAATTCGCCCAGGCTGGTCATCAGGAAGTAAACCATCAAACCGATCAGTGCGTAGGAAAGTAGTGCGCCGCCGGGGCCAGCCTGCGAAACTGTCGCGCCAGAGGCGACAAACAGGCCGGTACCAATAGAACCGCCGATGGCAATCATGGTTAAATGCCGCGCTTTCAGTTCGCGGCG
Organism: Serratia sp. HNCC26DJ206; assembly: GCF_057180605.1. Classification (NCBI taxonomy): domain Bacteria; kingdom Pseudomonadati; phylum Pseudomonadota; class Gammaproteobacteria; order Enterobacterales; family Yersiniaceae; genus Serratia; species Serratia sp. HNCC26DJ206. The sequence continues at coordinate 19,421 of NZ_JBXUGP010000047.1, forward strand.
CAATCCGGGTGCTTGCTGCCCCGATGTTTTTATATCCTGCTGAGCCATTGTTACCCTACTGCTCGTCAAAAAAATGAGGGCGGATTGTAACAAATACCCGTCCGCGCACTAGTGACATTGCGCTGATATAAGATAGCTTCATAATCCGGCAGCAATTATTAGCAACGGGCCTAATATCTTCTCAGGCCTCGACAGGCAGAACGCAGTAACTCAAGAAACGTTGCAGAGCGTTGGAGATATGTTTCTGGCGGTGATGGATCAGATACAGCGTCCGTATCAACGGCGGCAGCGGAATTTTCAGCGCCACCAGCACGCCGCTGGCCAGTTGTTCCTCCACCACACGCCGAGATAGGCAACTGATACCGATACCATGACGCACCGCATGCTTAATCGCTTCGGAATTGCCCAGTTCCATCACCAGTTGGAAGTTTGGCAAATGCGCCAGCAGCAGATGATCCAACACTTCTCGCGTACCCGAACCGCGCTCACGCAGGATCCAAGGCGCACTCGCCAGCGCGGCCATGGTCAAGGGTTGCCGGGCCAAAGGGTTATCCGGCGCGGCAAACACCACTAACTCATCCTCCAGCCACGGCTGGGTAACCAATTCAGGCATATGGCACGGCCCTTCAATCAGGCCGAGATCGACGCGAAAATCCGCCACTGCGCCAATCACATCCTGGCTATTCCCCACATTCAGTTCCAGCGGCGTGGTCGGGAAATCTTTGCGATAATGGGCAATCATCGCGGGCAGCATATAGTTGCCGATGGTGCTGCTGGCCGCGATGCGCAAAGCACCATTGTCATGCAGGAATAGCTGCTCTATTTCACTGGCCTGCTCCAGCAGTGCCAGCGCTTTCGGGTACAGCAAGCGGCCATGTTCGTTGATAACCAATCGTTTGCCTACCCGATCAAATAGCAGCACATTCAGTTGCCCTTCCAAGTCCGCCAACGCCGCGCTGACCGCCGACTGCGACAAGGCCAATACCACCGAGGCCTGCGTCGTTGAGCCACTTTTCAGCACTTCGGTAAAGACTTCCAGTTGACGCAAGGTGATATGCATAGCGATCTCGGTATAAAAGAGGCTTGCCGGGCTGATACGCCGAACAAAACCTTTGAAATTAAAATAAAAATGTAGAAATAAGCGGTAATAAAACCAGCGGTCGTACCATTAAGATTATCACGTTTACAGAATTCGGCCTGATACCCATGGAGGATCGCACGGCATCGACCACTTATTCAGATAGATTATAAGCATATAATCAATTTCTCTTTTAGGTCACGAAATTTTATTCTTGCTACCAAGAATCGAGAAGAGGATTGAACCATGGCGAGCGAGACTACCCACACTTACCCTGAGCAACATTTCCCGCTGTTGGGGCTACCACGGTTACTACCCGGTTTATTGCTGACCGGTGCATTAACCGCATTGGCGATCTGGGCCAGCAACATTCCCTGGGTTGCCGGATTGGGATTAGGTGCACTGACGCTGGCGATCCTGTTTGGCATCGTCGTCGGCAATACGCTTTATCCATGGTTGCAACCTCAATGCCATACCGGCGTTCAACTTGCCAAGCAACGCCTGCTACGCCTCGGGATTATCCTTTACGGCTTTCGTTTAACCTTTCAGCAGATTGCTGATGTCGGGGCCAGCGGCATCATCATCGATGCCCTTACCCTAACCAGCACCTTTCTGCTGGCTTGCTGGCTGGGCAAGAAAGTTTTCGGCCTCGACAACCAGACCACCATGCTGATCGGCGCGGGCAGCAGTATCTGCGGTGCGGCGGCGGTAATGGCCACCGAACCGGTTCTGAAGGCGGATTCCAGCAAAGTGGCGGTGGCCGTCTCTACCGTGGTGGTGTTCGGCACGCTGGCTATCTTCGCTTACCCTTGGCTGTATCAGCTGAATGAGCACTTCCAATGGATGCCGTTTACCCAGGAAACCTTTGGGATCTATACCGGCTCGACGATCCATGAAGTGGCTCAGGTGGTTGCGGCAGGCCATGCCATCGGCCCGGATGCCGAAAACGCCGCCGTGATCGCCAAGATGATCCGCGTCATGATGCTGGCACCTTTCCTGCTGCTGTTGTCTGGTTATATCAGCCGTGGTGCTGCGGGTAGCAAAAGCGAAAAATCGGCCATTACCATCCCTTGGTTTGCCGTGCTGTTTATTGCCGTTGCCGGGCTGAACTCGTTTAACCTGCTCCCAGCAACACTGGTACAGCACTTGATTACCGCCGACACCTGGATGCTGGCGATGGCGATGGCGGCGCTGGGCCTGACCACCCATATCAGCGCGGTACGCCAGGCAGGGGTGAAACCGATTCTGCTGGCCACCCTGTTGTTTATCTGGCTGGTGATCGGCGGTGCCGCGATTAACCAACTGGTTCAGGCTCTGCTGTAATCCCTTTACTCGGGCCCGATGTTTGCCCCGCCATTCAATCCTGCCGGTATCAATGCCATAATGACGGCGATAACACAGGAGAATGAAAATGAAGTTTGTCGGTGCACATGTCAGCGCTTCAGGCGGCGTAGATCAGGCGGTGATCCGCGCGCACGAATTAGAGGCGACCGCATTCGCCCTGTTCACTAAAAATCAGCGTCAATGGAAAGCAGCTCCGCTGCCTGCCGACGTAATTGATAAGTTTAAACGTGCCTGCGCACAATACGGCTTTGGCCCTGGGCAGATCCTGCCACACGATAGCTATCTGATTAACCTTGGCCACCCGGTAACGGATGCGCTGGAAAAATCCCGCGAGGCGTTTCTTGATGAAATGCAACGCTGTGAACAACTGGGGCTGACGCTGCTGAACTTCCATCCGGGCAGCCATTTGATGCAGATTGATGAGGATAAATGTCTGGCGCGGATCGCAGAATCCATCAACCTGGTGCTGGATAAAACCCAAGGTGTGACAGCGGTGATCGAAAACACCGCCGGTCAGGGCAGCAATCTGGGGTTCAAATTTGAACATTTGGCAGCGATCATCGACGGCGTGGAAGACAAAAGCCGCGTCGGGGTGTGTATAGATACCTGCCACACCTTCGCCGCTGGCTATGATTTGCGCACGGAAGAGGACTGCGAAAAGACGTTCCAAGAGTTGGGTAACGTAGTAGGCTTCAACTACCTGCGCGGTATGCATCTTAACGATGCCAAAAGCGAGTTTGGCAGCCGCGTTGACCGCCACCACAGCCTAGGTGAAGGCAATATCGGCAAGACAGTGTTCAGCTACATCATGCGCGACGCGCGCTTTGATAATATCCCGCTGATTCTGGAAACGGTGAACCCAGATATCTGGGCCGAAGAAATTGCCTGGCTGAAGGCTCAGCAATAATCTGCCAGCCAACACTTTCCCAAAAATGCAAAAACCGGCACCTGAGCGCCGGTTTTTCAGATTGATGACAAAGTCCTGGCCGTGAGGCCAGGACTTTGATCTAATAAGGTCAGTGCAAAAATGGACTGACTGCCA
>NZ_JBXUGP010000048.1:0-22228 GCF_057180605.1 Serratia sp. HNCC26DJ206
TCGTAAGTAATCCATAGATGCAAATGTCAGATCGCAATGCGCCTGTTAGGGCGCGGCTGGTAAGAGAGCCTTATAGGCGCATATGAAAAACCTCCGGCTATGCCGGAGGATAGTTATTTGCACATTCAGCCGTTTTGCCGGATACGCGCCAGCAGTGCGTCTATATGTTCGATTTGCGCAGCATTGACGATTAAGGTGCGCCCCAGGCTGAGCGCGCTGCGCTGGCAGTCGGCCCGCATTGCAGGGTCGTTAATGCTGTCCAGATCGGCGACGTGTGCCAACCCGATAGTGCGGCGAATCAGTTCAGTACCGGCATATCCCACCGCATCCCGCCACACCTGTTGCAGAAATTGCTCAGCATAACCCGGCAACGCCAATGCCACATCGCGGGTATGCTGATGGCACAGCGTCAGGAAACGATCGGCAAAGATTAGCCACAATTCGCGCACGTCCTGCAACCGCTGCTCGCGCCCATCGGCAGCATCCCGTGGGCCAAGCAACCCCGGTAAGCCGCAATAATTCAGCAGCAAATTGCCCAGCGCGGTACCCAAATCAAACCCGATCGGCCCATAGAAACCAAACTCGGCGTCGATGGCCTTCAGTTTACCTTCCGCAACAAAAATCGAACCGCTGTGAATATCGCCGTGCAACAACGCTTCGGCCTTGCTCAGAAAGCGATGCTTCAGCCCGGCGACCGCCAGCTTCAGAGCTGCGTCATGGCGCAGATCCTGCACCTGCGGCAGCAGCGCATCGTCAAACTGATTACGCTCGTGATCAATATAGGGATCGGTAAAAAACAGATCTTCGGTGATCTGGCACAGTTCCGGGTTGGCAAAACGGCTGACTTCCGCCTTCTTCTTCTGCGCGCTCTGGTAAAAATCAGACGTATGGAACAGGGTTTGCGCCAGGTATTCCGCAAGTTGCCCGGCCGCCAGCGGATAGTAGCGCCCTTTCATCAGCTCACTGCGCCAGATCTGGTGATCAGAGAGATCTTCCTGCACCATCACCGCCAACTCAGCATCGTGGTGCAGTACCTTCACCGTATGACGCGGGCATAAAGCGCCATGCACCAGCAGGGTTTGCGCCTCAATGCGCGAGCGATCCAACGTCAACGGCCAGGATTCACCCACGCAGCGCACATAGGGCAGTGCCTGCTTGACGATCGCTCGGCTCACGCCTTGACGATCGCGGATCTTAAACACCAAGTTCAGATTACCGTCACCAATCTCATCGGCACTCACCAAACTTTGTGGATCGGCAACCTGCCCATATTGACGGGCATATTCAACAGCATCGGCAGCAGTAAACGTACGATAAAGCGACATTCCCAACCCCTTTCGCGATGATTTCTATTTTTTAGACGTAAAAGCATTTAGCCGTCTATACATCTGGAAGTCATGTTGGCAGAATAGTGCTACAGATGCAATAAGCACATAACAAGGATTTAACTGCCGATGCAAACGCTTAACACCACCAGTTTAAACCTGAAAGAAAATCGACTTTGGATCCTCGATCAGCAGGCGTTGCCGCAGGAAAAATGCTGGTTACCTTGCGACAGCGTAGATGAACTGGTGGGGCATATCCGCGCTCTGCGGGTGCGGGGTGCGCCGCTGATTGGCTTATCGGCCAGCCTTTTGTTGGCCCTGCTGGCCGAACGCGGTTTATCCCCCACCGAGCTGGAACAGGCATTGCTTACTCTGCGCGCCTCGCGCCCCACGGCAGTGAATCTGATGAACAATCTGGATCGCATGAAACAGGCGCTGGACCAGCCGGATTGGGTCACGGCGATGGCCGAAGAGGCGCTGCGCTTGGTAGCAGAAGATCGGGCGCTGTGCGATCACATCGCCGATCACGGCGCAGAGCGAGTGCAACCGGGCAGCCGCCTGCTGACTCACTGTAATACCGGCGGGTTAGCCACCGCAGGCATCGGCACCGCCATCGGCGTGTTACTGCGTGCCCACCAGCAAGGCAAGATCGCGCAGGTTTGGGTGGATGAAACCCGCCCGCTGTTGCAGGGCGGCCGCCTTACAGCCTGGGAATTGGGCGAGCTTGGCATCCCTTACCAACTGATTTGCGATTCGATGGCTGCCAGCCTGATGGCCGCAGGCCAAGTCGATGCCGTCTGGGTCGGGGCCGATCGCATCGCCGCCAACGGCGACGTGGCCAATAAAATCGGCACTTACAGCCTGGCAGTGCTGGCACATTACCACCGCATTCCGTTTTACGTTGCCGCGCCGCACACCACTCACGATCCCCATTGCCCGAACGGTGCGGCAATCCCCATCGAACAGCGCGCCGCAGCAGAAGTCACCGGCGCAGCGGGCAGCTTTGGCTCCTGCCAGTGGGCACCGGCGGATGCCCCGGTGTATAACCCGGCGTTCGACGTCACGCCTGCGGCGTTAATCAGCGGCTGGGTATTAGACAGCGGCGTGATCACCCCGCAACAGGTGGCTGACGGGATTTTCCAGCAAGCGTTAGGTTAAATGCCTGCGTAGCTGGCTGAGCTTGCGGTATTTTTGTGGCGACATGCCCACATATTTGTGAAAGGTGCTGTAAAAACGGCTGCTTGAGCGAAAGCCCGCCGTCAGAGCGATATCCAGGATAGTTTTATCGGTATCGCTCAGCAGCGCCCTGACGTGGTTGATCCGCATCGCCGTGATGTACTGCTTCATGGTCAGTTGCATCACGCGCTGGAAAATCCCCATCGCATAGTTGGGGTTGAGCTTGACGTGCTCGGCCACGCTGTCGATGGTCAGCGCCTGATCGTAGTTATCCGCAATAAACCCCAGCATCTGGCTGACATAAAACTGCGCATGCCTGGAAACACCGTTCTTGTGGGTCCGAGCGGCTTTGTTAACTAGGATCGGCTGCCAGCCAGAAAGGCTAAAGCGCTTAAGCATCAGGCCGATCTCGTCAATCGCCAGTTGACGGATTTGCTCATCGTCACTGATGAGTTCCGCCTGCCAGCGCTGCACTTCAAAAGCGCTGATTTGATGCGCTGTAAGCGATTTCACTACCATGCCGTGCGTAACATGGTTGATCAATTCCCGATCCAGCGGCCATGAGAGAAACAGATGCATCGGTAAATTCAGGATCGCCATGCTCTGGCAATCGCCGGGGCGAGTGAGTTGATGCGGTACACAGGCCCAAAACAGCGTGATGTGCCCCTGTTTGATCCGCACCACTTCATCGTTAATCAGATACTCCACATCGCTGTCAAAAGGCACATTCACTTCTACCTGACCGTGCCAATGGCTAGACGGCATGGCCTGCGGAGCGCGCAGCTCAATATCCATCCGCTGATAATCGGAATAGAGCGACAGCGGGCTGCGCGCCACCGGGTCGGTACTGCTGCACATGTCGGGATCGGGCGCTAAAGCGCGCACCACAGCGTGTTCCATAGCGATCGCCTTCCTGTTCCTGAATTATCAGAATAGTGGCACAGCAGAGGGAAACATGGCGCGATCGAGGCCACATCCTGGCCTAGAACATTGCTGTAATGCCCCCATATTCTCTGCTTTTTCATCCTTTTTATCCCATAAGCTCAGATTCCGCAGGCTGATACGCAGAATCTGAGCTTATGGGAATGCTCACTCGGGAACATGGAAGCGTTACCACTCCGCGTCGTGCCACCATGGTGTTATCCCAACACGCCACTGGAGAACACACATGTCAGTCCCAAAAATCACGTTTATCGGCGCTGGCTCGACCATTTTTGTTAAAAACATCCTCGGCGATGTGTTTCATCGCCAGGCGTTTAAGTCGGCCCATATCGCGCTGATGGACATTGACGCAACGCGCCTGGAAGAGTCGCACATTGTGGTACGTAAACTGATGGACTCTGCCGGGGCCAATGGGCGTATCACTTGCCATACCGATCAGAAAACGGCCCTCAACGCGGCAGATTTTGTGGTTGTCGCGTTTCAGATTGGCGGCTATGAGCCCTGTACCGTTACCGACTTTGAAGTATGTAAACGCCACGGCCTGGAACAGACCATCGCCGATACGCTGGGCCCCGGCGGCATTATGCGCGCGCTACGCACCATTCCGCACCTGTGGCAGATCTGCGCAGACATGACGGAAGTATGCCCAAACGCCACCATGCTCAACTACGTTAACCCGATGGCGATGAACACCTGGGCGATGTTTGCCCGCTATCCGCAAATTAAGCAGGTCGGGCTCTGCCATTCCGTTCAGGGTACGGCGGAAGAACTGGCGCGCGATCTGAATATCGACGCCAGCGAATTACGCTATCGCAGCGCCGGAATCAACCATATGGCTTTTTACCTCGAGCTGGAGAAAAAAGGTGCTGATGGCCACTACCGCAGCATTTATCCAGACCTGCTGAATGCCTACGCCAGCGGCCAGGCACCAAAAGCAAACATTCACGGTAACTCGCGCTGCCAGAACATTGTGCGCTATGAAATGTTCAAAAAGCTGGGCTACTTTGTGACGGAATCCTCCGAGCATTTCGCCGAATACACCCCGTGGTTTATCAAGCCGGGGCGTGCTGACCTGATCGAACGCTATAAAGTGCCGCTGGATGAATATCCGAAACGCTGCGTGGAACAACTGGCCAACTGGCAGCGGGAGCTTGAGGAGTACAAAACGGCGGATCGTATTGAGATTAAGCAATCCAACGAATACGCCAGCACCATTATGAACGCGCTGTGGACCGGTGAGCCCAACGTCATCTATGGCAACGTGCGTAACGATGGCCTGATCGATAACCTGCCGCAGGGGTGCTGCGTGGAAGTGGCTTGTTTGGTGGATGCCAATGGGATCCGCCCAACCAAAGTAGGCAAACTGCCCTCACATCTGGCCGCGCTGATGCAAACCAACATCAACGTGCAAGCGCTGTTGACCGAAGCCATTCTGACTGAAAACAAAGAGTACGTTTATCATGCAGCCATGATGGACCCTCATACCGCAGCCGTGCTGGGCATCGAGGAGATTTATGCGCTGGTTGACGATCTGATCGCCGCGCACGGCGACTGGCTCCCAGCCTGGCTGCACTGATATCGCCTGGCGATCGTCGGGTGCCTAGGCGCCCGGCTTCCCTTCACTAAAACAGAAGGCGGGCGCTGGCAACGGTGACCCTGTACCCTATGAGTGTTTCAATAACCACAAAGATCAGCTACGGTTTTGGCGCTTTCGGTAAAGACTTCGCCATCGGCATTGTTTACATGTACCTGATGTATTACTACACCGACGTCGTGGGATTATCGGTGGGCGTGGTCGGAACGTTATTCCTGGTTGCGCGCATCTGGGACGCCCTCAACGATCCGATCATGGGCTGGATTGTCAACAATACCCGCACCCGCTGGGGCAAGTTCAAACCTTGGATCCTGATCGGCACTATCACTAACTCCATCGTGCTTTTTCTGCTGTTCAGCGCCCATCACTTTGAAGGCACGTCACAACTGGTCTTTGTCATCGTCACCTATATTCTCTGGGGCATGACTTATACCCTGATGGATATTCCTTTCTGGTCGCTGGTACCCACCATTACGCTGGATAAACGTGAGCGCGAGGAACTGGTGCCCTACCCGCGCTTTTTTGCCAGCCTGGCCGGTTTTGTCACCGCCGGGGTGACGCTGCCGTTTGTCAATTACGTGGGCGGTGGCGATCGCGGGTTCGGGTTCCAGATGTTTACCTTGATACTGATCGCTTTCTTTGTTGTCTCAACGTTTGTCACCTTGCGTAACGTCAAAGAGGTGTATTCATCCGATAACACAGCGGAGGGTGCCAACCGTATCAACCTGAGAACCATGATCAGCCTGATCTACAAGAACGATCAGCTTTCTTGCCTGCTCGGTATGGCGCTGGCCTACAACATCGCTTCCAACGTGATCACTGGCTTTGCCATTTACTATTTCACTTACGTGATTGGCGATGCGGCGCTCTTCCCCTATTACATGTCTTACGCCGGTGCGGCTAACCTGATCACACTGATCCTGTTCCCACGCTTGGTGAAAACGCTTTCACGCCGTGCGCTGTGGGCTGGTGCTTCGATCATGCCGATTCTCGGCGGCGGAGTGTTGCTGGGAATTGCCACTGCGGGGTATCACAACCTGTTGCTGATCTCACTGGCGGGAGTGTTACTTAACATCGGTACTGCGCTGTTCTGGGTGTTACAGGTGATCATGGTGGCCGATACCGTTGACTACGGCGAGTACAAGCTTAACGTGCGCTGCGAGAGTATTGCCTACTCGGTGCAAACGCTGGTGGTAAAAGCAGGTTCGGCCCTGTCGGCGTTTTTTATCAGCATAGTGCTCGGCATCGTCGGCTATGTGCCTAATGTTGCCCAATCACCTGAGACGATCGTCGGCATGCAGTTCATCATGATCGCCCTGCCCGCGCTGTTCTTCTGCGTAACGCTGTTTATTTATTTCCGACTGTATAAGCTGAACGGTGATTTCCAGCAGCAAATCCAAACCCATTTGCAGGATAAATATCGCCAAGCGCCTGATAAACCGGTGCGGGAAACAGGCCGTATTCTACTGCCCGAAGCCGAGGCAAAGGGGTAATCATGGAGTGGATTTCCCTCATCGGCTATCTGGCAGCCAGCCTGACAACGCTCTCTTTTCTGCCGCAGGCCATCAAGGTGATCTCAACCCGCAATACCCAGGGAATCTCTTTGCTGATGTACGGTATGTTCGTTGCGGGCTTGCTGCTGTGGCTGATTTATGGCGTGTTGATCGGCAACATGGCCGTCAGCCTGGCGAACCTGCTGACGTTGCTGTTCGCCCTGCCGATCCTGGTGATTAAGTACCAGAATCGTTAAACCACCGACGTTTTCTCCTGCTCACAAAGCAGGAGAAAACGTTCTGGTTTGAAGCGAGTGTCAGTCCAAACGCGGAAAAGCATCAGCAATCTTGTCACCGGTAAACTGCGCTACCCAGCCTTGTGGGTTATCAAATATGCGGATCGCCGTAAAGTTTGGCTCAGACCCCATATCAAACCAGTGATGAGTATTGGCCGGCACGGAAAGCAGATCGTTTCTTTCACACAGGATCTGGAAAACCTTGCCTTGCAGATGCAGGCAAAACAGCCCCTTGCCTTCCACAAAGAAACGCACCTCATCTTCGCCATGGGTATGCTCGGCAAGAAACTTACCGCGCAGCTCCTGACGCTGCGGGTTATCCGGGCGCATGCTGATGACATCCCAGCTCTGATAATTCTTTTCCGCCACCAACCGGTCGATCTCATGCTGATAGGCGGCGATCACCCTATCCGGCTGCGGGTTATCCCCCAAATCACGATCCGCCTGCCAGCGCTCGAAACGCACGCCAATCCGCGCCAGTTGCTGCTGAATAGCCTGTACGTCATTACTTTGCCACAGCGCCCGTTGCGGTTCTGCGTCACTGAAGATGGTTAATCCACTCATGAAATAAACTCCTTCAAATCAATCTGTTCGAAACGGTTTACCTGCGGATGCTGGCTCAATGGATCGGCAGCATCGCGAATCAATTGGCAAGTGTGCCAACCTGCGGCCCGCGCGGCATCAAGCTCCTGATGAATATCAGAAAGGAACAGCAGTTCCGCCGGTTCAAGCGCGATATCACGCGCGATATTCTGATAGGACGCGATCTCACGCTTGGCCCCGACGCGGGTATCAAAATAGCCACTGAACAGTGGCCGTAAGTCGCCCGCCTCGCTGTAGCCGAACAGCAGTTTTTGCGCCTCCACCGAACCCGAAGAATAGACATACAGCTGTATCCCTTGCTGTTGCCAGGCCGCCAGTTGCTCGGCGACTTCCGGGTAGAGATGGCCGCGAAAATCACCATGGTGATAACCGCTGCGCCAAATGATCCCTTGTAGCGCTTTCAACGCGGTCGATTTACGATCTTCATCCATAAAGCGGTAAAGCACCGCGATAAGCTGCTCATGATCCGCATCCGGCTGGGCAATCTCTGCGCGTAATGCCGTAAGCGGTGCAGCCACTTCCGCTTCGGCGGCATGGTTACGCACAAACTCGGCCAACCGCTCACGGGCGTAAGGGAACAACACCTGATGAACAAAACGGATATCGCTGGTGGTGCCTTCAATATCGGTCACAATCGCACGGATCATTGCGCCTCCAGTAAGCGGCGTTGCAGTTCGCACTGAAACAGGAACTCCAAGCCTTCAAGATGGCGGCGTGCTTCTGCCACCTGTTTGCCCCAGCAATACAGCCCGTGCCCACGCACTAAAAAACCGTACTGCAACGGCGTATTTTCCGCATAAGCCGCAACGCGAGCCGCCAGCGCTGTAATATTCTGGTCGTTATCAAAAATCGGTATTTCTACGCAGCTCAGATGGCTTTGCTGCCCGCTGAGGGATTTCTGCATTTCATACCCTTGCAGCACCAGCCCATCACTCTTCTCCACACGCGATAACACGGTGGCATTGACCGAATGGGTATGCAGGATCGCAGTCACCTGCGGATACAAGCGGTAGATCAAAGTATGCAGGCCGGTTTCTGCCGAAGGAGTACGGCCACTCGGAGCCTGGTTGCTGGCAATGTCCACCAGCAAGAAATCCTGTTCGGTCAGGCCGCCTTTATCTTTACCGGATTCGGTCACCCAACACTGTTCCAGATCGAGGCGCAGTGACATATTGCCACCGGTCGCCGGGCACCAGCCCTTGTCACCTATCCAGTGGCAAGCCGCCAGTAACGCATGAAGTTGCGGGTTTTCCGTCATTCACTCAGTTTCCTGCAAGGTCGCGAAAGGAATATAGCCATCTAAACGTCTTGATTGCCAAAGGTTAACACCGTGTTATATTGTTGGCAACATAAGCACCAAGAGTAAGAGCCTGAGATGAACACTTCAGCCCCAATTCCCGAAAGCAAATTACCGGCCCTCGGCACCACCATTTTTACCCAGATGAGCGCGCTGGCGCAGCAGCATCAGGCAATCAACCTGTCGCAAGGGTTCCCGGATTTTGACGGCCCGGACTATCTGAAACAGCGCTTAAGTTGGCACGTCAATCAAGGAGCCAACCAATATGCCCCAATGACCGGCGTTGCCCCACTGCGTGAAGCCGTTGCTGAAAAAACCGCGCAACTGTATGGCTGGCAGCCGGACGCCACCAGCGAAGTAACCATTACTGCGGGTGCGACGGAAGCGTTGTTCGCGGCAATCAGCGCGCTGGTGCGCCCAGGCGACGAAGTGATCTGCTTTGATCCCAGCTACGACAGCTACGCCCCGGCGGTACAGCTTTCCGGCGGTGAACTGAAACGCATCGCCCTGCAACCGCCCACCTTCAAGGTGGATTGGCAACAGTTTGCTGAATTGATCTCACCACGCACCCGGTTGGTGATCGTCAATACGCCGCATAACCCTTCCGCCACGGCTTGGCATGCAGAAGATATGCAGCAGCTGTGGGCCGCAATTGCGGAACACGAAATCTATGTGCTGAGTGACGAAGTTTACGAGCACATCTGCTTTGCCAAAGGCGGCCATGCCAGCGTGCTGGCGCATCCGCAACTGCGCCAGCGGGCAATCGCCGTCTCCTCTTTTGGTAAAACCTTCCATATGACCGGCTGGAAAGTGGGCTACTGCGTGGCGCCTGTCGCGCTGAGTGCCGAGGTACGCAAGGTTCACCAGTATCTGACCTTCTCGGTTAACACCCCGGCACAATTGGCGCTGGCCGATATGCTGCGTGCCGAACCCGCACATTGGCAGCAGTTGCCTGCGTTCTACCTTGCCAAACGCGATCGTTTTGTGCAGGCTTTGGCCAACAGCAGGCTGGAAATTTTGCCGTGCGCTGGAACCTACTTCCTGCTGGCAGATTACAGTGCCATTTCCGATCTGGATGATGTGGCCTTCTGTCGTTGGTTAACCGAGCGCGCAGGCGTAGCGGCGATCCCACTTTCCGTCTTCTGTGCCGAACCTTTTCCTCATAAATTGATCCGGCTGTGCTTCGCTAAACAGGATGCCACGCTGGACGCTGCCGCGGAGCGGTTATGTCGACTTTGAAAATTACCCTATTGCAGCAACCGCTGGTCTGGCGCGATGGCAAAGCCAACCTGCGCCAATTCGATAGTTTGCTGGCACCGATTACTGACCGCGATCTGATCGTGTTACCGGAAATGTTTACCACCGGTTTCGCCATGGATGCCGGGGAAAGCGCATTGCCAGAGCAGCAGGTTATCGACTGGCTGCACACTTGGGCTGTTAAAACCAATGCCCTGATCGGCGGCAGCGTGGCGTTGAAAACCGCCGAAGGGGCGGTTAACCGTTTTCTGCTGGTTGAACCGGGCGGCAAGGTGCATTTCTACGATAAACGTCATTTGTTCCGTATGGCGGGTGAGCACTTGCATTATCAGGCCGGAACCCAGCGCGAAATCTTCGAATGGCGCGGCTGGCGCATCCTGCCACAAATCTGTTACGACCTGCGTTTCCCGGTCTGGTCGCGTTATCAGCAGGATTACGATCTGGCGCTGTACGTCGCCAACTGGCCTGCACCGCGCAGCCTGCATTGGCAAACGCTGCTGGCCGCGCGGGCGATTGAAAATCAGGTGTACGTTGCGGGTTGCAACCGCGTGGGTGAAGACGGCAATGGCCTGAGTTACAGCGGTGACAGCCTGATCATCAGCCCGCAGGGGGAACGGCTGGCCAGCGCGGAACCGGGCCAAGCCAGCCGATTGGATGCGGAACTTTCACTGGAAAACCTGCAAACCTATCGTGACGCTTTCCCGGCCTGGCGCGATGCTGATGGCTTCCTGCTCAACAATTGATGATGCCGGAGCTCATAAACTAGACAACGGCAGCAGAAGAGATTTATAGTAGCCAAAGGTATTACCTTTCACTACTAAGTGGTGACTTATGGCTACAGCGACATCCATTAAAATCGACGACGAGCTTAAGCAACGCGTGCAGCACATTGCTGCCAATCGCCAGCGGACGGCCCACTGGGTTATGCGTGAGGCCATCCGCGAATATGTCGAACGTGAAGAAAAACGCGAAGCATTGCGCAATGATGCATTACAAGCCTGGGAAACCTATCAAGCCAATGGTAAACATCTGACACAGGAAGAAGCCGATAATTGGCTGGCCAATCTGGAGAAAGGCCATGATACGGAGATCCCGGAGTGCCACAACTAACCTGGACACCGGTTGCGCTCGCCGATGTGCAACGGCTATACCGTTTTCTGGCGCAGAAGGATAACGATGCGGCAAAACGCGCCATTAGCGCGATCCGCCGCAGCATGCAAATTTTGGCCCACCAACCACAGGTTGGCCGCCCCGCAGACGAATTACCCAACGAATTTCGCGAATGGCCCATCGAGTTTGGTAACAGCGGATATCTGGCGCTCTATCACTTTGACGGTACAACCGCCGTTATTCTGGCAGTACGCCATCAAAGTGAAGCAGGTTATTAGTACCAGTACGCCATAAAGTTCACCGAGGAACGATCCAGATCGCGCTCGCTAATCAAATTCATTTTGTCTATTGCCATTCCCTTATCTCTCGCGGAATGCTTCTCGTGCTTTTAATACCGGTTTCAGCAAGTAGGACAGGATCGTTTTCTCTCCAGTACGAATCTCAACATTCGCTACCATCCCGGGGATGATAGGGAACGTTTTATCCTTGACGTGCAATGCTGCCTGGTTAGTCCGCACATACACGCGGTAATAGGTTGAGTCTCCACGACCGGAACGGGCTTTCTCTTCATCAACCAAGGTGTCGGAACTGATATGTTCGACCACGCCGCTCAGCCCACCATAAATAGCATAATCGTAAGCGGTAATTTTGACCGTGGCGGGCAAGCCCGGGTGAATAAAGGCCACATCAGCCGGTTTAATCTGGGCTTCGACCAGCAGGTTATCCTCCAGCGGAATGATCGTCATGATTTCTGCCCCCTGCTGGATCACCCCGCCTCGAGTGGTGATGTGGATGTTATTGACCGTGCCGCGCACCGGGGCAACAATCGTGGTGCGCTGCATCACGTCTTCACGGCCACGCAGGATTTCTTCCGCCTGAGCGAGCTCTGACTCCAGCTTGTTCAGTTCGCTGTTGGCATCAGAGCGGAAACGGTTGGTACGTTCAGCAATCTGCAGTTGGAACTCATTCGCCTGCCGACGTAAACGTAGGATCTCTACGTCCGACACCAGCCCTTTTTCGGCCAATGGCGCAGAAAGCTGCACCTCGTTTTCCGCCAGTGCCAGGCTTTTCTTCAGCGCATCCACGCTCTCATTCAGGGTTCTCAATTGGGCGTTGTAGGCTTGGGTTTCATCATTCACGATGCTGGGTTCCGCCATAACCTCGGGAGGAAACACCAGCGGTTTGCCATAAGCCTGTGCACGCAACCGCGCTATAGAGGCCTGCAACCCCAAAACTTTCGACAGGGATTCACCGTAGCTGGAGTCGGCTCGCGTTGGATCCATTTTCAGCAACACCTGCCCTTTTTCAACCACGTCGCCTTCGCGCACGTTCAGTTCCTGCAGGATCCCGCCCTCCAGGCTCTGTATCACCTGCTCACGACTGGCGGGAATAATTTTACCTTCACCGCGCGTGATCTCTTCGACACGTGCAAAATGCGCCCAAACCAATGCCACTACAACCACCAGTGCGATGGTATACAGCATGATCATACTGAACGGCGTTTTTTGTGAGATTAACGCCGCCTGCAACTGATTGATAAAATTCAAATCGCCGTTTTCAACTTCCCCGCTCACTGAGTCATCATTGGCACTTTTGCCTTTGCCGCCCTGATTTTTTTTTGCCAGATCCTTCTGCGGTAGGGATACCTTAAGGTCATCCTTATTCATCGCTATACTCCCCTTTTCTATTCGGCGATTTCTGCTATGCCGCTATCTGGCTTTGTTGGTGCCGTTTTTCCAGCCTCACGTTGCCCATTCTGTTGGTTTTTCTTCTGGCTGTTCTCATTAAGCCTGGCAATGACCTGATCTTTCGGGCCATCCGCCATCACTCGACCATCATCAAGCACAATCAACCGTTCAAAAATATTCAATACCGACATACGGTGAGTCACAATCACCAACGTTTGCCCTTCTATCGCTTTTTGCAACTGACGGATAAACAGCGCTTCCGTCATCGCATCCATGGAACTGGTCGGTTCATCCATCAACAGAATTTTAGGCCGCAGTAGCAGGCAGCGCGCCAGAGCAACCAACTGTTTCTGCCCACCGGACAAGGCACTGCCCATTTCACCTACCGGCATGTCGTAACCCAACGGATGCCGAGCCGCAATCCGATCCAGCCCTGTCATACCCGCAACGCGCAGAAACTCTTCGGTATTGGCGCCTGGATTACCAATGGTCACGTTATAGCGCAAGGTGCCGTGGAACAAACGGCAATCTTGGCCTACATACCCCACCGCAGCGCGCCAATCAGCCGGATCCACCTGTGTTGCATCAACACCATCAATCGTAATCTGGCCACTACGAGGCTGCAGCAGACGCGCCATCACCCGTAACAGCGTCGATTTCCCACTGCCAATACTGCCGATGATCGCCACCCGTTCACCCGCCCGAATACTGATGTTGACGTTATCCAGAATTGAAGGCGGAACCATAACCCCCGGCACCGGATAGGCAAACCCCACTTTTCTCAGTTGCAGATTCCCAGTGAATTTTGGCGTCGGTAAATAGCTGATCGCGGCATCGCGCTCTGTCGGTAACTCCATCAACTGATTCAGCGATTTCAACGCAGTTTTAGCATGCTGGTAACGCAGGGCCAGCGCCACGACTGAAGCCAGCGGCCCCAGAGAGCGGCCAGACAAAATCACCACCCCAATCATCGAGCCCATGGTTAACTCGCCCGCGTGGATCAGATAAACACCGAAGACCACAATAACCACGGTCGTCACCTGCTGCATAAAGCTGACGAAGTTAGAGGTCAAGGAAGAGAGATAACGGGTCTTCATGGAAGAAGCCGCCGCTAGGGCGCTGAAATCATCCCAGCGCTTTTGCATCACGCCTTCCCCCTGGGCCGCTTTCAACGCCTCAAGCCCTTCGATGGTCTCAATCAGCAATCCCTGCTTCTGCGAGATCTCACGAATATTCTCCCCCATATAGCGGCTGAGTGGCCATTGGATACACACGCTGACCAGCAGAATAATGGGGATAGCGATCAACGGAACGATGGCCAACTGTCCGCCAATCAGATAGATGATCAGCATAAACAAAATACAAAAAGGCAGGTCTGACAACGTCGATAAGGTCGCTGATGTTACAAAATCACGAACAGCTTCAAAGTCGCGCAATTGGTTAGCAAAAGAACCTGTTGACTGCGGCTTGCTCTCCATACGCATCGCCATCACCTGGCGGAACAGTTTGGCACCCAGAATCAAATCGGCCTTCTTGCCGGCAACATCAATCAGGTAAGTTCGCACTTGGCGCGAAATGAATTCAAATACGATAGCAATCAATACACCGATCGCCAGCGACCATAAGGTGACGTAAGCCTGGGTCGGGATCACACGATCGTAGACGTTCATAGTGAAAAACGTACTGGCCAGGGTCAGAATATTGGCCAACAACGCGGCCATTGCGGCGCTATAGAAGTAATGACGATAGCGCCACAGCGTGGAAAACAACCAGTGCCCTTCGCGGTTCGCTTCCGGCAGTATTTCATCGTCGGTACGCTTATCGAGTTTGGGCTTTGGGTTCGCCAACATGGCATACCCGCTATAATTGGCCACCAGTTCGTCTTCTGACATCTGGAGCACGCCACCACTTTCCGGCACGACGACCTGGTACTTTATGTCGCCACGCTTACCCGTGCGTGAAGTCATGACACAATAGCTGCCATCGTTGTAAGCCAGCACCAAAGGCAAAAGATAAGAAGAGATCTTGGTCAGATCTCGTTTTATCCACCCTCCAGAAAGACCGACCTGATCCAACATCCGCAAGGCCAGTTCCGGTGTCAACTTTTCGCTACGCGGTAACCCTGCGTATAAGACCTCTTTACTGGCAACCTTATTGTGATATCGACATAACCATTCAACAGCCCACAGCAATGAATCTTTGCCATTATCTTCAATATTATCAAAATCGGTAGGCTCAAATACTGGAGGAGCTATTTTCTCATTCATAGCGATTTTCTGATTTCATTGAAAAGCCACACTTACTGGTTAGATTGACTATAATGAAGCGTAGCAAAAGAAATAAAAACCCGCAAATAAGCAGCAATTCAACTCATGAATAAATCTTTAAAAAACAAATAAATAAAAAACATTAAATAGATCGCTCATCACTTTAAATTCAAGCACTCCAGCAGATAGTTTAAAGATAGATAATAGATGGGAATTTAAAATGCTGTAACTAAAGTTCATGGGAGGTAAAATAAACTACTTATTTTACAGCCAATTTTACATTGCATATTCTTTATGTGGCTTAGTTATTATTATCCGACGATGATATCTACCACGATATCGCTCAACACCAACATGATTCACATGAGCGATCTCTCTGCTTTTGAATCGCACTAGGTAGCACACCCAAAAGGCATAAAAAAACCCCAAGCTTAAAAAGCTTGGGGTCTGAATGATTGGCGGAACGGACGGGGCTCGAACCCGCGACCCCCTGCGTGACAGGCAGGTATTCTAACCAACTGAACTACCGCTCCGCGCCAGTTCCCTCTTGCGGGGGAACGAAGCGAATATTACGGTTGCCCTTGCATTCCGTCAATGTCTTTTCTTATAAAAAGAGTCGTTTGCACAGTTTTTCAACGAACATGGCAGCATAATACAGCGTTCGCCACGTTTTTACACTCAAGGTGGCGTTATTCGCTGCGCCACAGGCAGCTACCGCCTTTTTTAGCCACCAGATCCAAGCGCGCCTCATGGGCGGCCACTTCATCATCGCTGGCGTATACCACCTTCAGTGCCGTGGCCGGACGTACAATCCGCTGAATATCCTGCGTTGAGTCCGTTTGCTGAGTATCCCCTTCCATTTGGAAGGCCATGGAAGTCTGACCACCGGTCATCGCCAGATAGACTTCCGCCAGGATCTCGGCATCGAGCAAAGCGCCGTGCAATGTTCGCTTGCTGTTGTCTATTTCATAACGGCTGCATAGGGCATCAAGGTTGTTACGCTTACCGGGAAACAGACGACGCGCCATCAATAGGCTATCGGTGATGGTGCAGAAGGTCTCCGTTTTCGGGATATTCTGTTGCAGCTTGCGGAACTCGTGATCCATAAAGCCGATGTCGAACGCTGCGTTATGAATGACTAATTCACCGCCGCGGATGAAATCAATAAACTCAGCGGCAATCTGATCAAAGGTCGGTTTATCGGCCAGGAATTCGTCACTGATACCGTGCACACCGTAAGCTTCGGGATCTACCAGCCGATCCGGCTTGACGTAAACATGATAATGACGCCCGGTCAGGCGACGATTGATCACCTCTACGGCCCCAATCTCGATGATACGATGGCCTTCGTAATGAACCCCTAGCTTGTTCATACCGGTGGTTTCGGTATCGAGAACGATCTGTCTGGTTGGTGTGGTGATCATATTGCAGTGCTCATAGCGCCCGTTTATGTCAGACTTGGTTTTTATAAAACTGATAGGAAGAGTCTACCAGAGATGCTCAAACAGGTAGAAATTTTCACCGACGGATCTTGCCTCGGTAATCCAGGGCCCGGCGGTTACGGCGCAATTTTGCGCTACAAGCAGCACGAAAAAACCTTCAGTGCAGGCTATTACCTGACCACCAACAACCGTATGGAGATGATGGCCGCCATTGTGGCGCTCGAAGCACTGACATCCCCTTGTGAAGTGGTACTCAGCACCGACAGCCAATATGTGCGTCAAGGCATTACCAGTTGGATCCACAACTGGAAAAAACGCGGTTGGAAAACCGCTGATAAAAAGCCGGTGAAAAACGTCGATCTCTGGCAGCGTCTGGATCTGGCGATTGCGCGCCATACCATCCGTTGGGAGTGGGTCAAAGGCCATGCGGGCCACCCGGAAAACGAGCGTTGTGACGTGCTGGCGCGTGATGCCGCAGGCAACCCAACGCAGGATGATACGGGGTATCAACCCGAAGCTTAAGGCTGTTTGCGGTAACTCTTGGTCGCGCCCACAGCGCGGCTGAGAGCTGGCTTTCGCGCCCCCACTCTCATCGGCGTTGGCGTCAGCGGTAAGGTTCTTTTCCGCGCTACGATCACGCTCATACACCCCAACGCTGGCAAGTGCGTACTTAAAAACGTGCCACCTTTACGCTGCCAAGGCAATACGTGGAATCGAGTCTGTTCCAGCACTTCATAATTCAACAGGCTGAGCCAGTCCAGTAAGCGCATCTGCGTAAACATTCGGCTGACATAGGGTTGCCGATTGCGCAATCCAGGGATCAGCTTGCCCAACCCGAGTAAGCTGAACGGGTTAAAACTACTGATCACCAACCAACCGTCGTCAATCATCACACGGTCAATCTCACGCAGCAGACGGTGCGGATCCTCAGCATAGGAAAGCGTGTGAGCCAGCAGACAAGCATCTACCGATTTAGCCGCAAAGGGTAATTGATAGGGATCGGCCAGCACATGCAGGTTATCCCCTGCCAGACCAACGTTAACCTGATGCGATATGGTGCACTTTTCCGTATCCAGCGCAGCGCTGAGGTTACCAACTTTCAGCAGGTGAAAGCCGAACAGCTTCGACCACCAGGGTTGCAATTGCTGCTCAAGCGCCTCACGGTAGTATTCTCCCCATGGCAGCCCGGCCCAGGAGTATGGGCTGGTGAGCTTTTGTAGAGTATGGGCTGGTTTCATGATTTATTATCTTCTTTCAAGCCGTTGCCAACGAGAGGTCCGTTATGAATCTTATCAGCATTCCTGCTTTTCAGGATAATTACATTTGGTTGCTGGATAACCAGCAAGGACATTGCGTTATCGTCGATCCCGGAGACGCCAGCCCGGTGCTGGAAGCGTTGACACGTTTGCAATTGATCCCTGACGCCATTTTACTGACCCATCACCATCGCGACCACGTTGGCGGCGTGGCAGAACTTGTTGCGCAATACCCAGACTTGAGAGTATATGGTCCGCAAGAAACCGCCAACAAAGGGGCAAATGCTCTGGTGCAAGACGGTGAAATCATCAAAATCAGTGGGCGACAGTACCGTATTATCGCGGTTCCTGGGCATACGCTTGGACATGTCGCATTCTACAGCCCACCTTATCTGTTCTGTGGGGATACCGTTTTTTCTGCTGGCTGTGGCAGACTTTTCGAAGGGACCGCTGAACAAATGTATGATTCATTTCAACGAGTCGCGCAACTTCCCGATGACACTCTCATTTGTTGCGCACATGAGTATACTCTCTCAAATCTTAAGTTTTCACGAGCTATTTTGCCACAAGATCGCGACATTGAAACATATCAGCAACAAGTTGAGATATTACGCGCAAAAGGTAAGCCTAGCGTGCCTACAACGTTACAATTAGAGCGTAAAATTAATCTCTTTTTACGCTGCCATGATACTGATTTACAAAAAGAAATAGGCTTTAACTCACCACCAGACAGCCTTCATTCGGTTTTTTCCGAATTACGCCTGCGGAAAGATAGCTTCTGAAGCTTTTAGTTGTGTTATTCGATGAAGCAAAGTATAGTTGCTCGTCTTTTAAGCAACTATATTGACATACATATGAAGGCTAAAGCGATAATTCTCGCCTCAGTCTTGCTAGTAGGTTGCCAGGCGTCCAAGAAGGGCGTGCAGGTACCAGAGCAGCATGCACAGAGTCTGTCTTCGGCAGGTCAAGAAAGTGAAGCAGGAGAGTACACAGCGAATGGTCGAGCAAGCTCGGCGCGGTGGTTAGAGGGTAATAGCACCGCACAACAAGACCTGTGGAACTTCATTAGCGACGAGCTGAAGATGGAGGTTCCGGAAAATCCCCGGATCCGTGAACAAAAAAGAAAGTATCTAAAAAGTAAGAGCTATCTCCACGATGTAACATTACGGGCAGAGCCGTACATGTACTGGATAGTCGGGCAGATTAAGAAACGTAATATGCCGATGGAACTGGTACTGCTACCCATAGTGGAGAGCGCTTTTGACCCACACGCCACGTCGCATGCCAATGCCGCAGGGCTATGGCAGATTGTGCCGCAAACGGGTCGTAATTATGGGCTGAAGAACAATCAGTGGTATGATGGGCGCCGTGATGTTGTGGCCTCGACGACTGCTGCGCTTGATATGATGGAACGCTTGAACCGCATGTTTGACGGCGACTGGTTACTGACCGTCGCGGCTTATAACAGCGGTGAAGGCCGCATCATGCAGGCGGTGAAGGCGAATAAACGCCAAGGTAAGTCCACCGAGTTCTGGGATTTGTCGCTTCCGCGTGAAACGTCAATCTATGTCCCGAAGATGCTGGCACTGAGCGATATCATCAAGCACAGTAAAAAGTACGGCGTCAAATTACCAAAAACTGACGAAACCCGTGCACTGGCGCGAATTGATGTTGGGCAGCAGATCCAGCTAACTCAGGCGGCTGAGATGGCTGGGCTTTCAGTCACCAAGATGAAAGCTTACAACCCAGGCTACAAAAAAGGTGTAACGGCGCCGAACGGGCCTCATTACATTATGGTCCCGAAAGGCAATGCCGCGCAGTTGAAAGACTCGTTGGCTGATGGGCAAATTACGCCACCGCCAGCACAGTTGGCGAGGAATAGTAGTTTGTCTGGTGGGAGTGCGTATAAGGTTCGCTCCGGCGATACGTTATCCACCATTGCCAAACGGCTGAACGTGAAGCCGAGTGATTTGCAAAGTTGGAACAACTTGCGTGCCAAAAGCACCCTGAAAGTTGGGCAAACGCTGCAGGTAGCCAGCAATACCAGCGATAATAGCAGTATCACCTATCAAGTTCGCAAAGGTGATTCGCTTTCAAGTATTGCACGCCGTCACGGTGTCGATATTGATGATGTGATGCGTTGGAACTCAAGGCTCGGCAAGAAAAATAGTCTGCAACCGGGTCTGAAACTGACCCTGTTTGTAAACAACAAAATGTCACCAGATACCTAGACCTTCGGTACAAAAAGCACCCTACGCTGTGGGGTGCTTTTTTATTGCCTGTAGATTCCTACCAGACCGACTTATCCAGCTCAGGATGGAACTCCACCAACAAAGGATTATGGTCTGATGCTTGGGTAACCAGCACAGAAGCCTCTACAACGCCTAAGTTACGGTAAAATACAAAATCTAGCGGTCGGCCAAATGCTTTCTTACGGTGATCATCGGTGAAGCTCACCTCATGCAAGGCTATATCATCAGCAAACTGATACAGCGCATTGATACGCTTGCGACTCCAGGCATTAAAGTCACCGGCCATGATCACCGGCCCTTGGTGGTTAGCAATCTGCTCGCCAATCGGGTCTAGCTGCTTACTGTATACATCGACACCCAGGCTGAAATTCACCGCATGGATATTCACCACCATCAGCAATTGACCATTATAGAGTGGATAAACGGTGATCAACGCTGATTTAGCCAGACGTAATAGCGGCTCACGTTCGCGCAGCGGGCAGCAATACACCGGGTGGGCTGCAGCCAGTGTCATCACACCAGAAGGATGTTGCGGCAACACAAAAGCGGGGACTTGATCGGCAGCCAGATAGTGAGAGGTAGCAAAATTCACCAGCTCAGGAGTCGTCTGGGCCTCCTGCAATAGCACCAGTTGCGCATCTTTACCGAAATTTTTCAGCACCGAAAGCCAATCAGCCCGTTGCTGCTTGAAGATATTCCACACCATAACCCGCAATACCCCAGACGTAGGTAATGCAGCCCCAGGCAGTAGCGGTTGATGGATGGCACCAGGGAAAATTCGTTCAACTGGCTGGCCTGCAACATACCTCATTGCATAAGTTCGTTTCGGCACGCTATTCGCCTATTTCCCGTTTGGATGATGTTGATAGCAACATTGCCACCAACAATAGATTGATTATACGCCAGTGCTTCTCTACCAGCATGGCTTTTAGGAGGAAGGCTCTTTCAGTTATAGAGGTAGGGAGAGGGGATTTCAATCGGTGAAACGTATACGTCTGTAAAGGTTAGCGGTGATCGGTAATAAATGCGAAAAAGCCCGCAAAATGCGGGCCAAAACATGCGTTCTAGGCAATTCAGATGTAAAACTAATCCCAGTTCGGTGCCAAACCCTCTGGGCTGACCAGGCGGCCATTACATTCCAGCTTGGCAAACTGCTTCATCTCCTCCTCAGTTAGCTTAAGTTTCTGTGCCAAAAGATTGCTGGCGATATTTTCACGCTTAGTGGAAGATGGGATCACCGCGTAACCCAGTTGCAACGCCCAGGCCAGAATGATTTGAGCTGGCGTTGCATCGCGGCGCTGAGCGATATTTTTTATCACTTCATCTTGCAGCGCTTTACCGTATGCCAGCGTCATATAAGAGGTAATGGTAATCCCATGCTGCTGTGCAAACTCGACCACCTGGCGGTTTTGCAGATATGGAGACAGTTCGATCTGGTTAGTGGCAATCGCCTCAGCACCTACTGCATCGATAGCACGCTGCATCAGATCAATGGTGAAGTTTGAAATACCAATCTGACGCGTTAGCCCCAGCTCTTTTGCCTTAAGTAACTCCGCCATGAACTCGTCAACCGACACTTCGTCGTTCGGTGAAGGCCAGTGGATCAAGGTCAGATCGACATATTCCGTTTGTAACTTTTTCAGGCTCTCTCTCAAGCTTGTGATCAGCTTGTCTTTACCCAAGTGAGCAACCCAGATCTTGGTGGTGATAAATAGCTCTTCACGTTTAATACCACTTGTGGCAATAGCCTGGCCAACGGCCGCTTCGTTCTCATAGATTTGTGCGGTGTCGATGGCACGATAGCCTAGTTCCAGAGCAGTACTCACTGAATCTATCGCAGCTTGATCTTGCAGGCGGAAAGTACCTAAACCAAATGCAGGGATACTCATAATATAATTCTCTCGGTTCGTCTATAAAAGCGGTATGAGAGGATTATGGCAGCAGTTTTATTGAGTAAAAATACCCTATTAAGCACAAGACTTTTGATTAACAGGCAACAGTACTCAAAAGCCCTAATCAAAAAAGAATGTGTAGCAAAAGTGCTGAATTTTGCATATGAAAAATCCCTGAGTCAGAGACTCAGGGATTATCAATTAAGTGGCGGAACGGACGGGGCTCGAACCCGCGACCCCCTGCGTGACAGGCAGGTATTCTAACCAACTGAACTACCGCTCCACCGATTCTTTCATGCGGTATCTTTTGATACCGGCAAAATCACCTTGGCGATTTT
>NZ_JBXUGP010000049.1:0-20818 GCF_057180605.1 Serratia sp. HNCC26DJ206
AGCATTACAGCCTAGCTGGAGGTTTTCTGTGCACAAGAAAAAGGGGCGATTTGCATCGCCCCTAGAGATTTACTGCGGTAGAAGGTTATGCCGCTTCAGTCTGCTGCTGGCGTTTTTCCTTCTTCACCGGCTTTTCCGGCTTGTGCGACGCCAGCGCTTCAGGAGCAAAATCATCAACGTTGATCGAACGCAGACGGCTTTCTTCGGCTTTCACCAGGATCTTCGCTTCATCAGCATTGATTTTGCCTTCTTCCAATGCACGTTGTGCCAGACGATCTAACCGAGTAAACGGCAGGTTTTTGCCCATTGCTGTACAGAGGCGCTGATGGATAGGCTCTGCGGCCATCACGTCGACCAGAGCCGCTTCCAGCAAGCCCACCGGGTTATGCTCGCTCGGCGTCAGGTATTGACCACGGCCCAAACGACTGCGGGTAGCAGACGGTTGTTGGAGGATCTTCGCCAGTTGATGGTCAAGGCGATCCGACGGTGCAGAGTGGACGCGGCCGAACGGGAACACCACCAAACGCAGTGCACCGGCGATAAAACGATTCGGGAAGTTACGCAATAAATCATCCAGCGCTTGTTCTGCCTGATTCAGGCTATCCTGCACGCCCCAATGGACCAGCGGCAGATCTTCTTTCTGACGGCCTTCATCTTCAAAGCGTTTCAGCGTTGCCGAGGCCAGATACATCTGGCTAAGCACATCCCCCAGACGCGCGGAGATACGTTCGCGGCGCTTCAAGCTACCGCCCAGCACGCCCATGGAAACATCAGACAGCAAGGCCAGGTTGGCACTTAAGCGGTTCAAGTGCTGGTAGTAGCGGCGGGTTGAATCTTTGGTCGGGCTGCTGCTGGTGCGGCCGTTGGTCAGGCCAAGCCACAGGCTGCGGATTTTATTACTGCCGACGTGGCCCAGATGGCCGAGCAGGGCTTTATCGAACGCGTGTAGATCGTTGTCTTGCGCTGCCGCCATTTCGGTCAGCACATAAGGATGGCAGCGGATCGCTCCTTGACCGAAGATCATCATGGTGCGAGTCAGGATGTTGGCCCCTTCAACCGTGATGGCAATCGGTGCGCCCTGATAAGCACGGGCCAGGAAGTTGGATTCGCCCAGCATGATGCCTTTACCACCGGTGATATCCATTGCATCAATGATGGCCTGCTGACCACGGTGGGTACAATGATATTTAACGATGGCTGACAGCACCGCCGGTTTTTCGCCCTGCATCAGCGCATAGGTGATCAGCGAAGCGGCGGCATCCATTACGTAGGTGTTACCGGCAATGCGCGCCAGTGGTTCTTCGATCCCTTCCATTTTACCGATAGAGATTTTGAACTGACGGCGGATATGGGCATAAGCCCCGGTTGCCAGCGCAATGGACTTCAGGCTGCCGGTAGAGTTGGAAGGCAAGGTGATACCGCGCCCGACCGACAGGCACTCAACCAGCATACGCCAGCCCTGACCGGCCATTTTTGGCCCGCCGATGATGTAGTCGATTGGCACGAACACGTCGTTGCCGCAGGTTGGGCCATTCTGGAACGGTACGTTCAGCGGGAAATGGCGGTTGCCGATTTCCACTCCTGGGGTGTTGGTCGGGATCAGCGCACAGGTAATGCCTGGGGAGGCGTTATCGCTTAGCAGGTGATCCGGGTCATGCAGCTTGAATGCCAGGCCCAATACGGTGGCGATTGGCGCCAGAGTAATGTAGCGCTTGTTCCAGGTCAGGCGCATGCCAAGAACCTGTTGGCCCTGCCATTCGCCCATGCAGACGGTACCGGTATCCGGAATGGCTCCCGCATCGGAACCGGCTTCCGGGCTGGTCAGTGCAAAGCAAGGGATTTCGTCGCCGCGCGCCAGGCCCGGCAGGTAATGATCTTTTTGTTCTTCAGTGCCGTAGTGTTGCAGCAGTTCGCCTGGGCCGAGGGAGTTAGGCACGCCAACGGTAATCGCCAGAATACCGGAGACACCGGCCAGTTTCTGCAGTACGCGAGCTTGCGCATACGGAGAGAATTCCAGGCCGCCGTACTCTTTCTTGATGATCATGGCGAAGAAGCGGTGTTCTTTCAGATAGGCCCACAGCTCTGGCGGCAGGTCGGCCAGTTCGTGGGTGATCTGGAAGTCATTGGCCATGCGGCAGGCTTCTTCAACTGGGCCATCGATAAACGCCTGCTCTTCTTCCGTCAACTTAGGTTGCGGATAGTTATGCAGTTTGTTCCAGTCTGGCTGGCCACGGAACAGGTCGCCTTCCCACCAGGTGGTCCCGGCTTCGATGGCTTCTTTTTCCGTGGTGGACATCGGTGGCATCACCTTGCGGAAGGCGCGCAGAGCCGGTGCGGAAAACAGCGAGCGGCGCAGCGAGGTAATATTCAGCGGCAGCAGAATGATCGCCAGCGGCAGCAGCATCCAATAGCTCCACAGGCCGATAGCGCCCATGGCCACCGTATAGGCCAGCAGAAGGAGACTGCTGAGCGCCAGATTCACTCGGTGATAAAACACCACGCCAATGAGTGCGAGTAGGACAACGATGCTAAGAACCATCATAAGAAGCTCCGAAGTAGTAAGAGGTCTGACCTGTTGTATGTATTGGTTGTAGTCCATGCCCAGACTTTTATCAATACATTTACACTTCAATTACAACTTAAGTCACAAACTGGCGATGCCCGTCATCAAAAACTTCTACTGTAGCTCAACACAGGTGCTGTTTCATTCACAGCACTTCTCGGTTTTTCTGCGATCCGTTACACTGCACAGCGAAAGATTGACGATGCCACAGAACAAAAAGAGGCGATCTCCATGTACCACGATTTAATTCGCAGTGAACTGAACGAAGCGGCTGATACTCTGGCGAAATTCCTCAGCGATGATGCCAATATTGACGCTATCCAACGTGCGGCGGTCTTACTAGCCGATGCCTTTAAAGCGGGTGGGAAAGTGATTTCCTGCGGCAACGGGGGTTCTCACTGTGATGCGATGCACTTCGCAGAAGAGTTGACGGGGCGTTATCGTGAAAACCGCCCTGGCTACCCGGCTATCGCGATTTCTGACGTCAGCCATCTGTCCTGTGTCGGTAACGATTTTGGCTACGACTATGTCTTCTCGCGTTATGTGGAAGCGGTTGGCCGTGCGGGGGATGTGCTGCTGGGTATTTCCACTTCCGGTAATTCTGGCAACGTGATCAAGGCCATCGAAGCGGCTCGCGCCAAGGGGATGCAAGTCATCACCCTGACTGGCAAAGACGGCGGTAAAATGGCCGGTTCTGCTGATGTCGAAATCCGCGTTCCGCACTTTGGCTACGCCGATCGTATTCAGGAAATCCATATCAAAGCGATCCATATCCTGATTCAGCTAATTGAAAAAGAGATGGTCAAGGCTTGATATATCTAGGCAGCCCGCGCCAGGTTTAGGCTGGTGGTGAATGGCAGCAGGGCGCAGCAAAGTGCGCCCATAGTGTAATGTGCTTAAGGAGTGGCTTTCGATGTGTGAATTGCTCGGGATGAGCGCAAATGTGCCAACCGATATTTGCTTTAGCTTTAGCGGGCTGGTTCAGCGCGGTGGCGGCACCGGGCCACATAAAGATGGTTGGGGCATTACTTTCTATGAAGGTAATGGTTGCCGCACCTTCAAGGATCCACAGCCGAGTTTCAATTCACCGATCGCCCGCTTGGTACAGGAATACCCGATCAAATCCTGCGCGGTGGTTTCTCATATTCGCCAGGCTAACCGTGGTGAAGTGGCGCTGGAAAATACCCACCCGTTCACCCGTGAACTGTGGGGCCGTAACTGGACCTATGCTCACAATGGCCAGCTTAAAGGATATCGCCAACTGCCTACCGGCAACTTCCGCCCGGTGGGGCAAACCGACAGTGAATATGCCTTTTGCTGGCTGCTGAATCAGTTGGCGTTGAAATATCCACGGACGCCCAGCAATTGGCCCGCGGTGTTCCGCTATATTGCCCAGCTTGCCGATCAACTGCGGCAGAAGGGCGTATTCAATATGCTGCTGTCGGACGGGCGCTTTGTGATGGCCTATTGCTCAACCAATCTTTACTGGATCACCCGACGCGCCCCCTTTGGCAAAGCAACGTTGCTCGATCAGGATGTAGAAATTGATTTTCAGCGGCAGACTACGCCCAATGACGTGGTAACGGTGATTGCGACCCAACCGCTGACCGGCAATGAAACCTGGCACAAAATTGCGCCAGGTGAATTTGCTTTATTTTACTACGGTGAACGGCTTGGCCTGGGTGAGCGGGTTAGCATCAACCGTTGAGGCATATTGCGTCGGCTGGCCGCTGCTGTTAACCGGGTGGGCCAGTACGTATTGGCCATTGGTCACGTTAACCATTGGCGGCTGGCGGTTTTTGACAAAGTAGTCATAACCCGGTTTCAACTGGCGCCAGAAGTTGATGTAGTTAGATGAACGGTGGCGTTGCAGATTCTGTTCGGTCATGCGGAACGGATAAATGCTGATATTCACCTGGGCCTGACCATAGTTAAATGCCGCCTCTACATAGCGATAAATCTCGTCCATATAGGTGTTGGTCATCGCGTAGCAACCAATGGATTTGCATTCGCCGTGGATCATCAGATAGGCACCGGAATAGCCCTGTGCTTTATCATAATCATTCGGGAAGCCGATATTGATCGCTCGATAATATTTGCTGTTGGGTTTTAGATTGCGCACGTCGAC
Organism: Serratia sp. HNCC26DJ206; assembly: GCF_057180605.1. Classification (NCBI taxonomy): domain Bacteria; kingdom Pseudomonadati; phylum Pseudomonadota; class Gammaproteobacteria; order Enterobacterales; family Yersiniaceae; genus Serratia; species Serratia sp. HNCC26DJ206. The sequence goes on from NZ_JBXUGP010000049.1 coordinate 4,692, forward strand.
GCTATAAAAACCTTCTGGGCTTTTAAAGTCACCTTCACGGCGTTTCGGGCCCAAACCCCCTGAGAAATTGCAGATCGGGAAAGAGTTCACCAGGCGGAATTCATTACCCATTTTGGCGTATAATTCCAACTTGCGTTCTTCTTTGAATATCTGGATATAGACGGGTGAACCCAATAATTGCTGTTTAACTAACGGTGATTCGGGGGCCTGCTCGCTGGCGCTACAGGCCGTGATCATCGGCATACAAAATAGCATCGCAAACAACAGCGCGACTTTGCTCATTATTATTCCTGATTATATTTACTGCTGGCTTAGAGAACGCCGCCAGCATGCCACTGACTTATGTGATTGCACTAAATGCTACGCCAGATTACCAGTGTGTTTTTTTTTAGCAATACACGAAGTGTATAAAAAAACTACAAGCATCGGTAAAAGTGAATTGACTGGCAGATTTTAACGATGAGTGATGAAAAATTGCCGCTATTTAATTGTGTTTGCTTGACTCAGGTCACTAGATAGCACGGAAAAATATTACCAAAAATGTTAGTATCCCACCTCTGTTTTACTATCCTTATTGGTTATCGACGGGGTTATTTTGAGTGAAATAGAATCAACCGCGTCTTGGTATTGATAACAAGGTTTTAACACGCTCTGTGGCCGGAATATTGTGATAGAAAAACGGTTCAGTGAGAGTTTCATGTTGGGTATGATCTTGTCGTGCTCATCCTGAGGTTGTTATGGCAACCTCGTCATCCTGGCATCGTCTGTGCCTGCCTTTTGGGCTGGTAAGACGTGTGGACATTTTAAACATCGTGTACATCCTATGATCAGAATCAGAAAAGGGTTAGATCTGCCGATATCCGGGATACCGTCTCAGGTGATTCAGGACGGCCCCGTTATCACGCGTGTGGCACTGCTTGGCCAAGATTATGTCGGTATGCGTCCCTCCATGCTGGTGGAGGAAGGCGATCGCGTTAAAAAAGGCCAGGCGCTGTTCGAAGACAAAAAGAATCCTGGCGTTTTCTTCACGGCACCCGCCAGCGGGCGCATTGCTGCTATCCAGCGCGGTGAACGTCGCGTGCTGCAATCGGTAGTGATTGAGATCGAAAACGGCGGTGATGAGCAGGTGGAGTTCGCTTATTACCAGCAGGCCGATCTGCCGCAGTTGGAGCGTGAGCAGGTCGAAAGTGATTTGCTGGCCAGCGGTTTGTGGAGCGCACTGCGCACCCGCCCGTTCAGCAAGGCACCGCGTATTGGCTCTGTACCTCGCGCGATTTTCGTTAGCGCCATGGATACTCAGCCGTTAGCGGCCGATCCGCAGGTGATCATTGCCGAACAGCTGGCGGCGTTTAACGCCGGGCTGACGGTGTTGACGCGCCTGACCGATGGCAAAGTGCATGTCTGTCAGGCGGCAGGTGCCCGGCTGGCGGAACAGAGTGGGGCACAGATTAGCTACAGCGAGTTCGCTGGCCCACACCCTGCCGGTTTGGTGGGGACGCATATTCATTTCCTGGAGCCGGTCAGCCTTAAGAAGACCGTCTGGCATATCGGCTATCAGGATGTTATCGCCATCGGTACCTTGTTTACCACTGGCAGGCTCGATACCCGCCGCGTTGTGGCGCTGGCCGGGCCACAGGTGGAGCAACCCATTCTGCTGCGTACCCGTTTGGGAGCCAGCCTGGATGATTTGACCGCTGGCCGTCTGAAGGCCGGTGAAAACCGTGTGATTTCCGGTTCGGTGCTGAGTGGCACCCATGCCATTGGGCCGAATGCCTGGCTTGGCCGCTTCCATAATCAGGTCTCGGTGCTGCTGGAAGGGCGCGAGAAAGAGCTGTTCGGTTGGATTGCTCCAGCACCCGATAAATTCTCCATCACCCGCACTACGCTGGGGCATTTCCTGAAGAATAAGCTGTTCGCCTTTTCGACCACCACCAACGGCGGTGAGCGTTCAATGGTGCCCATCGGCAACTATGAGCGCGTCATGCCGCTGGACATTTTGCCGACCCACTTATTGCGCGATCTGTTATCTGGTGATACCGACAGCGCTCAGGCGCTGGGCTGCCTGGAGCTGGATGAAGAAGATCTGGCGTTATGCACCTTCGTGTGCCCTGGCAAGTATGAATATGGCCCGGTGCTGCGTGACGTGCTGACCAAGATTGAGCAGGAAGGATAACCCATGGGCCTGAAGAATTTTTTAGACAAGATTGAACATCACTTCACGCCGGGCGGCAAGCTGGAAAAGTGGTATCCGCTGTATGAAGCGACCGCTACGGTGTTCTACACCCCCGGCACGGTGACGCATGGTGCTTCGCACGTGCGTGATGCTATCGATCTGAAACGCATGATGATCCTGGTGTGGTTGGCGGTCTTCCCGGCGATGTTCTGGGGGATGTACAACGTCGGCCAGCAGGCGATTCCGGCATTGCACCATCTTTACAGCGGTGAACAACTGCAACAGGTGCTGGCAGGCGACTGGCATTACAGCCTGGCGCAGTGGCTGGGGGCATCGTTAAGTTCCGATGCGGGCTGGGTCAGCAAGATGGTGCTCGGTGCAACCTACTTTGTGCCGCTCTACGCCGTAGCCTTCCTGGTGGGTGGTTTCTGGGAAGTGTTGTTCGCCATGGTCCGTAAACATGAGATCAACGAAGGCTTCTTCGTGACCTCCATTTTGTTTGCGTTAATCCTACCACCGACGCTGCCGCTATGGCAGGCGGCGCTGGGTATCACTTTTGGCGTGGTGATCGCCAAAGAGATCTTTGGCGGCACCGGGCGCAACTTCCTTAACCCGGCGCTGGCAGGGCGTGCTTTCCTGTTCTTCGCTTATCCAGCGCAGATCTCCGGCGATCTGGTGTGGACTTCCGCAGACGGTTTCTCCGGTGCCACGCCGTTGGCGCAATGGGGCACGGGTGGGGTTCACAGCCTGAGTAACGCCGTGACCGGGCAACCGATCACCTGGATGGATGCGTTTATGGGCAATATCCCGGGTTCGATAGGGGAAGTGTCTACGCTGATGATCCTGATTGGCGGCGCGATCATTCTGTTTGGCCGCGTGGCTTCCTGGCGCATTGTCGCCGGGGTGATGATCGGCATGATCGCCACTGCTTATCTGTTCAACGCCATCGGTTCTGCCACCAACCCGCTGTTTGCCATGCCATGGTACTGGCATCTGGTGCTCGGGGGTTTTGCCTTCGGCATGATCTTTATGGCTACCGACCCGGTTTCTGCCTCGTTTACCAACAAGGGGAAATGGTGGTACGGCATGTTGATCGGCGCGATGTGCGTGCTGATCCGAGTGGTCAATCCGGCCTATCCGGAAGGCATGATGCTGGCGATCCTGTTCGCCAACCTGTTCGCACCGCTGTTCGATTATCTGGTGGTGCAGGCCAACATCAAGCGGAGAAAAGCCCGTGGCGAATGAATCTAAAAATGACGGCATCGGCAAAACGCTGATGGTCGTCCTGCTGTTATGCCTGGTGTGTTCTGTGGTGGTGGCGGGTTCCGCCGTGGGGTTGAAACCCAGACAGCAGGAACAGCGCTTGTTGGACAAGCAACGTAACATCCTTGACGTCGCGGGGCTGCTGGTACGTGGCATGCCTGGTGAGCAGGTCAGGGCAACCTTTAGCAAGCGCATTGAAACGCGCCTGCTGGATCTGAACAGCGGTGAGTTTGTGCCGGGCAATCATAGCGATTTTGATCTGGCCGCTGCGTTGCGCAGCAATGCCAACAGCATCGCCTTGCCGGCCAGCAAAGATCTGGCTGGGATCCGCCGCCGCAGCAACCAGGCAGAAATCTATCTGGTGCGTGATGACGCCGGTGCGGTAAGCAAAATCATCCTGCCGGTATATGGTGCCGGGCTGTGGTCGATGATGTACGCCTTTGTGGCAATCGATGCCGACGGTAATACCGTACGCGGCCTCAGTTTCTACCAGCATGGTGAAACCCCAGGGCTGGGTGGCGAAATCCAAAACCCTAACTGGCGTGCGCAATGGGTAGGCAGGCAGCTGTTTGATGAGAACGGCAACCCGGCGATCCGCATTGTGAAAGGCGGTGCGCGCTCAGGGGATATTCACTCGGTGGATGGTTTGTCCGGTGCGACGCTCACCTCCAACGGTGTGCAGAATACCTTTAACTTCTGGTTGGGCGAGCACGGCTTTGGCCCATTCCTGCAAAGAGTCCGTGAAGGAGCGCTGAAGAATGGCTGATTCCAAAGAGATTAAGCGGGTTCTACTGGGGCCGCTGTTTGACAATAACCCGATCGCCTTGCAGATCCTCGGGGTGTGTTCGGCGTTGGCGGTGACCACCAAGCTGGAAACGGCCTTGGTGATGACCATTGCGGTGACGCTGGTGACGGCGTTTTCCAGCTTCTTTATTTCGCTGATTCGCCATCATATTCCCAACAGCGTGCGCATTATTGTACAGATGACCATTATCGCTTCGCTGGTGATCGTGGTGGATCAACTGCTGCGCGCCTATGCGTTTGAGATTTCGAAACAGCTGTCGGTGTTCGTTGGCCTGATTATCACCAACTGTATCGTGATGGGGCGCGCGGAAGCTTACGCCATGAAGTCGCCGCCGATCGAAAGCTTTATGGACGGTATCGGCAACGGCTTGGGATACGGCGTGATCCTGATCCTGGTGGGGTTCCTGCGCGAACTGATCGGTTCAGGCATGCTGTTCGATATCCCAATACTGGTGACGGTGCAGAACGGCGGCTGGTATCAGCCTAACGGCCTGTTCCTGCTGGCACCAAGCGCGTTCTTTATCATCGGCCTGCTGATCTGGGGTTTACGCACCCTGAAGCCAGCTCAGATAGAAAAGGAGTAACCGCCGATGGAACATTATATCAGCCTGTTTGTGCGTGCAGTGTTTGTTGAAAACATGGCGTTGGCGTTTTTCCTCGGCATGTGTACCTTCCTGGCGGTGTCGAAAAAGGTTTCTACCGCCTTTGGCCTAGGGATTGCGGTCACCCTGGTGCTCGGTATTTCCGTGCCGGTGAACAACCTGGTGTATAACCTGCTGCTGCGTGACGGTGCGCTGGTGGAAGGTGTCGATCTGAGTTTCCTCAATTTCATCACCTTTATTGGTGTGATCGCTGCACTGGTACAGATTCTGGAGATGATCCTCGATCGTTTCTTCCCGGCTCTGTATAACGCCCTCGGTATCTTCCTGCCGTTGATCACTGTGAACTGCGCAATCTTTGGTGGCGTGTCCTTCATGGTACAGCGCGATTACAACTTTATGGAATCCGTGGTGTATGGCTTTGGCTCCGGTATTGGCTGGATGCTGGCCATCGTGGCCCTGGCGGGGATCCGCGAAAAACTGAAGTATGCCGATGTGCCAGCCGGATTACGTGGTCTGGGCATTACCTTTATTGCCACCGGGCTGATGGCGTTGGGCTTTATGTCCTTCTCTGGCGTTCAGTTATAAAGGCGGGAAGTATTTATGGAAATTATTTTAGGCGTCGCCATGTTCACCTGCATCGTTATGGTGTTGGCACTGCTGATTCTGTTTGCCAAATCCAAGCTGGTAAATACCGGTGATATCGCCGTTGAGGTTAATGGCGATCAAGATAAAAGCTTTACCGCTCCGGCGGGGGATAAACTGCTCAACATGCTCTCCAGCCAGGGGATCTTTGTTTCCTCGGCCTGCGGCGGCGGCGGCTCTTGTGGCCAGTGCCGGGTGGTGATCAAAGAGGGCGGCGGCGATATTCTTCCCACTGAGCTTTCCCATATCAGCAAGCGTGAAGCAAAAGAGGGTTGCCGCCTGGCGTGCCAGGTGAACGTGAAGCAGAACCTCAAGATCGAACTGCCGGAAGAGATCTTCGGCGTGAAGAAATGGGATTGCGAAGTTATCTCTAACGATAACAAAGCCACCTTTATCAAAGAGCTGATGCTGAAGATCCCTGATGGCGAAGATGTGCCATTCCGTGCCGGGGGCTTTATTCAGATCGAGGCTCCGGCGCACGAAGTCAGCTATGCCGATTTTGAAGTACCGCAGGAATACCGGGGTGATTGGGACAAATTCAACCTGTTCCGCTTCCGTTCCGTAGTGAAGGAACCCACGGTTCGAGCCTACTCAATGGCCAACTACCCGGATGAAAAGGGCATCATCATGCTCAACGTGCGTATCGCTACGCCGCCACCAAATAACCCTGAGGCACCTCCGGGCATTATGTCTTCCTATATCTGGTCGCTGAAAGCGGGCGATAAGGTGACGATCTCCGGGCCGTTTGGCGAGTTTTTTGCCAAAGAGACTCAGGCCGAAATGGTGTTTATCGGCGGCGGGGCCGGTATGGCACCGATGCGTTCACACATTTTCGATCAGTTGAAACGCCTCAAATCCAAGCGCAAAATCACCTTCTGGTACGGTGCTCGTTCTCTGCGTGAAATGTTCTACGAAGATGACTTCAATCATCTGCAGGAAGAGAATGAAAACTTTACTTGGCACGTGGCGCTTTCCGATCCGCAGCCAGAAGATAATTGGACTGGATACACCGGTTTTATTCACAACGTTCTGCTGGAAAACTATCTGAGGAACCATCCGGCACCGGAAGATTGTGAATTTTATATGTGTGGCCCACCAATGATGAACGCGGCAGTGATCAAAATGCTGAAGGATCTGGGTGTTGAAGACGATAACATTATGCTTGATGATTTTGGTGGTTAAACAGGCGGTTGAATGAAGTTTTGCATGACAATAGTGGCGCTTGGCGCCACTTTGCTATTGGCGGGTTGTGAGCCGAAGCAGGAAAACCTCGACGGCAAGACGATGGGAACCTATTACTCGATCCGTTTTGTTCCTGGGGAAGAGACGCCCGCCGTTGAGGCGTTGCGCGCTGAGATCGATAAACGGCTGGAACAGGTTAACGATCAGATGTCGACCTATCGGCCTGATTCTGAACTGAGCCGGTTTAACGCCAGCCGCGAAGTGAACCAACCGTTCCCGGTTTCCGCTGCAACCACGGAAGTCGTGCTGGAAGCATTGCGTATCAACCGGGTGACCGACGGCGCGCTTGATGTCACCGTTGGGCCGCTGGTAAATCTGTGGGGCTTTGGCCCTGAAGGCCGTCCGAATAAAGTGCCGAGCGCCGCTGAGTTGGCGCTGCGCCGCAGTTGGACCGGTATCGACAAGCTGTCGGTCGAAGGTAACGCGCTGGTGAAGAGCATTCCGGAGTTGTATGTCGATCTCTCTTCTATCGCCAAAGGTTATGGTGTGGATGTGATCGCGCAGTACCTGCAATCACAGCAGGTCAAAAACTACATGGTTGATATCGGTGGCGAAGTGCGTACCCGCGGCCACAACGGTGAGAAAAAACCGTGGCGTATTGCCATTGAACGCCCAACCGCCGGTGTGGAACAACAGGCGCATCTGGTGATTGAACCGGGTGAAATGTCCGTCGCTACCTCCGGTGATTACCGTAACTACTTCGAACAGGATGGCGTGCGCTATTCTCATACTATCGATCCGAACACTGGTAAGCCGATCAATCACCATCTGGTGTCGGTTACCGTGATCAGCCCGCAGTGTATGACCGCTGACGGCCTTTCCACCGGTCTGAATGTGTTGGGGCCGGATCGAGGCATGGCGTTGGCCAATCTGATGGGGATTCCGGTATTTATGATCGTGAAAACCACCAACGGCTTTGAAGAGCGTTATTCCGAGGCGTTTAAACCCTATCTGAAGAAAAGCGAGTGAGGCGGTTATGCTGACGGTATTCGTTGCATCTTTTGTGCTGTTTCTGCTGGTGGTTATCGGTATGTCGCTTGGCTATCTGTTCCGGCGCAAAACCCTGCAAGGCAGTTGCGGGGGGATCACCGCGTTGGGAATGGAAAAGGTCTGCGATTGCCCAGAACCCTGCGATGCACGCAAGAAGCGTTTGGCGAAAGAAGCGCGGCGGCGTGAGCAACTGGAAAAGCACCGCATCTTATAACCGCTGAATATCAAGGGGTTCTGTCTACAGAACTCTCAGACGGTAGGCAAAGCCGGTTATTAGGGGGAGCGTGCCGAAGGGGTCGTAACGGCGTAAGCCGTCGGAGTGCCCCTCGGTGCGCTAGACCCGGGTATCTCGGGCTAGAGAGCGACTTTGTCATCAACCTCCGGGTTTTGTCTACAGAACCCTTTTTTTGCCACTCGGATCATCGCCATGTTTGAGTTTTTCCATAATTAACTGTATATTTAAACAGTGTTATGGGAGGTGAGATGCGTAAAATCATTCATGTCGATATGGATTGCTTCTTCGCGGCGGTGGAAATGCGCGACGATCCCAGCCTGCGCGATATTCCATTGGCGATTGGCGGCAGTGCGGATCGGCGTGGGGTGATCAGCACCGCCAACTATCCTGCGCGCCGTTACGGTGTGCGTAGCGCTATGTCTACCGCTATGGCATTCAAGCTTTGCCCGCATCTGAAGTTGCTACCGGGACGGATGGCGGCCTATAAAGAAGCCTCGCAGCAGATCCGCGCTATTTTTGCCCGTTACACGTCACTGATTGAACCGCTATCGCTGGACGAAGCTTATCTGGATGTGAGCGACAGCGCACAGTGCAGCGGTTCAGCAACGCTGATCGCCCAAGAGATCCGTCAGGCGATCTCAGATGAATTGCATCTCACCGCCTCGGCCGGGATCGCACCGATCAAATTTCTCGCCAAAATCGCCTCGGAATTGAATAAACCTAACGGGCAATACGTGATTACGCCCGCGCAGGTACCCGCATTTTTGCAGCAGTTGCCGCTCGGCAAAATCCCAGGTGTGGGTAAAGTGACCGCCAAGCGGCTGGAAGAGCTAGGCTTGTTCACCTGCGCCGATGTGCAGCAATACGATCTGGCGGCCCTGCTCAAAAGCTTTGGCAAGTTTGGCCGGGTGCTGTGGGAACGCAGCCAGGGTATTGATGAGCGCGAGGTTTCCCCCGATCGCCTACGTAAGTCGGTTGGCGTTGAGCGCACGCTAGCGGAGGATATTCATCGTTGGGAAGATTGCGAGACGCTGATTGTCGACAAACTCTATCCCGAGTTGGAGATGCGTTTGCGTAAGGTTAAACCGGATCTGCATATCGCCCGACAAGGGGTGAAACTGAAGTTTCAGGACTTTCAGCAGACCACGCAGGAGCATATCTGGCCGGTACTGAATCAAGAGGATTTGATCAACGTAGCCCGAAGAGTGTGGCAAGAGCGGCGGGAAGGGCGCGGCGTGCGCCTGGTGGGCTTGCATGTGACGTTGCTGGATCCGCAGCTTGAGCGGCAACTGGTGCTGACGTGGTAATAACGGGCGGTTGATGCTGAATTAAGCTGGCAGAGAACAAGGATTGTACCCTGCCAGCGGTACTCTTATTCGCGCTCAGGAATCGCTTTCAGCAGTTCGGTCAACAGCGTCCAGTATTGCCCAACGCTGGCAATATGCACCTGCTCGTCCGGCGAGTGTGGCCCGGTGATGGTTGGCCCAATCGACACCATATCCATATGCGGGTAAGGCTTTTTGAACAAGCCACATTCCAACCCGGCGTGGATCACCATAATGTTTGGCGTGCTGTTAAACAGTTTCTGGTAGGTTTCACGCACCAACTGCATTACCGGTGAATTGGCATCCGGCTGCCAGCCAGGATAAGCGCCCTTGGCTTCGGTCTGGGCGTTAGCCAGTTGGCCCAGTGCGCTCAGCATCCCCACTACATAATCTTTACCACTGTCGATCAGAGAGCGGATCAGGCAGACGATCTCTGCTTCTTTTTCGCTGGTGGTAACGACGCCGACGTTCAGTGAGGTTTCCACTACGCCTTTCACTTCGTCGCTCATACGGATCACACCGTTAGGCGTGCCGTTCAGCAGGGCGATGAAACGCGCCTGGCTGCTGGCGGTCATGGCCTGTGATGTGCTGGTGACGGGATCCAGCAGCACGGTGATATTTTTTTCTTTCGCCGCCAGTTCGTTTTTCAGAATCGCCAAGTAGTGCTGGCTCAGGGCTTTCAGCGCATCGGCCTTCGCTGCTGGTACCGCAACCACCGCAGAAGCTTCGCGTGGGATCGCGTTGCGTAGCGTACCGCCGTTCAGATCCAGCAGGCGCAGGTCCAGTTCTTGCGCGTGAGCAAACAGGAAACGCGCCAGCAGCTTGTTGGCATTGCCTAAGCCCTGATGGATTTCCGCGCCTGAGTGGCCACCCTTCAAGCCCTTGAGGGTCAGCTTCAAGGTCTGATAACCGGCTGGAACCGCTTCACGCTCTAATGGCAACGTGGTAATGAAATCAATACCACCAGCGCAACCCATGTAGATTTCGCCTTCCGTTTCGGAGTCGGTGTTGATCAGGATATCGGCCTGTAGCCAGTTGGGCTGCAAGCCAAAAGCGCCATCCATACCGGCTTCTTCGGTCATGGTCAGCAGTACTTCCAATGGGCCGTGCTCAACGCGGTCATCAGCCAGTACGGCTAACGCAGAGGCCATGCCGATGCCGTTATCCGCGCCCAGCGTGGTACCACGGGCTTTTACCCAGTCGCCATCAACGTAAGCTTGAATCGGATCTTTGGCGAAGTCGTGAACGGTATCGTTATTTTTCTGCGGCACCATATCAAGGTGTGCCTGCATCGCAACCGGTTTGCGGTTTTCCATGCCTTTGGTGGCTGGCTTACGCAGCAGAATGTTACCCACCTGATCGCGTTCGGCGTGCAGGTTCTTTTCTTTTGCCCAACTGAGGATGTGCTGTGCCAGCGCTTCTTCATGGTAAGAAGGGTGGGGAATCGAGCAGATCTTGGCAAAAATATCCCACAGCGGCTGTGGCGAAAGTTGAGACAATTCAGACACTAGAGGTCTCCTGTTACAGCATACCTTACAGAGGGAATGCTGTGCGGTTAGGGTGAGTTGATATCTGTGCTTGGTGGCACGATGCTCTGAGAATATCACTTTATTTCAGGGCGCGCGCGCGCCGTATTGTGCTGTTTAGCCCGTTGAACACCTCGGTTTAACCGGGGCAGCTTGGCTTAATCAGCATCAATCATCCCTATGCTTGTTAGACGAAATACGGAGGAATTCCTCAGTTCAACTGGTATTCGGCGCGGTCAGTCTCTATAATCTCGCGCAACCTTTTTTCCCCCTGATTACTGAATAAGCCACATCAACTGCTGGCCGGGACCACACATTCTATGAGCGAAAAATACGTTGTTACCTGGGACATGTTGCAAATGCAAGCGCGCAAACTGGCTCACCGCCTGCTGCCTGCCGATCAATGGAAAGGCATCATTGCCGTCAGCCGTGGTGGCCTGGTACCGGCCTCGTTGCTGGCGCGTGAACTGAGCATCCGTTATGTCGATACCGTGTGTATTTCCAGCTATGACCACGACAACCAGCGCGAGATGAAGGTGCTGAAACGTGCCGAAGGTGATGGTGAAGGTTTTATCGTGGTTGACGATCTGGTGGATACCGGCGGCACCGCGAAAGCGATTCGTGATATGTACCCGAAAGCCCACTTCGTCACTATTTTTGCCAAACCGGCTGGCCGCCCGCTAGTTGATGACTACGTGGTTGATATCCCTCAAGATACCTGGATCGAACAGCCATGGGACATGGGCGTGGCCTTTGTACCACCGATCGGCGGTCGTTGAGTTCAGCCAAAACGCCCGGTTCCGCCGGGCGTTTGTTATCGCACTTGGCAGCCTGATTTCGTCATCTTCTGTAAATTACCCGCATTCTGCCGTTGAGCTTTGGTGTCTGTAACCAGAGTTAGGTACACTACCCCCAGACATTCCGGCTGTTTTATACCCGTCGTCTTTCAAGCAGCAGCGTTGTTACCTGCGCTAGTTCACCCCAGTCACTTACTTGAGTAAGCTCCAGGGATGAACTAGCTTGGTGCCTAGCTGCAACTCGAAATCCATAGGGTATTGGCCTTGAAGCAAGATTCTCGGAGGCTGTTGTTACCATGGCACAAGCCAACCTTTCTGAAGTACTGTTCAAACCTTCATTTAAACATGTTGAAACCTCAACGCTAGTAACGCGCGCTCACCACGTAGTGGGGGCGGATATGCATTCGGCGCTGGAGGGAGATACCGGCAACAACTGGTATCGCATGCTTAATCACCTGCTGTGGACTTGGCGCGGTATCGATCCGCTGGAGATCAGCGAAGTCTTGGCGCGTATTGCCAACTCGAACGCCGAGCACAGCGACGATCACCTGCTGGATACCGTGGTCGGTTACCGCAACGGCAACTGGATTTATGAGTGGGTACGCCAGGGCATGCAGTGGCAACAGCGTGCCTTGGAACAGGAAGATCCGCTGTTGGCAGGGCAGTATTGGCTCAATGCCGCCAATCTCTACAGCATCGCCGGTTACCCGCATCTGAAAGGGGATGAACTGGCTGAGCAGGCGGAGGTGCTGTCCAACCGCGCGTATGAAGAGGCCGCCTTGTTGTTACCGTACCAGCTCAAAGAGCTGGAATTTGCCATTGAGGGCGGCAGCGCGATCACCGGTTTTCTGCATATGCCGGAAAACGGGCAGGCGCCGTTCCCGACCGTGCTGATGTGCGGCAGCCTCGATACGTTGCAGACCGACTATCACCGCCTATTTCGCGATTACCTGGCTCCGCTGGGCATTGCGATGCTGACCATTGACATGCCTTCTATTGGCTCATCTTATAAATGGAAACTGACGCAGGACTCCAGCTTCCTGCATCAGCAAGTATTGATGCAACTGCCTTCGGTGCCGTGGATCGATCACCAGCGCGTTGCTGCCTTTGGTTTCCGTTTTGGTGCCAATGTGGCGGTACGTCTGGCTTATCTGGAAGCGAACCGTCTGCGTGGTGTGGCGTGCGTGGGTGCTCTGGTACACAGCCTGCTGTGCGAAGCGCGATGCCAGGAACTGGTGCCCGATATGTATATGGACGTGCTGGCCAGCCGTATGGGCATGTCTAATGCGTCCGACAGCGTATTGAAAACCGAACTGAACCGCTATTCGCTGAAAACGCAGGGGCTGCTTGGCCGCCGTTGCCCAACGCCGATGCTGGCGGCTTATTGGGATGGCGATCCGCTTAGCCCGAAAGCCGAAGCTCAACTGATCGCCTCATCCTCGCTGGATGGCAAACTGATCGCCATCCCTCGCTCGCCGGTCTACGAGAATTTCCACAAATCGCTGCTGGAGATTTGTAACTGGTTGAAAGATAAAATGCGTTAACCATTGCTAATTTTCAACAGTTTGCTAAAAAGGATGGACTACATTGAGGAGGTTAAACAATGACGTTACCAAGTGGCCATCCTAAGAGCCGGTTAATGAAACGCTTTGCCAGCCTGGGGCCTTATCTGCGCGAAGGCAAGTGTGAAAATGACCGTTTCTTCTTTGATTGTTTAGCGGTCTGCGTCAACGTAAAGCCCGCACCGGAAAAGCGCGAGTTCTGGGGATGGTGGATCGAACTGCAGGCTGACCAATCCCGCTTTAGCTATACCTATCAATTTGGCCTGTTCAATAAAGATGGGCAGTGGAAAGCCGAAAAGATTAAAGACAGTGAAGTCCAGGAGAAGTTGGAAACCACGCTGCGCGATTTCCATCGTCGCTTGGGGGAACTGATGACTAGCTTGGAACTGGTGCTGGAGCCTGCTGCTGACTTTAATGAGAAGCTAATCAAACTCTCCGCCTAGATCATTTTCGCTTCATAATTGCGCTGAAATCGCGTTGTGCCTGTTGGCATAACGCGTGTCTCCTGTTACAAAGTCCTTTGCATCCCCTTCTTATTTCAATGGCAGAGATATTATGAGCAGCAGCCAGACATTGGTTGTGAAATTGGGCACCAGCGTGTTGACCGGCGGATCGCTGCGTCTGAACCGCGCCCATATTGTCGAACTGGTGCGCCAGTGCGCGCAGCAGCATGCGGCAGGTCACCGTATTGTTATTGTCACTTCCGGGGCGATTGCTGCCGGGCGTGAGCACCTGGGCTACCCCGAACTGCCCGCCACCATTGCGTCCAAGCAGTTGCTGGCGGCGGTAGGGCAAAGCCGCCTGATCCAACTGTGGGAACAGTTGTTCTCCATTTACGGCATCCACATCGGGCAGATGCTGCTGACGCGTGCCGATCTTGAAGACCGCGAACGGTTCCTCAACGCGCGTGACACCATGAGCGCGCTGCTGGATAACCGCATCGTGCCGGTGATCAATGAAAATGACGCGGTGGCTACCGCAGAAATCAAGGTTGGTGATAACGACAACCTTTCGGCACTGGCGGCTATTCTGGCTGGGGCGGATAAACTGCTGCTGCTGACCGATCAGCAGGGCTTGTACACTGCCGATCCGCGCAATAACCCCACGGCTGAGCTGATCCGTGAAGTGCATGGAATTGATGATGCCCTGCGTGCCATCGCCGGTGACAGCGTATCCGGCCTTGGCACCGGCGGCATGGGCACCAAATTACAGGCCGCCGACGTTGCTTGCCGCGCGGGTATTGATGTGATTATCGCTGCGGGCAGCAAGCCGGGCGTGGTTGCCGATGTGATTGAGGGTAAACCGGTGGGCACCCGTTTCCACGCGCTGGAAACCCCGCTGGAGAACCGTAAGCGCTGGATCTTCGGTGCTCCACCTGCGGGTGAAATTACCGTGGATGACGGCGCGATAGAAGCCATGATGGCGCGTGGCAGTTCACTGCTGCCAAAAGGGATCCGTGACGTTAAAGGTGATTTCTCCCGTGGTGAAGTGATCCGCATCTGCAATCTGGCGGGGCGCGATCTGGCCCATGGCGTCAGCCGCTATAACAGCGATGCGATGCGTATGATTGCCGGGCATCACTCACAGGAAATCAACGAAATTTTGGGTTATGAGTATGGTCCGGTGGCAGTCCACCGCGACGATATGATTGTCAGCTAAGGAGTGAGCATGCTCGAGCAGATGGGGAAGGCCGCGAAGCAGGCTTCCTGGCAACTGGCGGTGCTAAGCACGGCAAAGAAAAATCAGGTGTTGGCGGTGATGGCCGACAGGCTGGAAGCTAACAGCGAAGTGATCTTGCAGGCTAACGAACAGGATATGGCGCAGGCGCGTGAGGCCGGGATGAGTGAAGCCCTGCTGGATCGCCTGTTGCTGACGCCCGCCCGTTTGGCGGCGATTGCCAATGATGTGCGGCAGGTGTGCCGTTTGAGCGATCCGGTGGGCCATGTGCTCGATGGCAGCCTGTTGGACAGTGGCCTGAAGCTGGAGCGCCGCCGTGTGCCGCTCGGCGTGATCGGAGTGATCTATGAAGCACGCCCTAACGTCACGATCGACGTGGCCAGCCTGTGCCTGAAAACCGGCAACGCGGTGATCTTGCGCGGTGGCAAAGAGACGCACCATACCAATCAGGCCACGGTGAAAGTGATCCAGCAAGCGTTGGAACAATGTGGTCTGCCTGCCGCCGCCGTGCAGGCGATCGAAAGCCCGGATCGTGCTCTGGTGAACGAACTGCTGCGTATGGATCGTTATGTCGATATGCTGATCCCGCGTGGTGGTGCCGGTTTACATAAACTGTGCCGTGAACAGTCGACTATTCCGGTGATTACCGGCGGCATTGGCGTGTGCCACATCTACGTGGATGACAGTGTGGATTATGACAAAGCGCTGTTGGTGATTGAAAACGCCAAGATCCAGCGGCCAAGTGCCTGCAACTCGGTGGAAACCCTACTGGTTAACCGCACTATCGCTAACAGCTTCTTGCCCGCGCTGAGTGTGCGTATGGCAGCGGTGGGGGTGACGCTGCACGCCAGCGATAATGCCATGCCGTTGTTACAGGAAGGCCCGGCACGGGTGATTGCGGTAGAAGCGAAAGACTACGACGACGAATGGCTGTCGCTGGATATGAACGTAACGCTGGTGGACGATATCGATCAGGCGATCGACCATATCCGCACTCACGGCACCAGCCACTCGGATGCAATTCTGACGCGTTCACTGAGCAACGCCGAATATTTTGTGCGTGCGGTGGACTCTTCAGCGGTGTACGTCAACGCCAGCACCCGTTTTACCGACGGCGGCCAGTTTGGTCTGGGAGCCGAAGTGGCGGTGAGCACCCAGAAACTGCATGCTCGTGGCCCGATGGGGTTGGATGCGCTGACTACCTATAAATGGATTGGTTACGGCGACGATCTGGCTCGCAGTTAACGTTTTTTATGTGCATGGTGAAAACCAGGGGCACGTTGTGCCCC
>NZ_JBXUGP010000050.1:0-18973 GCF_057180605.1 Serratia sp. HNCC26DJ206
GTAATTCTCCCGTGGCACGAGAATCGTCCAATGCTTTTTTGTGCGTGCGTATGAAATAGAATTCAACGAGCATAATACCCACAATCGGTGGGAACAAGATCCCCATCAACTCCAGGAAGCCGATGAATTGGTCTAGAATCCCCAGAATTGACAATGTAGTGCCAATAACACCAATAGCCAATGTGGTGACAATATAGTTGAGCCTAATGCCAAAAAGGCATTCAACCGCATTTGCCAAGCCAAGGGAGGAAGAATAAAGGTTGAGATCGTTAACACGCAGCGTTGAGAAAATCACAATCAATAAGCCGACCCCACCTGCTGCGGTGGACATGATAGTGACCACATCAGAAGAACCGATGGCCCTGGCAAGCGCAATCGCTAATCCGTTAACGATAAACTCACCAGCAATAATGGTGATGAGCGACACGCCCAACACTTGCTTTTTATTACTGAGGTAGCGCGTGATATCCGGTGTTGTCAAAGCCGCCAGAGTATAGGAGCCAATAATAATCGTGATGGCTGTACTGATGCTGATAACCTCACCACTGGGCTTGGTTAGTATTAACGCCGAAAAGTCATGGCCTGAAATAGTGAGAAATGAAATATAACAAATGGCTGCGATAAAGAGAGGGATGGCAAACTTGGCGATAAACCGCAGGGCTTTGAACCCGATGGCTACCAGAATAGTCAATATAATGCCTGCGATGGCGGCGGAAGCCTTAAACCCCAGATGCCCTCCCAGAGCAAAATCCAGTGATTTGCCAAATATTGCCGTTTGAATGCCAAACCAGCCCATTAAACTGACGGCAATGACGATACCGATCAGCGCGGAGCCAATACGGCCAAAACCGCACCATCTCGCCAGCAAGCTGCATGACATACCCTCTTGCATACCGGCCACGCCCATTCCATAGGTCAAAACGCCGCATACTATACTGGCGATCAGAATCGCAGTATAAGCATCAAGAATTGACATGCCATGCCCTAATGCCGCACCGAGCATGAACTGATCCAGCGCGGTCAACATGCCCGCATGGACCAGAGCGACACCAATGAAAGGCAACCGCTTATTGTGTGGAACACGTTTTAAAGCGAATTCGTCTCTACCTTCAGACACAATTTTATCCTTAAATGAACTTAATGCCTTTCACAATAAAATCTTCGGGTATATAGCAATCCAGCCCAATGACCAAGGCGTACTCAATGAATTGATGCAGACCTGATACTTTTGCTTTGCGATATATAGTATAAATATGCCGCTCAACCGTTCTCACATTAATATTTAACGTTCTGGATATTTCTTTGGCTGAGTATCGTTGAATCAAAAAGAAGATAACTTTAAGTTCAGTGGGAGAAAAGGAGTCCGTAGGCGCTAATGAACTTACAAACCGGGATTTTTCATTTTTGAAATAATTCATCGGGGTCAGTAATTTGAATGGCCGCGAAGACCAGAGCGTCCCTACCACTTTATCCCCGAGAAAGATGGGATATTTGTCACCAATATAGGGGGAAAGATAAGAATGACCATACCAGTAACTGGTTTCTATGACAGGCACATGCATTTTCTTTTGAATGACCATGATGTCCTGCGTTGTGTACGCATCGGCCAACTCGCTCCAATCAACGGGAACCTCTTCGTCGAGCCTGCCTGTGATGTCATACCCTTTGGGGATGTTTGCATACTTGATCGCGGCGTCATTCATGTAAACGTTGACAGAGTCTACGTCTTTAATCCCCCACGGGATGCTCGACATCTCTAGATAGGGTATTAGCTCTTCCAGGCTTTTTTTAATATGATAGAACACAGGCCATCCCTCCTTGTGACTTCTTTGGCATCATATATTAGCTATTTTAAACTTTCAAGCTGGAATGATTGGATGTCTATACGTAATAAATACGTATATACAAACATAATTTCTCAAGTAGAATCGGGAATTGGCTGACACTAGGGAAATAATTTGTTAGTCAAAGACCCAGCAATCAAAATCCGAAAATAATATAATTATAATTACAACATTATGACAGCACGTTTTTTTTCAAAAAAACGTAATACTCTACTCGTTATATCCCAAAAGTAAAAAATCAAAATCCCGCCACTCCAGGCGGGATTATTTACTTCTATAAATTCTGATGCATAAATTTTTGACACGTTACTGCCCAAGGCGGTCGGAAACGCGAAGCTGGGGGCCACTGCGTATGATCTTTATACTGATGGTGTCCACGTAAGGCCTTCTAAAGAAATTGCGGGATTTTCACCCGCGAGCAAAGCCCCCATAACCACAGCGCTACCGGCGGCCAGCGTAAAACCCAGGCTCCCCTGGCCAAGGCTCATCCATAGATTTTGATAACCCAGTCCACGCATTTAAAATATATGCTCTACAACGGGTGGGCGGTGGTGCTCGCCAATATCATTCTCTTCGCCGTGTTGTTCCAGATCCTGGTGTAAAAAGCGGTATAGGTGATAGCGGCCTGAGTGATTTCATGCCGCTAGGCCAACCCATAAGACTTAGGCTGCTTTATTGCTGTTTTCTGTCACTCATAATTAATCACAAATGTCGCATCCGCATTCGCAATGCCCGGCTGTGGATCGTTGGCAATGGCGATATAGTTGGCATAAAAGACCATTGTTGCATCGCCATTTGCATCGGTCGCCATTTCCAGGCTTGCCTGATCGAGCGGCAGTCGGATGCGGTTGCTGTCACGCAATTCCAAAGCAATATGGGTTGCGCTGCTGCTGCCATTCAGCGCCAACAGCTCACGGTTACTGGTGGAAGCGGTGCCTGAAAAGGTGATCGACGCTTTACCACTCCCCGGGCAGCCCATCAGTGACAGGGAAAACGGGATCTCACGCGACGTGTCCCCCGCATTGCGGATCTGCTTGGTTGCCCAGGTACCCATATTGACGGTTTTATCTACATCACCCGGTGCTGCAATACAGGTTCTGTCCACAATATTACCGGTCAGCTGTATGTTGATCTCACCCAACGCGGTATCGGCACGTGCGCCACCCACCAGCAGGTATGCGGCCAGCGTCAGCAGGCCGAGTTTTTGCATACTTTGCATAGCGTTATCCTTAGTCATAGTCCACACGCAGGTAGCCGCGCGCAGTAAAAGGCCCAGTCTGAGGCTTGACGCCCGTTACGCTCACAGGTACGGCGGTGATAGTCACGTTGGCTTTGGCCGCATCATCCAGTTGGAAACCGAGCTTGCTGGTCGCATCATTGGGGATAAACACCGGGCCACTGCCGGTACCGCTTGACACCTTGAAGCCAAGATCGGGGTTATCCGAAACCATGATGTCGCCGGCGTTTTTTTCGGCTTCCAACCGCAAGGTGAGATAGGCCTGGGCGTCAACGTTGGTGCATTTGATCGCCACAGATTTTGTCTGCGGCGTGACCCTTGCCGGGCTATTACCCGCCCCCGCCTGGCTGAACAGTGTCGAGGCTATATCACCAAAATCAAACTGCACTATCTGCCCAACGTTGAGCTCGCAGGTTTGTGGCACATTAATCTTGCCGCTGTAACTGATGGTATAAACCGGGGTGATCAGTGGATCCGCATTGGTGGTCGTCACATAGACGGTAAACAAGGTCTTTCTGGGGATTGTCACCATATTGATAAACGGCTTGGTGACCCTCAGTCTGAAGACCAGTCCACCGTCCAAAACATCGAAAGTCTGATTGATCGGAACGCGGATGTCCGCCCCCATTTGGAAGTAATTCGTCGGGGGATAGAACACTTGGTCACCGTTGTTACCATGATCGGTGATTTGCATTGCGCCTTGCAGGTAATCATTAAGCTGCAAGTACTTATAGTTATCGATGGTTGCCACTACGGGTAAATCAGTGACATAGCTGCGCATGGTGGTTTCGCCTGTGGTTCCCGGTGGACAGATAGCCCTGACACCGACCAGACCGCTATATCCGTTTAAATTGACAACCTGACCGACCCGATTATTGGATGCGCTAAAAGCATTCGATAAATCATAAGGGAGATCTTTAACGCCACCGACCGGGGCGCACACCTTGGCATAGGCCGGGGCGCCTGCCACTAGCAGCACCACCCCGGCGAAATACATTTTCATATTCATTCTGCTCTTCCTGGCTTGTCGGTTAATGACAAGTAACGGTTGCGGCCATGACAGCCTGCTTCAGGTTTTCTTTAGGCAGCGAGTAAGACGCGTTACATTGCGAGCCTGCATCCTTGCCCCATGAGATCAGCAACTTGCCTTGCAGCGGCAATCCGCTCATATAGAGCTGCCCATCCTCACCCACCATACTGGTCGTTCCGCTGGTTTCCTCACGCACCACCGCGCCAAAAGGCACCAGATTATTGCCACGCTTCACGGTGAAGAGTGCACGAACGCCAATACGCGGGTCGAACGTTGCCCGGACCAGCGCACCTTCGGTAGGCACCACGCTGGCAACGTTGTCAGTCATATCGGTGTGTTCGTCCATCGAGTTGGTGTCCAGCGCGATACGGTTATAGCGATAGTTGGAGGCATAAGGGACTACCGCGTAACCCCGCCAGTCGGTCTTCACGCCGGTCTGGTTTTCCACTCTCACGCCAGCAGCGCCAGGAGCTTTGATCAACACGTTGGTATCGCCCAACGGCTGGCTGAAGGTCACGCCATCGGCATGCCCTACTACCCCACCGGCGACCTGCCAGTTCAGATCGTGCTGGCCTCTGCCATAGCTATAACCGAGGCCAAGGGTATTGTAGGTGCCCTGCCAGTTGAGGTTGGCATTGCCCCCGGTCGTGCTGCCGCTGTTCTGCGTCACACTGTAAGCCAGGTTACGCCCTTCCAGTAAGGTGCCGCTCAAACCGGTCCGCCAGGTATTTTTCCCATCGGAATCATGGCTGGTTGCGACAGTGGCATAGGCCCGGTCCAGAACAGAGTCCGTCGAATAACTGCGGCCAAACAGCACACTGAACGGTACTGACACGTTGAGCGACATGATGCGGTTGTTCGCGTTGGTATCCAGCGTTTTGTTCCAGGAGAAGCCGAGGGCATAATTGATCCCACGCCAACCGCTGGAATACCCGAGTTGATACAGGATGTTGGTTCGGTTGGTACCCCAGTAAGTCTGCTGGGTGCCAGACAGATACAGAGAACCATACTCGCCCAACGACTGGGTGATGTTGGCCTGGAAATTCTGCTTCTTGTTGTAACGCAGGTTGTAATAGGTGGCAACGATCGGTATTTTGCCGTAGTTACCGTCAATCTCCAGCTGATTATCGTACCCTTCCAGTTGCTTATAGGCGACATCACTCAGCGTGTGGAAGCCCTGGGTGGAATAGCGATACCCCAGCACGCGGAAGTTGGTACCGTATTCATTGAGAGATTTGGCATACAGGAAACGTATCGACTGCCCGTCATAGTTGCTGTCATCCGCCAGCTTGCTGTGCGCATGGGTGGCATCAAACGAGATAGCTCCCCAACTGCCCAGATTTTTGCCGACCCCGATGGCCGCAGAGGCGTAGCGTTCCGCAATCTGCCCACCGCCGTACAGGGTATAGCCGTTCGGCAACCCGCCAATCAAGGTCACCTGGGAGAACGCCGGCTCGGACTGTTGATTATTACCGCTACGGAACTTCCCTACCACCAAGTCATATTTGAAACGACCTTCGCGCAGCAGCATCGGCACGGTAGAGTAAGGCACCGTAAACACCTGATTGTTGCCGTCTCTTTCCGCAACGGTGACTTCAAGGTCACCACTGGAGATACGCGCGTTCATGTCGTCAATCACAAACGGCCCCGGCGGCACGAAGTTTTGATAGATGACAAACCCATTCTGGCGGATGGTGATTTTGGCATTACTTCTGGCAATCCCACGCACCGTGGGGGCAAACCCCTGCAAGGCATCCGGGTACATGCTATCGGTAGAATACAGCCGCGCCCCCCGGAACCCCGTGCTGTCAAACAGGTTATTCTCGGTATTACTGTCCCCCATCACCAGGGTGCTTTTCAGCGGAATAATGGCACGCTGAACAGAGGTACCGATGGATGTCCAGCGGTTGTAAGTATTGCCATCGGCCCCCGTGCTGTGGCTCCACGAACTGTTGTTACGCAGACGCCAGGCGCCTGCATTGGCACCACTCTGCAGGTTCAGGTAATAGCTGTCTCCGCTCGAGCCACGGTTGCCGGACGCGTTATAGTTCAGCAAGACGGCAGGGATCCCTTCGTCCCACTCTTCCGGTGGAATATAGCCACGCACCGTGTTAAGCAGTGAAGCCTGCGGTATGTTGATGCTTAGGCGTTGGCGCGCAAAATCAAACGTGACTTCTGAACCGGTGACCTCTTTCAGCAGATCCACACAGGCTTCAGGCTTGAGTTTGCTCCAGTCAGGATGGGCGGCAATATTCACACCGATGCGTTTCAACCAACGCTGATCTATACAGGGTACGAGCCCGCCAGCCGCAGGATTGACACTCGCTCCACGGGGGGCGGCAATGAAGTTCATATCCTGGGTAGCTATCAGCTCCTCGTTGACAATAATATCAACGCGGTAGGTACCAGGGACCTGGTCGGTGCCTTTTTCAAAACGCGAAAGGTCCGAGACTTTAGCCACGTCATCAGATAAAAATCCCGTATTGAAATAGCTCTCAGCTGAACTCATGCCGGAATAAAGAATGGCCATAAGCGCTGCGGCCAACGAGCTAAAATGGGGCATCTTGCCCTTTGCTTCAAAAATGTCACGTCTAACTGACCTTTTCATCATTGCCTCTATAATCTTCCGCTGACAAAGAGTTCTCTTTATTGCGTGACACCATTCTGTAGCGGTGTCAGTGAGCCGTAATCATTGACGGCCTGGAACGAAATGCTGCCTGAAGCACCGGCTGGAACCACC
Organism: Serratia sp. HNCC26DJ206; assembly: GCF_057180605.1. Classification (NCBI taxonomy): domain Bacteria; kingdom Pseudomonadati; phylum Pseudomonadota; class Gammaproteobacteria; order Enterobacterales; family Yersiniaceae; genus Serratia; species Serratia sp. HNCC26DJ206. Next base: position 6,852 of record NZ_JBXUGP010000050.1, read on the forward strand.
GCCTGCGCACTGTCCATTGGCGGGACCATAGTGTTAGCCAGCTTCTTGCCACCGACAGTCAGGTTGACCATAGAGATGTAATACGGTGATGGGTTAGTGATATTCAGCGTTCCGCCAGACAGCTTAAACCGCACGTGTTTAAGCGCTTCTTCCGGCTGAATAGGCAGGCTTTCCGGGCGAACAAACAGCTTGATACGCGACAGGATCGCCAACTGAAGGACGTTCTTCCCTTCGATACTTTGTTTATCCACCGAGGGGATAGATTTTACGTTCAACCAGAAAACCGTCTCGCGGTCATTCGGCAAAGGCGGCCCGGCGTAAATAATACGTAACGTGTTTTCACTCTTCGGTTCACTGACAAACAGTGGAGGAGTGACGACAAAGGTTTTTTCCTTCTCACCGTTGATGTTTTCAACCCAGGCGTTAACCAAATAACGGTTTTTTGCATCCGAGTTATTCAACGCTATCGAGGTCTGCTTGGCCAAGGCGGGGTAAATGACGCGCGTTGCGCCCAAGGCGATGCCACCGGTTCCTTTGGCACTGAAGGCTGTCATAGGCAGCACCATAGCTAAAGACATGGCGATAGCTATCGTACATTTAAAAATCTTATTCATAACGATGGTTACCCTTGTATTTTCCATTAAAACAATAAAGAAATAAATCGACGTACATCCACCGTCAGAGAGGGTATTTACAAATTTGACCATTCTGAAAAAGCAATGAAAAGTGAGAAGACCAGAGGCGTTTAAAATTGTTCACGACTGCTTATGCAATCTATTAAAACAGTCATCTCTGCGGGTGTATAATTACGCCCCCCGTCATCGTTAATTCTCTGAGAATGAACAACAATGCTTAATACGTCCTTATTTCGTCATTGTCTTGTCAGTATTAAAGAAACAGCCTCATCCATGAGGCTATAATCATCCGTGAATAGCTAGCAGTCAGTGATTAGTTGTACTGCATGATGAAGGTCGCGTCAGCATTCGCCTGACCCGCGGTAGTTGTAGCTGCCGTTGCTTTATAACGCGCGACGAATGGCAGGGTGTTGGTACCGTTGATCAGCGTCTGTGCTGCAGAGAAGCTTGTACCGTTTGGCGTCAGAGCAGTAGAAGTGCGGTCCAGAATTTCAATACCTACGCCAGTTGCAGTGGTGGTGTTGGTTGAAGAAGCAACCGCCAACAGATTTGGGTTGCCAGCAGTAGCAGCACCAGAGAACGCAACGGAAGCGTTAGTTGAAACTTTGGTATCACAGTCGTTCAGAACGATGTTAAACGGGGTATTAGCAGAAACGTCACCAACAGCAGTGAAAGCTGCGGTACGGTACTGGCCCAGTTTAACGATCTGGTCAGCAGATTCGGTGCTTACTGCGCAAGCTGCGTTTACCAGTGAACCCTGGAAGTGAACTACGCCACCAGGTACGGTAACTGGAGCAGCGAAAGCGGCACTGCTTGCCAGAACGATGGTAGCAACCAGAGAAGAAGCGATTGTATTGAGTTTCATTAAAACATCCTTAAATTAACGATAGTTAAGATAATTAACCAGTCGATCCCTGACCGGAACTATCAAATCCTTGTAAGTCTTATATAGATTTTCCCTCAGGAAAAACCATATAAGCCGGTAATAACCATGCATCCTTGAATGATTATTTATAAACACTAAAATAAATATAAACACAGTAAACACGCTGACTTAATCTATACGTTTAATAATTTTAGTTGCATTAAGGCGGCAAGTTTGAGTGCCCATTAGCATATCGATGTCACTAGGCGAACTAACGCAGGCAACTTGAAATATGACGGGTATAGATGGTGCTCCGCTGCGTTATCGCATCGGTCTGTTCGACAGTGTATTTTTCACGATCTGGCAGTAATAGGTTTAAACGTTTTCTTAGCCTCACTAAAGGGTAAATAGCTCACTTATTAGATAACAATAAAATCAGTGCGCAACAATGTCGGCAGCCCAATGCAGGCCACTGAATATTTTTCACATGGAAGTATTAACATACAACATCACAAATAGTCTTCTGCTCGGCCACGGCTTAGTTTAACAGGATTGGATAACACTGTTACCGTAGGTGTGACATTATTGTTAAATATCTATATCCATACTCGGTTAAACCGCACCATTTATTACGGCATGTTTATCAGGCAATAATAACATACGATGAGCTTAATCTTATTGTCTGGGTAGTCATTGCTTGTTAACTTGGAACAAATATTACCTGCGATGACTTCTTAGTGTCAATGTTGTCAAATTCTTACTAATTTAATGTAATTACATTATTATTCAAAGGGATGCATTTTTTTCTTTTAAATCACATAAGGCTATTCTTACTATTCTTAAGATTTATTACCCACAGTTAAGTTCTGATTTTTTATCACCTATTAATCTTTTATATTAAAAAAAATAAATTAACATGGCATTATTGTCTGATAAATTAAAATTTAATGGAATTATTAATCATTTATTCGGTAAAAGGAGGAGGTGAAAACCAGAGATGTAAAAAACACGCCAAGGAAATAATCCATTGTTTATATTGAAATTTGATGGCCCAGGCAACTGTCAGGGCCGACTGTCAATGGATCAGACAGCGTCTTTACTTTTACCCAGAAAGTAAGTGAACGGCATTACAACCTACGCTGGGCTTTGGCATTGCATAAAAGACTGGCGCGGCCACCCTCGCTGGGGATCCAGGCTCTCACATGTTGACAGGAACGACCCCGTTCTGGCTCCAGTTTGTAACATGTCAAAAAACGAACATGGCTCTTTTTCAACGACTACACTTGTAAAATTGATTTGATTGCATCTGATCTCTTGATGTTGCGTTGCTTACAACAGCGTTCTCCCTTCGATCCCACTAACGGACTTTGTATGAAGATTGAAATTCTTAAACAGGCGGTTATGGATTCGCGAGATGGCATCACCATCTCTGACAATGTCATCGACGATAATCCTTTGATTTTTGTCAATCCGGCTTTTGAGAGGATGACCGGCTACTCCTTCGAAGAAATTACCAACATCAACTGTCGATACCTGCAAAATAACGATCGGGAACAGCCAGAACTGGAGATTGTGCGCAACGCCGTTAAAAAAGGTGAGTACTGCCTTGTAACCTTGCGAAACTACCGCAAGGATGGAACTATGTTTTGGAATGAGTTAAGCATATCGCCAATTCATGATGAGAGCGGGGCTGTAACCAATTTTATCGGGATCCAAAAAGACGTAACATCAAGAATGATAATACAGCAACAGCTTCGCGATGAGCATCGCTCCCTCGAGGAAATGAAAATACACTTCGAGCAACTTTCCATAAAGGATGGACTCACCGGAATTTATAATCGTCGCTTTTTTGATACGCAGTTCGACATTCAATGTAAAATTGCCAGCCGTAATGGTGACTCATTGACTCTCGCCATGATTGATGTCGATGACTTCAAATCCTTCAATGATATTTATGGGCATCCGGCTGGTGATGAAGCGCTAATACGTGTCGCTGATTGCTTGAGTAAATCCTTTAAGCGGGGTTCTGATTTTGTAGCCAGATATGGCGGCGAAGAATTTGTCATGCTCTCCAACGGCATGACGAAAGACCAGGCAACGCTGTATGTGCAGACGCTATGTCAACTCGTGCGAGATTTGAGAATACCGCACTCCGCCTCCAGCACAGGATACTTGACTATAAGCATCGGTTTTTCAGTTCATACATTTGGCCGACTGCCCCCATCTAACGTACTACTGACACATGCCGATAAAGCTCTCTACGTAGCTAAAGCCCGGGGCAAAGATCAGTTTTTCAGTCTTTAGGTTCTGTACAAAAATCTGTGGGGCATGGGGATGAACTGTGGATCCCCGGCATATTGCAAACGCTAGTGGGGGTTTTACGCTCACCAGTAGCTATTGTGGAATGGGATGGCAATTCAGGTTATGCACTCTCGTTGAGGGCTGTTTCCATTGACACCAGAGGATGCAACCAAGTTTGTGCCGGCCCCCTTCCCCCTTCAGGCTCCTCAAGAGGTCAGTTGTTTGTAACCGAACGGCGAACTCGTATTGTTAACAAAACTCAACTGCCACATGCTGCCCTCATTCAATACAACGAACCGGAGATCAAATACCGCCGTGGTGGAGTTGACGCCTGCCGTCCCGGAGCCGCATGTACGGGAATGAAGTGTTGCCGGAAGGCAGCGAACCGTTGACCCAACCACTGGGGAATGACCGCCAGCGTTGCCCCGCCCACTGACCGTGCAACTGTTTACGCCCAGGGAATATCAGGTTACAACGGCCTGTTATCGCTCGTTCGGTTGCAGTAATGGCTGAATGACACTTTTCCCTTTCATATAGGGGAAGCCGCTAAAGTATTCGTTCACCTAATTGGGGGCTATAGGGAGCCTGAATGGTTGATTTTTAAGCTGATATCATTTAGTTTCGCAAAAGCTTGCTTGTTCATCGAGTATGCTTGCAATCTGAGTTCACCGACTTAAAACTCTCCAAGAGGACTGGGGAGGTTCAATTCGGAACGCTTATTTAGGATGATGTATCCAATAAGTAGAACATGTATTTTTTGATGAATTTCCATGAGAATAACAGGTAAGGGAGATACCAATGAAGATGGAAAGCGAAGGGCATAGTGTCAGGGAGACCATGCAACAACGCCTGATCGATATCGCTGCCAATACTGCTCTGGTGCTGGAGACGAACAATCTACGTGCAGCCAAAAACGTAGACCAAATTGTGACAAGTCTCAAACGACTGATCGTCCGCTTAACTAAGCAGAGTCTTTCCCCCCAGTTGCTCGCTCAATGGATTATCACTCATGATGGCCTTGACCAGGCGACGCAGCAAGTGCTGTGCGAGATTGCGGGTCGGAGGCTGGACTTCGTTGAGATTGACCCTCGTACCGGCTACTACGCTGCAAAAAATATCGGCTTTGATCATGTGGATAAAATACGCTGCCAGTACGTGGCTTTTGCCGATGCCGATTGCCTGCCTTGTGTCGACTGGTTGGAGCAATTGCTGTCGCCCTTTGCTGAAGTGGATGCACCGGTCGCGGTCGCCGGACGCACGAGTTATGCGCCAGGCATCACCGGCAGCGCGCTGACGTCTATCGATTTTATGTACTTCCCCAGCCCGTTACATAAAAACGGCACACGTAATTTTTATGCGAACAATGTTGCTTTTCGTTACGACACTTTTGAACAACAACGCTACGAACCTCTTGACGGTGTATATCGTGCTCATTGCCAGGTTATGGGGCTACGCCTGCAGGCCGCAGGCATCTCAGTTATCTATACGCCGCGTGCACACACGGTACACCGTGTGCCTGACACGCTGGGTGAAGTGGTCAAACTACGTTGGTTGCGAGGGGGGGACAGCGTAGATCTTACGCCGTACCTAGTGCGTGCCTATATGCCAGCCTGGTTGCAATGGCTTGGCCGCAGTGGTCCGATTGGGCCATTGTGCGTGATGCTCTCACGTCTGGGCTACAGCCTGGGTGCGCTTAACCATCAGGACTTGCCTCCGGTACGTGGGCTAAAGTTACTGACTGCAATAACCCTCGTGATCGCAGTGTCGCTGCTCGATACTGCAGGGGCCGTGGTCCGTGGTTGTGGTTTATCCATCGGACGTGCCAGTGCTCTCCACAACGAAGCACTGTCTTATCATCGCAACCTGGATTGACTCAGGATTATCGTGTCTTAACTCACCCTGGAATTCAGAATGCCTTCTCATTCAACGACCTTATTCGCCTGCTTAATGACGTGCCTGATTCTGAGTGGTCAGAGCCAGGCTGCACCTTCTGAGTTCAGTGGTCGCGGCGTGTATCACTTCTCTTCTGTCGGCGACTGCGCAACTGTCGACAGCAACTGTCATCGCATTGCCCTTGATGTAGCGGATGCCCATGCCAGCGTCGATACTCAAACTCACTCCATCGTAATAGATGCTGATACCAGCCATAACAGTACGTTGTTCGGCGATGTATTGCTTCACGGCAGCGGCCTCACCACAGAGGGGCAACGTGTGCCCCTCAGCTTGCAAGTGTTATTGCGTCAAACAGGGAAAAACTGGAAAACTGATACCTACGTTCACGCTCCGGTACGGGGTCAGTTCAGTAACATTGAACTCGAACCCTACCAGATAAGCGTTCGTAACGGTGCTAGCGAACAGGTGCTGTTAACCGCCAATCAGGCACGCGAGACACTCGCGCATCCCTCTTTGGCCGCACGTCTGGCCAGCTATTTTGTAGTAGTACACCCCAGTAATGCAAAAGATCCGGCCGCTGATGACATTACTATCGGCATTGGTGCGGGCCTGCTAACAAAGCCACTATTACGTGCCAGCTTCATCGTCGATCCATCCAGTTCGGCCAGCCTAAAACCATTGATAGCGAGTGGTACCTGGAACCTTAGGTTACAGGCACTGAGCAGTCTGATCCCCGAGTGGGCCATTCAGCACCAGCTATTGTTGTTTGGTCTGGAAGACAGTCCCCTGCTCAGTGATGTGCGCAAGCGTGGCATGAACAAGCACGATATTCTGGAGCTGGGAGCCGATAAGGGTAAAGGCTATCTGCGTTATAACGGCGTTGAAGAGAGTTTTCCCACTGCGACGACAGCAGGTGCAGCCTTTATGCGCGAAAGTTTTATTGGCCTCATTCTTACCTGGCAGCGCCGTCCGCAGGAGACACAATGAACGGAAGCGAACAAAACACCCGCGAACCGGACTTCAGCTGCCTGGCAGCACCGAGACCAGAAGGGCTGAAGGCGTTACAAGCAAACCTTGTGGACCGTATCAAACGAGCGGCTGTGACCCGTTTACATCAGAGTCCACGTGGGGAACGCATGTTATTGCGGATATATCTGATCGGTGAAGATGCGACCGAACGCGCACTGATGGATGAGTTAATGCCACAATCTCCCCCCTGGCTTGAACGCTCGGTAACACAGCATCTGGCTGATGAGCAACGGCATGTAAAACTGTTTACTGAAGCCTTGCAGGCGTTCGGGGAAAAGAACACAACTGAGCTGAAACCTGACTGGCTCAGTCGCCAGAAAATCAGCTACTGGCAACGTCTGGCCCGTCAATATGCGGTACATTTCCAGTATGGCCTACTGGTGCCAGCCTATGCTACAGGGCTTTGCGCCGAGCAGATGGCCGAACGAGTATTGGGCCGCCATTGCGATGTCATCGGTATTGAACACCCACTGTATCCACTTTTGTCAGGCGTCCTGGCCGACGAGAAAGCCCACGTACGCTTGTGTGAGACGACACTGCGCCGCATTGTGGCACCGCATGAGCTGCCGCAGTTGGTACGTTTGCTAAAAGAAATCCGCCGGGTAGAATCAAGTTTCGGCATAACCGGTGCGCTAGTCATGTACGTCGCGAGTTGGATACTGGGCGGGCTGCGACATTCGGGTAGCTACGCCCGATGAGTCTACACATTATCTATCTCGCTACTGCTGATGCACGCGGCCACCTGATGCGCGCCCAATTACTCGTACATGCCCTGCGTAATGCCGGAGCCCGGATAACAGTACTGACAACCTCCGAGCAAGGACGGTACTTTTTACAGCAGTTTGGTATTGAGGCACAGATTTTGTCAGAGCATTATGCCGTGCAATTTGACAACAGGCAGAACATGTTGCGTAAAGCGACCAACCGCAATGTCGCGAATTACCTGCTCCATCCTGGCCGCATGCTGCGTGATATCTGGCAACTGCAGCGCCAGTTCAGGGAGGCAGATATGGTGATTAACGACTCTTTTCACCCGGCGCTCATTTTTATGGGGATGTTGCCCGTATGGCGGCGCAAGGTCGTGCATATTTACGGCACAAGCCTCAAAGTTGCCCTGATCAACAATTTCGAGGGCATGTGGTCACGCCCATTCGCTCGCTTGTTTGGCTGGATTGTCGGTCGCCAGCTCGATGCAGCTCTAGCCTGCATTGAGCATGATTTTGCCTGCGAGATCGACGATGCCCACGCCCCTTCGCTGTATCGACTGCCGACGCCAGTCGCGCTGGCAATCTCTCCATCTTCCCAAATAAAGGATGGCGCAGCGGTATATCTGAATCCGCATTTCAGTGATCCCGCTTTGGCTGATGCATTAGCAGTAGGACTTGCTGATGCCCTTCTTAGTGCACACTTGGTTGGAGAAGGCTATGCGGGACTCGGCGATTGGCTTGCTATCGATCGGCACTGGGCTAGCCGTGCAGCCTGCGCGCAACTGATAGTGTCGGCACCGGGCATGGCTGCTCTGTCACTCGCGCTTGTTTATCAAAAGCCAATTATTCTGGTTCTTTGCGATCAACCTGAACAGATGGCAAACGCAACACGAGCCACCGAGTTGCAATTGCTTCACCGGATAGTCATCTGGCGCGGTGACGCCGCTGATTTTCAGCGTCAGGTGACCGAAGCGGCGAAGCAACTTTGCACAACCCCTATGACGGACACCGATGGCTCAACAGGGCGCGAACGCGCTCAGGCTCGAATTGACGCTTGGGTTAACCGCCTGCTTGCCCTGAAAGCTCACAATATATGTCGATAAATCAACAAATCCCAGTGCCTGACTATCGCCAGGCACTGGCTGGATTATTGGGTCTGCTGGCAGGTTTGGTGCTATTCATCACCCTGGAGCATGTCACTGTGCCACGCTATAACTGGGTTACTTCACTGGATAAGCAGATCCCTTTTATTGCTCAATCCTGGTGGCCATATGTGCTGTTTTTCCCCTTTGTGTTGCTGGCAGCGGCTTACGCTAGCGCGGATCGATTCAGGGCCTTCAGAAACGCGACTGGGATTGCCTTCTGTGTTGCACTACTCTGCTTCTGGCTGTTTCCCGAGTTCATACCCAGACCCGATACTGGCTTGATCGACAATGCTTTTCTACAGCAACGTTTGAGACGCCTTTGGCAGTTTGACCTCGCGTCTAACGGTTGCCCCAGCCTGCATGTCACCGTGACCTGTCTGGCATGCCGAGCGCTTTGGGATCGTCGCTACCGATGGCTGACAGGTTGCAGCGGATTGCTGATTTGTTTGTCAACCCTGACCCTTAAACAGCACACAGTGATCGATGTTATCGGCGGCCTTCTTCTGGCGCTGATCTGCACTTTGCTCACACAACGACAAGGAAGTCATATCCATGCCCCCGTTTAACTCACGTGCTGGCAATAATCCTGCACTTAATGCCTTTGCGCCAGACCGCGAGTTATTTGTGCTCAAACCATGGATCGCCATTCTGGCACTGCTCGCCGACTGGGGCTTGATTACTATGGCGTTTGCCTGCGCTATTCTTTGGCCACACCCCATAATCTACCTGATGGCAGCCCTGATCATTGCTCGCAGCCAGTTAGCACTGGCAGTCATTATGCATGACAGCGCACATGGACTTCTGACCACCGGACAGCGACTGAATGATTTTCTCGGGCAGTTGTGCGCCGCCGGGCCATTGTTCATTTCACTGCAAACCTATCGTGCGGGGCATCTGAAACATCATCAGCACCCGATGCAACATGACGATCCGGTTGCAGCAGTATTCGGTCTGGCCGATTTCCCGTTACCCCGGAGCAAACTGGCTACACGGCTGCTGGCAGATTTGTGCGGAGTAGGTTATTTCATCAGTATTTTCAGGTTTGCTCGCGGTGATTATCGTACAAGCATGCCCAAGATCGATAAATCGGCACGACTGAAGGTCTGGGAGGTGTTCTCCATGTTGATCAGCAATGCTTTTTTATTCGGCTTGCTAAACTGGTTTGGCCATCCGCTGTTATATCCCGGGCTGTGGTTACTGCCTGCGATAACGTTGCTGCCCTTCATGGGGAGGATCAGAGCTATCATGGAGCACGCCGGGTTGCCAGCTTGTGATGACCAAAGCCAGAATGCGCGTACTATTGTGCGTGCTAACTGGGAGACATTTTTTTTCGGCCCTCATGCCATTCATTACCACATTGAGCACCACCTCTACGTGCGTATGCCCTTCTACCATTTACGTCGGGTACATCAGCAACTGGCTTCCAGGAAGTTACTGCCAGGCAAGAATATCTACAAGGGCTATATTGCTGTGTTGCGTGATGTCAGTTATCCGGCTTCTGAAACACCAGCATAGTGCCTGTCAACGCGACTGGTTTGAAAACCACTATGGGTGTATTGATCCCCTGAACTGGTGTTACAGGGGGCGTTGTATGTATTATCTGTATTAGCTCAGACTTGAGCTGGCATTGTCACAGTATAGAGCTTAACCAACATCTGACAGGCAGCTCTGTGCCAGAAGCGTACTGTTAGCATAATGATGAAATAATTACCTCGTAGTTGATCATCCGCCTTTACACAGCCCTTTCAGCAATGCCCGCGTCGCACCAGAAGATTTCCCGGATGGTGAACAAACCAGACCAAATTCACGGTGTATAGAAGGTGTCAACGGCACCACGCAAAGGCCTCGCAATTCAACTGGTAGGGCAGATTCAGGTACTAGCGCCACCCCCATGCCTTCACGCACCAACATGCAGGCACTGACCCAGTCTCGTACTTTTACGCGCACATCTGAGAGGTGCAAGCCTGCCTGTTCCATAAGACTTTTTCCATTAACGACACATCCGCCTGTCGCGAGAATAAAGGGTTGGCCTGCCAGTTCCTCTAGCGTTATGCCATACGCACTTACATTCCGTCCCAGCAGATGACGGGATGGCATTACCGCTACCCATGCATCCTGCCCTAATACAATGTCTGCTCGTCCCGGTAGGGGGTTCATTACCACTCCCAGCTCAACAATGTCTGCTGCAAGCCATTCCTCGACTTCCTCGTCTGTACCTTCCAGTACCACCACTTCTATGCCCGGATGCAGACGCTTAAAGTCGCGCAGCAGTCCAGGCAACAATGTGGACGTCACTGAGGGAAAACTGGCAAGGCGAATGCGTCCGCCATTTAAACCGCGGCTCTCATCAGCCAGCGCACGGATCGCGTTCAGCCGCGCAAGCATTCTCCTTGCCTGTTCGACAACCTGCTCTCCCAGCGCGGTGACGCCGATGTGTCGACGCTCACGCGTGAATACCGGGAACCCAAGTGAAGCCTCTAACTGGGCGATAGCCTGACTGGCACCGGATTGAGTCATTCCCACCTCTTCAGCGGCGCGTGAGATATTGCTTGCATCAGCAACGGCTACCAGTAAGCGCCAGTGCAAAAGATTCATCATGAGTATCAGTAGCTCAGCTAATAGTTAATTTATGGATCATTAATTTTACAGCACGAGACACGTTAAGCACAGTGTGTTCAGGAACGCCCAGCACATTGTTAAACAGCTTTTCAATTTTATCGGAGAGACAATGAAACTTTATTACGCCCCGGACACCTGTTCGCTTTCACCACACATCGTTCTGCGCGAACTCGGGCTTGAATTTGAACTGGTCAAAGTGGACAACAGGAGCAAGCTCACCGCTGACGGACGCGACTTCCGCACCATTAACCCTAAAGGCTATGTCGCTGCACTTGAACTGGACAATGGTCAGATACTCACCGAAGGTCCGGCCATTGTGCAATACCTCGCCGACTTGAAGCCGGAAAGTGGGCTGGCACCGCGAGCAGACAGTTGGGCGCGTGTGCGTCTGCAGGAATGGTTAAACTTTATCACCAGTGAAATACACGCAGGCTCCGCACTGCTGTTCAACCCCACACTGCCTGAAGACGTCAGAACGATTTTCCGTGAAAAGCTATTCCGGCGGTTCGATTTTCTGCAGGATACGCTTAATGAACAAGTCTATCTGACGGGCCCGTCCTTCAGCGTTGCTGATGCTTACCTTTTCACGGTGCTGGGTTGGTGTAAATTCTTTTCCATCGAACTGAATCGCTGGCCTGTGCTAACGGCATATATGGCAAATATCAATGCGCGTCCTGCCGTGCAGGCTGCTTTACTTGCAGAAGCATCTCAATAAGCTCTATAAGGCTTATGAAGGACGCAAATGTCTGATAAATGGACAGCCAAAGGTCCGCATCGCTCAAAGCCGACCGTCAGATAAGATTGTGTTTTATCCGCGGTAACTGTCAGATCAAGTCGCGACTAATACACGTTAATCTTATTTACCCGGATAAGCTGCGGAGGATAACGCTGAGCCTCTGCCAAATCTGGCAAGTCCTCACTCCAGTTC
>NZ_JBXUGP010000051.1:0-16175 GCF_057180605.1 Serratia sp. HNCC26DJ206
TTATTCCATGACTTTCCGTCTATTCAAGCTCGACCTTGAAGATAAATGCGAAGACTATGGGCAGGTTGCTATATACAACGGCACATTATCAGACTCTCCCCATCGGTACTCGTTTGATCTCGAACACATTTTTGATGCTGGAAAAGCAATCCCCGTTTGCAGGAATACGGCTCTAATGCTGTCAAAAACGCGTTATGCCCCACATTTCACGATTATTGGGCGTGGTGATACGCATTACGGTCCCTTTGATTGTGGAAGCCCCGTGACAACCAAAGTTCCTTCCGAGTCTTTTGGCGCGACGCCGGGCGGTTGTGGTTGCTAATGCATATTGAGTAAGCTATGACGTGACGGCCATCCTTGTGAATGTTACTCTAGGAGTATGAAGAGTATAGCTTTTGTTCTTCTGGACTGTACTCAAGTTAAATGGCCGTCAGTGCAGAATTTTCGGCTGGGTAATCAGTAGAAAAGAGGCGCTATGTCTAGCAAGGTGGCGGGTTGTAAGCCCGCGCAAGATTATTTAAGCCAGGATTATTGGAAAGGGACCATCAAGATGTCTTTATCCAAGTTTTTCATTCTGTGTGTCTTGCACGAAGCGCCCATGCACGGATATGACATTGCACGTGCAGTGGATCGTAAAACTCAAGGTTGCTGTTCGCCAAGCGAAGGGGCGTTATATCCTGCTCTACGTGAATTTGAAACCGGAGGGTATCTCACTTCCAGTAATGAAATGGTCAATGGAAGAGGTCGTAAAGTCTATTCACTGACTGACAAAGGGCGTGGCGCTTTTCGCGTTGCAGTGAGTGCCTGGATGGAGGTTACCCAGTGGATCAATGAAACAGAGCAATTCATTTCTGAATAAGCCAGCATTTAAATAAAATTTAGTCATTCTCATGGTCAATAACCTGGAAGGTATTTTCATGTCTAAATTAATTGGGAAAGGATTTATATCTGAAACAATAGGCGTATTTACTCTGGTGTTTATCGGCGTTGGCGCGATTATCGTTAATCAAAGAACGCATGAAATTGGAAACTTTGGTATAGCCTTGGCATTTGGACTCAGCGTGACTTTAATTATCAGTTCAATATCTAAAGTCAGCGGTGCACATCTTAATCCCATTGTGACTCTGTCATTATGCGCCACAGGCAAGTGCTCCTCGAAGTGTGCGATCTACTATATGGTTGCCCAAGTGCTCGGTGCCTGTTTAGCCTCTGCCGCGCTTTATTTTCTCTTTGGTGACTTATTAAGATTTGGTGTCACTGTCGTGTCTGAGGACTTGAAGTTAATTGATGGCTTCATTATTGAGCTTATCATGTCATTTTTCCTGGTATTAACCGTGTTGCATACAGCCAATGCTTTTATTATTGGTATTGTTGTATTCCTGGATGCTTTTATTGGAGGAAGTTTAACCGGGGCAAGCATGAATCCTGCGCGGAGTTTTGGCCCTGCGATGATCAGTAATCACTGGGAGCATCAATGGTTGTATTGGGTAGCCCCATTAGCTGGGGCAATGCTGGCAACCGTCGTGTACTACTTAATACGCGAAAAATATCAAAATAATAATCAGCTTAATCCATTGTCTTAATTTTTTTACGAACTGAAAGTCTATTAATAAAGTCGATCGACTCATAAGCGTTTCTGGTAGAGGCAATTCATCACGTTCTTGTATACCTATGCTCAGCACAGGCTTCATTGTTGTTAATATTTCTGTTATTCTCGAAATGTGGAAATATTGATAAGAGAAGAGTAAAAATGGAACTGGAGGCTGTCGCGAATGCCCTGAAAGAGCTGGGCCACCCAACCCGACTGAGCGTATACAAAGCACTGGTCAGGGCGGGAGAGTGCGGACTCCCGGTGGGAGAGCTGCAGCGACGCCTGGACATTCCAAACTCCACCTTAAGTCATCACATTTCTGCTCTTGTCTCAGTCGGTTTGCTGCAGCAACGACGCGAAGGCCGTATTTTGTACTGCCTGCCGCAATACGAAGTCCTCAACCAGATCATGTCCTTCCTGGTGGAGGAATGCTGCGCTGAGCAAGAACGATAGACACCATTAATTGAGTTTTTTCTTTTTAGTTTCAATGGCAGACCGTGCCAGGAGAAGTAAGACAAGATGAGTAACCTGCTTGCTACATTAAATAACGTTGATCAGTCCCTACTGGATGTGGCTATTTCGGAGGAGAGGTTTTCCAGTAAAAAAGTGGGCCATGCCCCGCGTATTCTGATGCTGTACGGTTCAGTCAGAGAGCGATCTTACAGCCGACTGGCAACGGAAGAAGCGGGGCGCTTGCTGACAGCAATGGGAGCAGATGTGCGTATTTTTAATCCATCAGGATTACCATTGCCTGACGATGCCCCCGATACCCATCCTAAAGTGATGGAGTTGCGTGAACTGGTGATGTGGTCTGAAGGCATGGTGTGGTGCTCTCCCGAGCGTCATGGTGCGATGACCGGCATCATGAAAGCGCAAATAGACTGGATACCCCTTTCTGCGGGTGCTGTCCGGCCTTCGCAGGGAAAAACGCTGGCCGTGATGCAAGTCAGTGGCGGCTCTCAATCGTTTAACGCCGTCAATCAGATGCGTATTCTCGGGCGCTGGATGAGGATGATCACTATCCCCAATCAATCCTCCGTTGCCAAAGCCTGGCAGGAATTCGATGAGGAAGGGCGCATGAAGCCTTCTCCCTACTACGATCGTATCGTCGATGTGATGGAGGAACTCATGAAGTTCACATTACTCACGCGCGGTAACGCAGACTATCTCGTTGATCGTTACAGTGAGCGCAAAGAAAGCGCAGAGGCGCTGTCGGCTCGCGTCAATCAACAGAAAATCTAGGGCGACGATGGAAGCACTCCACCAGTTTAATCGTTGTATGACCACCTTCTGGGCTCAGCATCAGACTGAGCTCCACCGCTTCCTGAAAGCAAAAACGGGGGACAGTGAATTGGCCTCCGATTTACTGCAGGAGCTTTTTCTCAAAGCCAGAGCGGCCTCAGACACCTTCTGCCAGATGCAAAACCCCAGAGCCTGGCTGTATACCTGTGCCCGCCATTTGTTAATTGATACGCATCGTACAGCCAAACCCTACCAGGAATTGGACGATTCACTTTTTTCTCAGGAAGAGTGCCCGGCGGCTATCACGACATTAACAGAATGCTTGCCTCTGGTGCTTCAGGCGTTGAGCGAAGAAGAACGTGAAATCATCGAGCTTTGTGACATCCAGGAATACAAACAAAAAGAAGTCGCCACCCTGAAGAACCTGTCGCTTCCTGCCGTTAAATCTCGTCTCCTGCGGGCCAGACAGCATCTTAAACAACAGTTGATAGACATCTGCACCATTGAGGTGGATGAGTTTGATCACGTCTGTTGCCATAAAAAAATATCCTGAAAAATGCGAATCCTTTTCTGACCCCCTTCGTTTACTTCAATGTAAGGCTATTCACCACTACATTGAGGAATAAACAATGTCAAAAATTGAAATCTTTGAACCGGCTGGCTGCTGCGCCACCAGTAGCGTCGTTGTTAATCAGGACGCCATCACCTTCAGCACCGATATGGAGTGGTGCAAGAAGAATGGGCTGGATGTTATCCGCCATAACCTGTCCAAAAACCCGCAAAGCTTCCTGCAAAATGAGGTGGTCAAGTCATTCCTGAACACTTCCGGCGCGGACTCTCTTCCCCTGACGCTGTTGGATGGGAAGGTTGTCATGGCAGGACGTCTCCCCACCAGAGCCGATTTTGCCCGTTGGACCGATACGCCTTTAACCGCAGAAACAACCGCAACTCAGCAACCTTCCTGCTGCAGTATTCCCCGCCTGCCGTAACCCTTGGAAGAATGCAATAACGTGAGAAGAGGTTCAGTATGAAAATTAATTTCTTGGAAGGGATGACTCCCTTTATTTTCTTTACCGGGAAAGGGGGCGTGGGGAAAACGTCGCTGGCGTGTGCGACAGCCGTTTCTCTGGCGGACAGCGGCAAAAAGGTGCTGCTTGTCAGCACCGATCCGGCATCCAATGTGGGCCAGGTATTTGACCAGAAAATCGGGCACCAGATTGTGGCCATTACTAAAGTGGCCAACCTGTCTGCAATGGAAGTCGATCCGATGGCGGCGGCACAGGCCTATCGGGACCGCGTGTTAGATCCAGTTCGTGGTGTGATGCCCAAAGACATTGTGCAAAGTATCGAAGAACAGCTATCTGGTTCTTGTACCACTGAAATCGCTGCCTTTGATGAGTTTACCGGCCTGCTCACCAATACCGCTCTGCGCAGAGATTTTGACCATATTGTGTTCGATACGGCACCTACCGGGCACACGATCCGGATGCTGGAACTGCCGGGTGCCTGGTCAGGCTACCTTGAGGCCAACCCGGATGCTGCCGCAAACCTGGGGCCACTCATTGGTCTGGAGAAACAGCAGGACCAATATGCCGAGGCGGTTGCCGCACTGTCAGACCCCGAACTGACGCGCCTGGTCCTGGTGGCCAGAGCCCAGGCATCGACGCTGAAAGAGGTCTCTCACACCTATGAAGAACTCTACAATATTGGTCTGAAACAACAATATCTGGCGATCAATGGCATCTTGCCTGCCGAAGCGGCCACCGATGACAGACTGGCCGACAGCATCATTGCCCGAGAGAAGAAAGCATTGAGTGACATGCCGAAGAATCTTTCCGCTTTGCCGATGAGCCAACTGCCATTGAAACCCTTCAATCTGGTCGGTCTGGATGCGTTGCGTAAATTGTTCACCGATAACAGTAGCGAAAGGCTGGAAACCGTCCGCGCGGACCAGCAGGATCTGACCTTCCCTAAACTGTCTCAACTCGTTGATGAATTGAGTGCATCAGGCAAAGGTCTGGTGATGACCATGGGTAAAGGGGGCGTCGGTAAAACCACCATTGCGGCTTCTATTGCGGTATCTCTCGCACAAAAAGGGCATAAAGTTCATCTAACCACTTCTGATCCGGCTGCCCATTTATCCTATACCCTGGATGGCAGCCTGAATAACCTGACCGTCAGCCGGATAGACCCGAAGGTAGAGACTGAGAAGTATCGCCAATTTGTTCTGAGTAATCAGGGTAAGGGGCTGGATGCCGAAGGGTTAGCTGTTCTTGAAGAGGATTTACGCTCACCTTGTACCGAGGAGATTGCCGTCTTCCAAGCTTTCTCGCGGGTCATTAAGGAAGCTGAAGATCATTTCGTCATTATGGATACCGCGCCAACCGGCCACACGTTGCTGTTACTGGATGCCACGGGTGCCTATCACCGAGAAATGGTCCGACAGATGGGGCAAAGCGGCGAACAGGCCTTAACCCCCATGATGCAACTGCAAGATCCTGAGCAGACGAAAGTGGTGATTGTCACGCTGGCAGAAACCACGCCAGTGTTGGAAGCCGCTAACCTGCAGGAAGATCTGCGCCGGGCAGAGATTGAGCCTTGGGCATGGGTGATCAATAACAGCTTGGCGGCCGCATCACCTCGTTCTCCATTCCTGATTACCCGATCAAATCGGGAACTGCCCCTGATTGCAGAGGTTGAAAAGAAATACGGTCACCGGATCGCTGTTGTTCCTCAACAGTCGGCAGACCCTGTCGGGTTGATCCAGCTACAAAGATTAGCTGACGGCGAATAACATATTCAGCGATACAAGGCACGCAGCACACCGCGTGCCTTCAATAAATTATCTTTCTATTTCTCTACGCGTTTTCCTTGTGCATCCACCACGCGCTCACCATCTTCCTTGGTGAATGCGCCGCGTTGTGCCTCGGGCAAAATGTCCAGTACCACTTCAGAAGGTCGGCACAATTTGGTTCCCAATGGCGTGACCACAATCGGGCGGTTGATCAGAATGGGGTGCTGCAACATAAAATCGATCAACTGCTCATCGCTGAAGTTATCTGCTGCCAGCCCGAGTTGCTCGTAAGGCTCAACATTCTTGCGCAATAACGCCCGAACCGTGATCCCCATCTCTGCAATCAGTTTCACCAGTACATCGCGGCTTGGCGGTGTTTCCAGATACAGGATCACCGTCGGTTCAGTGCCACTGTTGCGAATTAACTCCAGCGTGTTACGCGATGTCCCACAGGCCGGATTATGATAAATAGTCACATTGCTCATCGTGATGATCTCTCATTGAAACGCCAGCCGGTTATGCCTGCTGGCGTAGTTGTTTAAAAAAAATCAAAGGGAAATGGATAGTCGCAAGGCTAATGCCGCCAGCGTGACCAACAGCACCGGGATCGTCATGACAATCCCCACACGGAAGTAATACCCCCAGGTGATGGTCATATTTTTTTGTGATAGCACATGCAGCCACAGTAAAGTGGCCAAGCTGCCTATCGGGGTAATTTTCGGTCCCAGATCGCTGCCAATCACGTTGGCGTAAATCATCGCGTCTTTGATCACGCCGCTGGCAGCACTGCCATCAATGGAGAGTGCCCCCACCAGAACAGTCGGCATATTGTTCATAATGGAGGACAGGAATGCCGTCAGGAACCCGGTGCCCAGCGTGGCCACCCACAGCCCTTGCTCGGCAAACTGGTTCAGCAAGGCGGAAAGGTAATGGGTCAGCCCGGCATTGCGTAGGCCGTACACCACCAGATACATCCCCAGCGAGAAGACCACGATCTGCCAGGGCGCGCCACGCAGCACTTTGCCGGTATTGATGGCATGCCCTTTTTTAGCGACGGCAAGCAGGATCAGCGCGCCCACGGCAGCGACCAGGCTGACAGGCACGCCGAGCGGCTCCAGGGCAAAGAACCCGACCAGCAGCAGAACCAGCACCAACCACCCGGTTTTAAAGGTGTTCAGATCGCGGATGGCCTCTTTCGGCGCTTTCAGCAAGGACAAGTCGTAAACGGTGGGAATCTCTTTGCGAAAAAACAGATGTAGCATCACCAGCGTGGCGGCGATGGCGGCCAGGTTGACCGGCACCATTACTGCCGCATATTCCGTGAATCCAAGGTTGAAGAAATCCGCCGAGACGATATTCACCAGGTTTGACACGATCAGCGGCAAGCTGGCGGTATCCGCAATAAAACCCGCCGCCATCACAAAGGCCAAGGTAGCACCACGGCTGAAACCCAGTGCCAGCAGCATCGCAATCACAATCGGTGTCAGGATCAGTGCGGCACCATCGTTGGCGAACAACGCCGCCACCGCCGCCCCCAATAAAATGATGTAGGTAAACAACAAACGGCCCCGGCCATTACCCCAGCGCGCCACGTGCAGTGCGGCCCATTCAAAGAAGCCTGACTCATCCAGCAACAGGCTGATGATGATCACGGCAATAAAGGTTGCTGTGGCGTTCCAGACAATCTGCCAGACCACCGGAATATCACCGAGATGAACCACGCCGCTCACTAGCGCCAGTATCGCGCCGAGTGTGGCGCTCCAGCCAATACCCAATCCTTTAGGCTGCCAGATGACCAGCACAATGGTCAGAACAAAAATAGCCCCTGCCAACACCATAACGCCCCCGAAAGGGTAAGAGCGCACTCTTACCCGGAAAAATGATAAGTTAAACGCCGTCAGCCAGATGGCTCAACCGCGCAATGCCGATCGGTTCTTCTTCCTGCAACGGAACGAGGGCCAGGCGTGAAGAGAGTGAGTCTCTGACTTTTTTTATCTGCTCAACTTCATGCGATGCACGCAATTGCAACAACGGTGATGAAGTGGTCGCAGCAACCAGACTGTTGTTAATGACCCACGCCCAAGGCTCAATGCCTGCCCGACGCAGATCTTCCTGCAGGTTGGCGGCTTCCAGTACCGGTGTCGTTTCAGGTAGCGTCACCAATAATACTTTGGTGCGTTTTTCATCCTGCAACTGCATCATGGGCGTCAGGTAATGACCACTTTCCCCCATCCGTTTGGCGACCTCTCGGTGGTAAGCACCGGTAGCATCGAGCAATAGCAACGTATGACCGGTCGGCGCAGTATCCATCACCACGAAGCGCTTACCCGCTTCCCGTATCACGCGGGAAAAAGCCTGAAAGACCGCAATTTCCTCGGTACAGGGGGAACGGAGATCTTCTTCCAATAACGTCTTACCCTGTGCATCCAGATCCTTGCCTTTGGTGGACAAGACGTGCTGACGATAACGTTCTGTCTCAGCCAGCGGATCTATCCGGCTGACGATCAGGTTAGGGAGTTGCCCATGCAAGGTGTTCTCCAGATGGG
The DNA here is from genome assembly GCF_057180605.1 of Serratia sp. HNCC26DJ206. Classification (NCBI taxonomy): domain Bacteria; kingdom Pseudomonadati; phylum Pseudomonadota; class Gammaproteobacteria; order Enterobacterales; family Yersiniaceae; genus Serratia; species Serratia sp. HNCC26DJ206. The sequence goes on from NZ_JBXUGP010000051.1 coordinate 8,174, forward strand.
CAGCGGGGTCAGAAGTGGTCAGGTGGACATCCAGTCCTTTTTCGGCCAGTTTTACCGCAATCGATGCGGCCAGAGTGGTTTTGCCCACGCCACCTTTCCCCATCAACATGACTAAACCGTGTTCATCAGCGGCGATTTCCTCAACCAGAGAGGACAGTGTGGGCAATTCGGTGAATACTTCGGCCATGTGATGCGTTGAAGTTGAATAGGGGGCCTCGCTTTTCACCAGCAGTTGGCGTAGCGCATCAGTTCCCACCATATTCACCGGTTGCAGCATCAGATCATCTCTTGGTAAAGCCGTGAGGACATCGGGTAACTCACTCAACGCCTGCTGCTCGCGCCAATACAAGGCGCGAGCCAACTTGTCTGCCTGCGCTTCAGCTTCAGGCAGTATCCCATTGATGACCAGAAACTGATTGCGTAAGCCGACCTGTGCCAGTTCGTGATGGGTTCTGGCGACCTCGGTGAGCGTTGATTTTTGTGCCCTGGCTACCAGGATCAGACGGGTCCTTGTTGCATCGGACAAGGCCTGTAATGCCTGGGCATAACGGTCGCGCTGTTTTTCCAAACCGGCCAGCGGGCCCAGACACGAAGAACCCTCCGGGTTACTGTCGATGAAACTGCTCCAGGCCCCCGGAAGCTGTAGTAAACGGATGGTATGCCCGGTGGGAGCCGTATCGAAAATCACATGGTCAAAATCATTCAGCAGTGCAGCGTCAGTCAATAAACCGGTGAACTCATCAAACGCGGCAATCTCAGTGGTACAGGCACCTGACAATTGCTCTTCGATGCTGCGAACCACTGCCTCTGGCAGCAGACCTTTGACGGGGTCAACAATACGTGAGCGGTAAAGCTGAGCCGCTGCTTGTGGGTCAATTTCCAGCGCAGACAATCCTGGCACGTTTGCGATCACGGTAATCTGGTTGCCGATGGGCTGATTAAACACCTGCCCGACATTCGAGGCCGGATCGGTACTGACTAGCAAGACGCGCTTACCGGCATCCGCCAGGGTAATCGCGCTGGCGCAGGAAATGGATGTTTTACCGACCCCGCCTTTCCCGGTAAAAAAGAGAAAAACCGGTGGATGTTGTAAGAATTTCATGACCTTCCCTCCATGCGTTGACTAACAGCAGGATGTGTTGCCACCACAGCAGCTTTTCGGTGCAATGCCGGTGATTTCCAGCGGCAGTTTGCACCAGCGAGCCAGGTCAGCACGGGTAGGGTAACGCCCTGCCATGACAAATTCGCCATCCAGCAGAATGAGCGGCAGGCCTTCAGCCCCTGAGTTTTCAAGGAAATTTTTGACCAGCGTATTGTCGATAAAGGCCATAGGCTGTTGGGCAAGGTTGTAACGTGTCACGGTGACTCCGCGCTTTTTTAGCCATTCCACATCAGCAGAGAAGGTGACCAAGGCCTGGTCAACATCAGTGCCGCATACGCCGGTACTGCAACAGAGTGCCGGGTCATACACTGAGAGCGTTTTCATCGATTCCATCCTTTCTGTTATTGAATCAGTCTGTCACCTTACTCAATCAAATGTGAAAAAACAGATATGAAAGAGTAAATTTTTTTAGTCCATCACAGACAGGCAGCTTTACTGCTTATCGTTCCATTTCCGCGTGCCAGTAAAACGATTTGGTCTCGTTGACTGAGATAGGCCTGCTCAATCACGGCGGCAGCCCAGGCAGGAATATGCGGTGACAGGCGATAGTGGATCCACTTTCCGGCGCGGCGATCCAGTAAAAGCCCAGACTCTCTGAGCATGGCCAGGTGTCTAGAAATCTTGGGTTGAGACTCATTGAGTGTGTTACAAAGCTCGCAAACACAGAGTTCGCCGGATTCTCGTAGCAGCAGGATGACATTCAGGCGGGTTTCGTCTGACAGGTTTTTGAAGAGCTGCAAGGGGGTGAGTGTTGTCATGATGGCTCCAACTCAAATAACTCCTATCATCTTAAAACGCTAACAAACAAAGTCAATATTATATCTGATTTTTCGAATGTGAAGTAAGTGCTCAGGAGAGGCTAGCTAAGAATGAGAGAGTGAAACCAGCGAGTTCACTATGGATCGTTCATGAAAGAAAAGGGTTTTGTGGCTTATGTCAGTTATTGGAAAGAATGTACAGGCAAGTGCTGTGGAATAGGAAGCAGGCTATTTTTAATAACAAATTGGTGGAACAGGCGTCAGGTTTCGATAGTGAGACCACCAAGTTCTTCGCAGATATTGTTCTATAAGGCAATAGTTGTTCGCGAGCCACTTTAATAACACTGGTGGAGGTCTGTACCAAGGATCTAAACCTTGCCGATTCGAGTCCTTGTGAAGCCCCCAGAAAGGCTGGATTCCAGTATACCAATATGGAACAGAGTGTAATTTGAACTGCAAGAAGGGGATTTTACTTTGAGACACCATGGACAATAGTGGCTATCCATGGTGTTAAATTTGGCTCCTCTGACTGGACTCGAACCAGTGACATACGGATTAACAGTCCGCCGTTCTACCGACTGAACTACAGAGGAATCGTGTGAACAAGCGAAATCATAACGGGGGGCCAGAGGGAAGTCAAAGGCGGATTATGCATTCTGTGACTGTTTGCTTACAGAATGCGCAACTTGTTGAGGTTTTAGCAAATTTAGCTCATTATCGCGCATTTTTAACGCCACTGATGTGGAGGTTTTTCGCTAATCAGCGGGCATCTTGCCAGCTTACTGTCAGCCATTGCCGGCCGCTGTTGCACTTCCTCCCCGTGATACTCCTCACATACTTTTATGCCTAACCCCGCCATCATAGTTCGCTGAGCGTTAACCTATTAAAAATAATCACTTTTCAGGAACCTCTGCGGATGAAAAAATCAACATTGTTACTTTGCCTGCCACTGCTGTTCACCGGATCTGCGATCGCCGAAACTCAAGATTATCAACTACAGCAAGTGTTGGTGATGAGCCGACATAACCTGCGTGCTCCATTGGCGAACAACGGCAGCGTACTGGCACAATCAACGCCAAAAGCCTGGCCACAATGGGATACTCCGGGCGGGTTGCTGACCACCAAAGGCGGCGTGCTGGAAGTGTATATGGGCCACTATTTCAACGCGTGGCTGAAACAAACCGGTGTGTTGCCGCAAGAAGGGTGCCCAGCCGATGGCAGCGTGTATGTCTATGCCAACAGCTTGCAGCGGACCGTCGCTACTGCCCAATTCTTTAGCAACGGAGCGTTTCCCGGCTGTGATATCAGCGTCCATCATCAGGACAAAATGGGGGAAATGGACCCCACGTTTAACCCGATCATCACCGATAATAGCGATGCTTTTAACCAGCAGGCGTTGAGCGCGATGAATGCTAAGCTGGCTTCGCTGAAGCTGGATGCTTCCTACAAGCAACTGGCACAAATTATTGATTACAAGGACTCTACCGCCTGCAAAACTGACAAGCAGTGCGATCTGACCGCCGAACCTAGCAAAATGAGTGCGGTGCCGGGGAAAGAGCCAGGGGTCTCTGGCCCGCTGAAGGTGGGCAACTCGCTGGTGGATGCCTTTATGTTGCAGTATTACGAAGGCTTTCCGATGAAGAATGTCGCTTGGGGCAAGATCGTGACGCCGCACCAATGGCAACAACTGGCGCAACTGAAAGACGGCTATCAGGACTCGTTGTTTACCTCAACGGTGGTAGCGCAGAACGTGGCGAAACCGTTGCTGACCTATATTAGCTCGGCGCTGATTGGCGAGCGTAAAGCCGGTTCACCAAAGTTGACCGTGCTGGTGGGGCATGATTCCAACATTGCTTCGTTGCTTTCTGCTATGCAATTCAAGCCTTACCAACTACCGCATCAATACGAGAAAACGCCGATTGGTGGCAAACTGGTCTTTCAACGCTGGCACGATGGCAAGAGCGATCGCGATCTGCTGAAGATTGAATATGTTTATCAGTCGACTGAACAGTTGCGTAATGCCGAGCCGCTGACGCTACAGAAGCCACCACAGCGAGTCACCCTGGAGCTGGAGGGTTGCCCGGTTGATCAAGAGGGGTTCTGTGCCTGGAGCGATTTTGAAAAAACGATGAAGGGGGTTCTGTAACCTCGCTTTGCCCCTCTGCTACTGTCTCTTATAGTTAGATCCCCGGCGTATTTGCCGGGGATTTTACCGACTTACTTAGAGGCATAAAGAGGGGCAATGTCCATATAGATATATGTGCCTGCCACTTTATTGTCTTTGATTTTAAATACATCGGTTACTGGCAACGTTACCGTGCTGCCATCGTGATGGGTATAAGTGACGTTCATTTCAGCAACAATGCCTGATTTATCATGCCAGGAATGCACAACTTCATGTTTTAACCCTTTAATGCTGCTATAAAAATCTGTCTGAGCTTTTGCAATCGATTCTTTTCCCGTTGCTTCTGGGAAATTACCAAATTTAAACTTTGAATCGTCAGTTAACAACTTGGCGAATTGTGTTGGCTCCATGCTGTCAATGGCTTGTAAAATCGTATCAAGCTTGATGGTTTCTTTTTGAGCTGCCTGCGGGGCAGTAACCATAACAAAGCTAGACATCAGGATCACAGAAGATAGCAGAGTGTTTTTCATTAAATTACCCATTTTAACTATTATTTATTTCTGCGCGATTTCTTATTAAATAGTGTAGCAATTATTAGGTATAAACCTAAAATTATTCGAGCTTCAAGGGAGATAATACACATATGATTAAAAGTGTGGCGAGTCTCCCTATAGTCAAAATTTATTTACTACAAAGGTGTAGATCTATAAATTTATTTCAGTAACCCTAGCTGCTTCATAAAAGTATAATCATCGTAGAACAACCATTCTTCATCCATGGTGCCTTTATCATTCCATCGGCCGATGGTTGCCATCTCGATTTCAAAACGCTTACCCGTTGGTTGAATGACTGTGCCATCTGATAACACCATTGGTTTAGTGAACGTCCCACGCCATATACCCGTTACGGCCGTGTAATCGCCTTGACCAATACGTACATGGTGGATTGGGTTTTCTGTATCAGGTGCAAAAGCAAAGATTTTCTTTGAACGCTCTAAATGTTCTTTCAAACCCTTTGTCACCGTGCCATCAGGGTAGTGAACGATAATGTCCGCAGCATGGCTTCGATCCATTTCGTCCCATTTCTGATGGCTATAAACATTAAAGTCCAAGTCATCAAAATTTCTGAGGTTTTTTTCTACGGTTTTTCTCTCCGCCTTAAATTCCTCTAAACTTTTATTGATGCGTTGCTCTGCATGAGCATCAGACGTTGCAGAAAAATCATCTGGCTTATTTTCAGCAGCAAAGGTCGCAATGCTGATTATAAATGTTAATGCAATAGCTGATTTTAGTGGTTGATTAATTTTATTCATAATAATTCCTTTTATCCTATATTGGTTAGGGTTAATTCGGTATGCAGAAAAATCCCCAGGTTTATTCATGGTGTCTGTAAAAGCGTTAGGTATGTGTTAATACCATAAGACCGTTTGGTCGTGATTAAGAATAGCGAATTCCTTTATAAAACAAATTGAATATTATTGGCTGAGTCATTCAAAAAAATGGGGGTCTAATTAGACTATATCCCTTAATATTTTATGGTTAAATAATTTTGACTAAAGATTTAGCATCATTGCCTGTTGTGATATCGCGTAAGTGGCTGAAGACTATGGTATGAGACTTACCCTGCGTGCCATCTCGCTGCAACTCCAAGTACTTTAGGTATACACTACCTCATCTGCACTTTTATCACGGACGAAGCGTGTTAACTTCTTTTATTACCCATATTGAATGGCTGACGATTGCTGATTATCCAGGGCTGATTGTCCGTTGCCATTTTTCTGTGGCGGCTTATCGCGATGAACTGTTCCTGTCGGCCGGGATCGGTTTCCCTGAGCATTTAACCCCTGCGGTGACAAAGCGCCGGGCAGAATATCTGGCCGGACGTTATCTGGCACGGCAGGTGCTGGCAAAACTGGGGCATCATGATTTTACGCTATTGCGCGGTGAAGACCGTGCACCGCTGTGGCCGCAGGGTATTGCAGGGGCGATCAGCCATAATGTAGATACGGCGCTGTGCGCTGCCCACCGTAAAAACGGCCTGGGAGGCATCGGTATCGACGTGGAAACACTGATGCCCGCCAAACGTGCCGAAGACTTATGGAGCGGGATTATCAGTGAACTGGAATATGGGTGGTTACGCCAGCAGCCACAGGCTTTTGAGCAATTGCTGACATTGGTGTTTTCCGCCAAAGAGAGTCTGTTTAAGGCACTTTATCCGCAGGTACGCTGTTATTTTGACTTCCTCGATGCGCGTTTTACCAAGCTGGACATACAGCAACAGACCTTTGAACTGGAGTTGCTGAAAACGCTAACGCCACAGTGCTATGCCGGTCGCCGATTCAATGGACATTTTTTGCTTAAAAGTGACACTGTAACAACATTGATTCACTGTTAAATCAGAATTATGGCAATGCGGTTTCCTGCTACTGGACAAGTGGCGATGAGGGGTTAGAATATAACTGTGTATTTATACAAGCATTAATCATGACGCTCGATCTCTTTGAAGATGCATTACCGCCGCCGTGGCGTGAAGAAATCGCGCCGGGTGCAGTCGTGCTGCATGGCTTTGTGCGTGACCACGGCCCGGAATTGCTGGCCGCAGTTCACACCGTGGTAGCACAGGTACCGTGGCGACATATGACCACGCCAGGTGGTTTTACCATGTCGGTGGCGATGAGCTGGTGTGGCAACGGTTGGACCAGCGATAGCCAAGGTTACCGCTATTCCGCCCGTGATCCTGGCAGTGGCAAGCGTTGGCCGTCGATCCCGGCAATTTTGATGGCGCTGGCCGACGAGGCGGCGCAACAAGCTGGATTTGGTCACTACGTGCCGGATGCCTGCCTGATCAACCGTTACGATCCGGGCAGTAAAATGTCACTGCATCAGGACAAAGATGAGCACGATTTCAGTGCACCGATCGTTTCGGTATCACTGGGGCTACCGGCGGTATTTCAGTTTGGTGGCTTGCAGCGCAGCGATAGAACGCAGCGTATTCCATTGGCCCATGGTGATGTGGTGGTTTGGGGCGGCCCGTCGCGTTTGTGTTTTCACGGCATTTTGCCGGTAAAAGAAGGTTATCACTCGCTGGTGGGCTCGCACCGTATCAATATCACCCTGCGTAAGGCGCGGTAGCCTAATAACTATAGGTTGCCGTTATCGCTGCAATACCTGCGCTATGTGGATAGAGCACATCAATTACTCTGGATGATCCGATAGACGTTTGTTGCTGGCTAAGGTATTGAAATGAAAAACGCCACGAACGTCTTTAAAAGTTCATGGCGTTAAATTTGGTTCCGCTAACTGGACTCGAAATTTAAGTTAATCAATTGATTTTTTTATAATTAGAATTTAATTGTTAGAACACCCCCCAATAAAGCCTTAAAATTTATCGTTTGTCATAAATGCGATGTATGTCTCATTTTGATGCGGTCATTACAGTGAAGCCCCAGTGTTTCTAAATCATGGGGAGATAACACACTTCAGAGCTACTATGGGTATCGTCCTACACGACGGTAATACATTGAAAACCGCCAGATTGCTGGCCGGTATGCCATCCATGCCCTGCGACAGCAGATAGGCGCGCAGTTTGTCGGAAGTGGTCTTACTCACCAGCCAGAGCGCATCCTGTGTCAGCCAGCTGTCCGAGGGCTGGGGCTGGTTCAGTTTCAACTCTTCTAGCAGATAGCGCAGACCATCAAGCAGCTTACGTTGCAGGGCATGCCGGGGTGCAGTAAGCGCTTTGCTGGGGTCACCGCGCGACAGATGCCTGGTCGGCCTGTATGACAATCTCACCCAGCGTGCTGGGATGTTCATACTACCGGCCATGACATAGAGAAAGCTGGCCCACAGGTCCGGGTACCGCCCTGGTCAGAACCCTAAAGGCCATGACAGATTCCTCTGCCGTGGCCATCATGAATATTGATTGAACTCAATTACCCGATAATGCCGCTTTGATAGC
>NZ_JBXUGP010000052.1:0-16143 GCF_057180605.1 Serratia sp. HNCC26DJ206
TATACCGCCCTGATCCTGGGGCTATTGATCAGCAAGGCAGCTGGTGCCGTTTCCCCCGTAATGGGCGATCCCTCACTTCAGCCGCCCCCCTTGCCGATGGACAGCAGTTGCAACCTGTCTGTCGGGGGCAGTGTGATTGACTACGGCAGCCAATCCCGCTGGCAGATGCAAAGCGCCTCCACCGGGGGTAATGCAGTGACCCCCGGCAAGCGCACCTTGATGCTGAACGTGGTGTGCCCCTACACCCAGACCATGCGCCTGGCGTTGCGTGGGGATTTGCGTTATGGCGAGCGCGGCAGCACGGTGGTCCGCCTGTTTGATGTGCAAATAGACGGCCACAGTGTGCAGGTGGTAAACACCACGCCCACCGGGATGATAAGCGGCACGCCAACCAACGAACAGTTGCTACAGGCGGGCCAAACGGTGGCAGCCGTTCAGAATGGTCAGCTTGCCAAGGGCAAAGTCCTCACGGCGCGCCTGGAGATAGAGCCGACGCTGCCAGAGTCTGAAGCCAGAGTGTCGGCAAGCCGGATGAGTGAATCCACGTTGACGCTGGAGTTGGTGAAGTAGGCGCTTACTACTATTAGCGGCAAAACAGTCCCTCTGGGAGAGGGACTGTTTTGCCGAATCACGATCCATTCCCATCGATAAAGTGAAACACACTTTATGTTTAACAGCCCTAATAAACCGAATGATATGCTCCCCGAAATAAATACATAAAGATAGAGGGATTATATGAAGGAAGTTTACAGAGGAATGTCGCGCAGCCAATTAGATGCAGCTTACAATAACACCAAAGCCGTTAAGAATTTCCCAAAGCTGTTAGAGGAATTTCAGCATAGAAGTGCAAAATTATACGCTGAGAGAAATGCGCAAACCAATATACATTATCACTCATCCCCAAGAACGACTTTTGATTACTTCCCGGCCAATAAAAAAGATTGTCCCACCTTTATCTTTATTCATGGCGGTTACTGGCAAAACTGTAATAAAGAGGATTTTGCTTTTATTGCCCGTGGCATTTTAAACGCGGGTATCAACGTTATTCTTGCTGAATATACTTTGGCCCCAGAAGCATCAATGACGCAGATCGTTGGTGAGATTGGCCAGTTGCTGGACTATTTAAAACAGCATAAGGCAACCTTTAATATCACTGAAGGTAAAGTGTGCCTGGGCGGCCATTCTGCGGGCGGGCATTTAACGGCGCTCTATCGTAATCACCCTCTGATTTCACACTCAATGCCTATCAGTGCACTGGTCGATTTACAGCCTATCCGCTTATGCTGGCTGAATGACAAGCTGTCATTGACCCATAGCGAGATCGAAAAATACAGCCCGCTTCATCAGCCAATAAAAGGTGGGCCAACGACGATCCATGTCGGCGGCGGGGAACTGCCTGAATTAATCCGGCATTCTAAAGAACTTTATACCGCACTAAAAGAAGCCGGTGACGATGTTATCTACCAGGAGGTCGGCAATGATGACCATTTCTCGCAACTGTATGAGTTTGAGCGACCAGAGGGTGTACTTGTTAAATCATTAAAGGATCTCGTTGAGAGATAATAGAAAAAGAACTGTGCCATATTAAACACTTTTATAATAGGTAAAAGTTAAAGACAGGCATCTCATCATTTCTATCTCAATAATTATGATAAATGCCTGCATATAAAACCGCTCATCCATAGCGATGCTGAGATATACTCGCCATCATTAAGCCTGGAGGGTTGTTGTCTGCATCTATTCTCCTTCGTCACATCTGTTTTCTATGCTCCGGCGACTCTCACACTTGCAACCTAACTCGAATTATTTCGAGTATATATGGATAAGGACTGCCCTTATCCACTATCATTCAGGCAGTCCTCACCTGCTAACCAGCAAAAAAGACATGGCATTGAAGTCAATAAAACCATCTATAAACAGGTACCTATGATAGTAATTCATCAGGATGAGCACATCATCGTGGTCAATAAGCCTAGCGGACTGCTTTCCGTTCCAGGCCGTGCGCCCGAAAACAAAGACAGCGTGATGACGCGCATCCAGGTCGATTTCCCCGCCGCTGAATCGGTGCATCGTCTGGATATGGCCACCAGCGGGGTGATTGTGGTTGCACTGAATAAAGCCGCAGAACGCGAGCTTAAGCGCCAGTTCCGCGAGCGTGAACCACAGAAATCCTATATCGCCCGCGTGTGGGGGCATATGGAACATGACGAGGGGCTGGTGGATTTACCGCTGATCTGTGATTGGCCAAACCGGCCGCTGCAAAAGGTGTGTTTCGAAACCGGCAAAGCGGCACAGACTGAGTATCAGGTGCTTTCTCGGGATGCTGACGGCAGTACGCGGGTACTGCTGAAGCCGATCACCGGGCGTTCGCACCAGTTGCGTGTTCATATGCTGGCGCTGGGGCACCCGATCCTGGGGGACGGTTTTTACGCACATCCTGAAGCCAAGGCGATGGCACCACGCCTACAGTTGCACGCGCAAGAGTTGCGTATCACCCATCCGGCATTCCAAACGCCGCTGCATTTTCGTGCGGAACCGGATTTCTGATCTCAATAAAGAGGGGCCCGGTTAACCAGGCCCCTCTTTATATATCTATGTCTAAATAAGCTACTTGAAGCCTTTCTCGCGCTTGATCAGGTCATAGGCTGCCTGAATCTCCTGCGCTTTCTGCTTGGCCATCTCCATCATTTCCGGCGGCAAGCCCTTCGCCACCAGTTTATCCGGATGATGTTCACCCATCAGTTTGCGGTAGGCTCGCTTGATAATAGCCGCATCGTCAGTGCTGTTGACGCCCAGCACTTTACAGGCATCCTCCAGCGTCGGGCCGCGCTGCGCCTGCTGGTAACCGCCGTGCGAGTAGTTCCCTTGTTGCCCCTGCCAGCTACCGCCGCCAAACTGACGTCCGCCTTCCATCATGCTGAGGAACTGGTCGAACTGCGCGCGTGAAATCCCCAGCTCTTCGGCGATCACATACAGCACCTGCCTTTCGTTCGGATGCAGTGATCCATCGGCAAAAGCCGCCTGGATCTGAATTTCCAGAAACATCCGAATCAGATCAAAACGCCCAAAACAGATGCTGCGGAACTGCTGCAACGTTTCACGCAGCGGAAACTGGCTCTGCTTACCTTCGCGAAACGCCTGCTGCGCCGCAGTACGGGCCTCGCCGTGCAGTTGCAGGCGATCCATAAACAGGCTGGCGATCTGAATATCGGCTTCGGTAACGCGTCCTTTTGATTTGGTCAGGTGGCCCATCACCTGAAAAGTCGTGCGGAAGAACAGCGTCTGCCGCGTTTGCTGGTCGGTAAAAAAGCCTCGACTGCGCTTGTTATTACGCGCGGTATCGATCATATGGCCGACAATCAGCCCCAACACTACACCCCAGAATCCCGCGCCAGACCAAATGGCAACAATCACTCCGAGCAGTTTGCCCCAATACTGCATAGGCTCCTCAATTATCAACCGCAAACCGCACATTCCCCTCCGTTTCACGCAAGGGTTAAGGCGCTTTTTCCCAAGATTTCGATTATCATACCTGTCATTTATCTCTGCGCCTAACGACGACGCAGTCAAACTGCAGGATTTAACACTAGCGCAACGCCGATGAGTAATATAGTCTCTGACCGTTTGCCGGACATGAGCCTCTGATGACGGAACACCAAAACTGCGTATGAAAAAAAGTTTCCCAACACTGCTGGCCACACTGATTTGGACGGCACTTTACAGCCAGCATGCACTGGCTGATCTGGCTGAGCAATGTATGCTCGGCGTACCTACTTACGATAAACCTGTCATCATCGGCGACCCCAACAGCCTCCCCGTGACCATCCTTGCTGATGACTCACAGTCCAGCTACCCGAGCAGTGCCCTGTTTAGCGGTAACGTCAACATCCAACAGGGTAACAGTACGCTGACGGCGGAACAGGTTGAAATGAACCAGACGCAAAAAGCGGGGCAGCCTGATCCTATCCGTACCGTCACTGCCACTGGCAATGTGCATTACGATGATAATCAGATCAAACTGAAAGGCCCGAAAGCCTGGTCAAACCTGAACACCAAAGACACCGACGTGTATAAAGGTGACTACCAGATGGTGGGCCGACAGGGGCGCGGTGACGCCGACAAAATGAAGATGCGTGGCCAGAACCGCTACACCATTCTGGAAAATGGCACCTTTACCTCCTGCTTGCCGGGCGATAACAGCTGGAGCGTAGTAGGCTCTGAAGTGATCCACGATCGCGAAGAGGAAGTGGCCGAAATCTGGAATGCCCGCTTCAAGATTGGCGGTGTACCGGTATTTTACAGCCCCTATATGCAACTGCCAGTAGGCAGCAAACGCCGCTCAGGTTTCCTGATCCCGAACGCCAAATATGGCAGCAACAACGGCTTCGAGTTCACGTTGCCGTATTACTGGAACATCGCGCCAAACTTTGATGCCACTATTACGCCACATTATATGACCCAGCGTGGCCTGCAGTGGCAGAACGAATTCCGCTACCTGCTGCAACCGGGCCTGGGTACCCTGGCATTGGACTGGCTGCCAAGCGATCGCCAGTTTGAGAACGATCACGGCGAAATGGACGACAGCAAACGCTGGCTGTTCTATTGGGGTCATAGCGGCGTGATGGATAAGGTGTGGCGTTTCAACATCGATTACACCAAAGTCAGCGATCCCTATTACTTCACCGATCTGGATTCCAAATACGGTGCAACGACCGATGGCTATGCTACGCAGAAATTCAGCGCCGGTTATGCCAATGAAAACTGGGATGCCACGCTGGCATCAAAACAGTTCCAGATTTTCAGCGGGGTCGGTAACCAGAATGCTTACCGGGCGCAGCCCCAGTTGGACCTCAACTATTATAAAACCGATATCGGCCCGTTTGATTTGCACACTTACGGCCAAGTGGCCAAATTCTCCAGTGTGAATCCGAACAACCCGGAAACCACCCGTTGGCATGTTGAACCGGCGATCAATCTGCCGCTGGCGAACAGTTGGGGCAGCCTGAACACCGAAGCCAAAGTGATGGCTACGCACTACCAACAGGATATTCCGAAAAGTTTTGCCACGGACTATGCAGGCCGCACCGGTAACGCTGCGCCAAATCTCGACGGTTCGGTCAACCGAATCCTGCCGCAGCTAAAAACCGATGGCAAAGTGGTGTTTGAACGCCCAATGGACTGGGTGCAAGACTATACCCAGACCATTGAGCCACGGATGCAGTATCTGTATGTTCCGTATCGCGATCAAAGCAACATCTATACCTATGACTCAACGCTGCTGCAAACCGACTACTCCGGTCTGTTCCGCGACCGCTCATACAGCGGGTTGGATCGCATCGCTTCACAGAATCGTCTGGCAACCGGTGTTACATCGCGTATTTATGATGATGCGCTAGTTGAACGTTTCAATGCTTCTGTTGGTCAAATCTATTACCTCAACCGTTCGCGGACGGGGGATAAAAGCAGTAGCTTTGATAACAATGATGATACCGGCAGCGTAGTATGGGCTGGTGACACCTATTGGAAGATTGACGATCGCTGGGGCCTGCGGGGCGGGGTGCAGTACGACACCCGTCTTAATAGCGTTGCATTAGGTGATTCAGTGATTGAATACCGCAAAGATGCAAACCGTATGCTTCAGTTGAACTACCGTTATGCCAGCTCGGAATATATTGCGGCAACCTTGCCGGGGATTAAAAACCCAGGCTATCAGGACGGTATTTCGCAGGTCGGGACCGTTGCCAGTTGGCCGATCGCTGATCGTTGGGCCGTCGTAGGGGCTTATTACTATGATACCCGTGCGAAGCAGACGGCTAACCAGTTGGTGGGCGTGCGTTACAACACCTGCTGCTGGGCGGTTAACCTGGGATACGAACGGAAAATTACCGATTGGGATGCCGGGAACCAGACCAGTAAATATGACAACAAAGTTTCATTCAACATCGAACTCCGTGGCCTGAGCAACGATCATAGCCTAGGCACCACGGAAATGCTGCGCTCCGGCATCTTGCCTTACCAGCGCGCATTCTGATGTATACCCGCAGGTAAGCGGGTATATTGAACACCTTGAAAAACGACAACTTTCACCCGCATTTGCGGACTAAATAATGGGAAATGTATGAAGAACTGGAGAACGCTTCTTCTCGGATTGGTGGTTTGTGCCAATACCGCGTTCGCAGCACCCCAAGAAGTGGATAAAGTCGCCGCCGTCGTGGATAACGGTGTGGTACTTGAGAGCGACGTGAACGGTTTAATGCAATCCGTGAAACTTAACGCACAGCAGGCTGGCCAGCAGTTGCCAGACGACAAAACGTTGCGTCACCAGATCATTGAACGTTTGATCATGGATAACATCCTGTTGCAGATGGCGCAAAAGATGGGAATTACCGCTTCTGATGCCGATCTGGACAAAGCGATTACCGATATCGCCGCTCAGAACAAAATGAGCCTCGATCAAATGCGTACTCGCCTGGCGGCTGAAGGTTTGAACTACAACACCTATCGCGCGCAAATCCGCAAAGAAATGCTGATCTCGGAAGTGCGTAATAATGAAGTACGCCGCCGTGTCACTATTCTGCCTCAGGAAGTCGACGCACTGGCTAAACAGGTGGGTGCTCAGAACGGTGGCGATACTGAGGTCAACCTCAGCCACATTCTGATCCCGCTGCCGGAAAACCCGTCGCAAAAACAGGTCGATGAAGCCGAAGCGCTGACAAAACGCCTGGTGGGTGAAATCAACGGCGGTGCCGACTTCGGTAAGCTGGCGATCACCTACTCTGCCGACTCTCAGGCGCTGAAAGGCGGCCAGATGGGCTGGGGTAAGCTGCAAGAAATGCCTACGCTGTTCGCAGAAAGGCTGATTAGCGCCAAGAAAGGCGATGTTGTCGGCCCGATCCGTTCCGGTGTCGGTTTCCACATTCTGAAAGTGAACGATATGCGCGGGGGCAACCAGTCCATTTCGGTGACCGAAGTGCATGCTCGTCATATTCTGCTGAAGCCTTCCGTGGTGATGACCGACGATCAGGCGCGCGCAAAATTGCAGGAAGTGGCCGCTGCCATCAAGAGTGGTACGGCGAAGTTTGAAGATGAAGCCAAACAGCTTTCGCAGGATCCGGGTTCTGCACTCCAGGGCGGCGATCTGGGCTGGTCCTCTCCAGACATGTACGATCCTGCCTTCCGTGATGCGCTGATGAAGCTGCAGAAAGGTGAAGTCAGTGAACCGGTACACTCTTCTTTCGGCTGGCATCTGATCCAACTGTTGGATACCCGCCAAGTGGATAAAACCGACGCGGCGCAGAAAGATCGTGCTTACCGCATGCTGTTCAACCGCAAGTTTGCCGAAGAAGCGCAAACCTGGATGCAGGAACAACGTGCCGCTGCTTACGTGAAGATCCTCGATGGAAGCAATGCACAACAATAAACGAATCGTAATCACCCCCGGCGAACCTGCCGGGGTTGGGCCGGATTTGGTGGCAGTGCTGGCGCAACAGGATTGGCCTGTTGAACTGGTGGTGTGTGCCGATCCGGCCTTGTTGCTTGAACGCGCCCGGCTGTTACAGCTGCCGTTGATGCTGCGTGACTATCAACCCGCACATCCGGCACAACCACAACGCGCAGGCACACTGACGATCCTCCCTGTAAACGCCGCCACAACCGTGGTACCGGGTGAGCTGAACGTTGCCAACAGCGCTTACGTCGTCGAGACTCTGGCACGCGCCTGCGATGGCTGCCTGAATGGCGAGTTTGCCGCACTGATTACCGGGCCGGTTAACAAAAGCGTGATCAACGACGGTGGGCTGCCGTTTACCGGCCACACCGAATTCTTTGCCGATCGCAGTCATTGCGATCGCGTGGTGATGATGCTGGCGACCGAAGAGCTGCGCGTTGCGCTGGCCACCACGCACCTGCCGCTGTTGGCGGTGCCGGGTGCCATTACGCAGCAGAGCCTGTTTGAGGTGATCACCATTCTCGACAGCGATCTGAAGAGTAAATTTGGCATCAAACAGCCGCAGATCTACGTCTGTGGGCTGAACCCGCACGCCGGGGAAGGCGGCCATATGGGCCGTGAAGAGCTGGATGTGATCATTCCGGCCCTCGACACTCTGCGCAGCCACGGCATCAACCTGATCGGCCCATTACCGGCAGATACGCTGTTCCAGCCCAAATATCTGCAACATGCAGATGCCGTGCTGGCGATGTATCACGATCAGGGCCTGCCAGTGCTAAAATACCAAGGGTTTGGCCGGGCGGTGAATATCACTCTCGGTTTGCCTTTTATCCGTACCTCGGTCGACCATGGTACCGCGTTGGAACTGGCTGGCACCGGCACCGCCGATGCAGGCAGCTTCAAAACGGCCTTAAATCTCGCCATTAAAATGATAATTAATTGTAATGAATAATAGAGTCCACCAAGGGCATTTTGCCCGCAAACGCTTTGGACAGAACTTTTTAACCGATCAGTTTGTCATCGATAGCATTGTTTCGGCCATTCATCCTCAGCCGGGTGAAGCGGTCATTGAGATCGGCCCCGGCTTAGGGGCGCTGACCGAACCGGTTGGCGCACGTATGGATCGCATGACGGTGATCGAACTGGATCGCGATCTGGCGGCTCGCTTAGCCGTGCATCCACAGTTGAAAGACAAACTGACGATCCACCAGCAAGACGCCATGACGGTCAACTTCGCCGAACTGGCTGAAGAAGCAGGTCAGTCGCTGCGCGTATTCGGCAACCTGCCGTATAACATTTCGACGCCGCTGATGTTCCATCTTTTCAGCTATACTTCCGCTATTCACGACATGCACTTCATGTTGCAAAAGGAAGTGGTAAACCGTCTGGTTGCCGGCCCGAACAGCAAAGCTTACGGGCGTTTAACCGTGATGGCGCAGTATTATTGCAACGTTATTCCGGTGCTGGAAGTGCCGCCTACCGCGTTCGCTCCACCACCTAAAGTCGATTCCGCCGTGGTCCGTTTGGTGCCACACCGCGAGATCCCGCATCCGGTTGGTGATGTCCGTATGTTAAGCCGCATCACCACCCAGGCGTTTAACCAGCGCAGGAAAACGGTCCGCAACAGCCTGGGCGATCTGTTTACCCCAGAACAGTTGACGGAACTCGGCGTCGATCCGACGCTCAGAGCAGAAAATATTTCTGTAGCGCAGTACTGCAAGCTGGCAAATTGGCTTTCAGCGCAGCAGCAATAAGGAGTAGTCGCCATGATTGATTCGCCCCGCGTATGTATTCAGGTACAAAGTATTTATGTGGAATCACAGTCGATACCTGAGGAAGAGCGTTACGTCTTCGCTTATACCATTACCATCCGTAATCTGGGGCGTTTCGACGTGCAACTACTTGGCCGTTACTGGCTGATTACCAACAGTAACGGTCGTCAAACCGAAGTGCAGGGTGAAGGCGTGATCGGTGAACAGCCGATTATCCAGCCCGGCAGCGAATTTCAATATACCAGCGGTGCCGTTCTCGAAACGCCGTTGGGCACCATGGAAGGCCACTACGAGATGGTTGATCACCAAGGTCAAACGTTCCGCACTGAGATTCCGGTGTTCCGTTTAGCCATTCCAGCGTTGATTCATTAATATGTCGACCTATCTTATCGGTGATATTCATGGCTGCCTCGATGAACTGCAGGCGCTGTTAGCCCAGGTTTCTTTCGATCCGCAGCACGACCAACTGTGGCTAACGGGCGATCTGGTCGCTCGCGGCCCCGCTTCGCTTGAGGTCTTGCGCTATGTGCGCTCGCTCGGGCCCGCCGTGCGTATGGTGTTGGGTAATCACGATCTGCATTTGCTGGCGGTGTATGCGGGTATCAGTCGCAACAAACCCAAAGATCTTCTCACACCGCTGCTGGAAGCCCCCGATCGGGACGAACTGATTAACTGGCTGCGCCGCCAGCCGGTATTGCAGGTGGATGATGAGCGTAAGCTGATCATGGGCCATGCCGGTATCACCCCGCAGTGGGATATCGACACCGCGCAGACATGCGCGCGTGAAGTGGAGGCGGTGTTAAGCAGCGACAGCTATCCGCTGTTTCTGGATGCCATGTACGGCGATATGCCAAACAACTGGAGCCCGGAGCTGAGCGGGCTGGCGCGCCTGCGTTTCAGTACCAATGCCCTGACGCGCATGCGTTATTGCTTCCCGAACGGTCAGCTAGACATGATCTGCAAAGATGCGCCGGGCAGTGCGCCTTCGCCATTGAAACCCTGGTTTGAGCTGCCGCGCCTGGTTGATCCCGATTACACCATTATTTTTGGTCATTGGGCGTCATTGGAAGGCAAAGGTACGCCGGAAGGGGTGATCGGGCTGGATACCGGTTGCTGCTGGGGAGGCGATCTCACGCTGTTACGTTGGGAAGACAAACAGTACTTTACCCAACCCTCCAGCCGTCGCGAAGCGATGGACGGCTTGGATACGCTGGCAGCCTTTTAATAAAACAAATTGGGCACCCTTGGGTGCCCAATTTGTTCTCTAGCCAACTCAGCGGCGTTCCAAAATCTCAAAGCAATAACCGTGAGAATTCAGTTCGTCAGCGTCATGGAACTCGCTGAACGACGTTTCCCACTCATCGGGTTCATAATCCGGGAAGTGGGTATCACCCTCAACTTCGGCATCAATATGCGTCAAGTACAGTCGGTTGGCACGAGCCAGAAACTGGCTATAAACCCGGCCGCCGCCCATCACCATGACTTCTTCCACCTGACCGGCCGCAGCCAGCGCTTCATCCAGAGAAGTGACCCAGGTCACCTCGGCTTCATTACCGGGTTGGCTACTCAAAACGATATTATGCCGGCCCGGCAGTGGGCGCCCAATGGACTCAAAGGTCTTACGACCCATAATAACCGGCTTATTCAACGTATTACGTTTAAACCACGCTAAATCCGCTGGCAGGTGCCACGGCATGGCGTTTTCCATACCAATTACGCGATCCGCCGCCAAGGCAGCGATCAGGCTGATAATCATTGTTTAACCCTGTGTAGGCAGCAAAATTGTTCACACTATACGTAAAGCCCCTGCTAGCGTCGATAGGCTAATCATGCAATATGAATATATAAGATAGCTCCTATTAGGCTCATTAATATCCAGCGTTCAACACCCGATGAGTTTCAAGCCACCACAAAGCGGCAGCCTGAAATCACGCTGGGCTTAAACCCCCGGACGTTTACGGTATAGCCACAGCCCCGGTACCGATAGGCCGATCGACAACGCACCGACGATAAAACAGGCCTTGAGGAAGTTGGAAATCATTACCGACATCAATGCTTCGCTGTACCCCAGATGCGAAATCTCCACCACGCTGATCATCGCGGTATACGCAGAGATTCCGGGGAACATCGGGATCACCGCCGCAACGGTAAAAACCTTCGGATGAGCCAACAGCCAGCGTGACCACTGGATGCCGATAATACCGATCAGAATGGCCGCCAGAAACGAAGCCCACTCGATGTTCATGCCAAAATGCATCATCAACATACGCGAACCATGGCCCACCGCGCCAAGCAGGGCGCAGTAACGCAGCGCGCGCGCGGGCACGTTGAACACCATGGCAAACCCCAACGCTGGCACCGCAGCCAACAGCATATCCTGCAAGAGTGCCCAGAGCAGACTCATGACCACCCCCGCAGATCCCACAGCGACATGGCCATCACCACGCCAATACAGGTCGCCAGCGTCAGCAGGCTAGCCATCGCCCAACGTGCCAACCCGGTATTTACATGGCCCTTGAACATATCAGCCACCGCGTTAATCAGCGGGAACCCCGGCACCAGCAGCAGGACGCTGGCCGCCATCGCCACGCTTGAAGTCTGGCTGAATATCGGTAGCCGCAGCAATAGGCCGGAAACCGACGTGGCGACAAACGCCGTCAGGCAAAAGTTAATCAACGGATTCATATGGCGGGCCGTAAGCATCTGGCGCACAAACATCGCCACCCCACTGGCCAAGAAAGTGACGGCAAAAGCATCCGCGCCACCGCCATTCAGCACGCTGAAACAGCCGCACGACAAAGCCACCATCAGCACCACCAGCCCACGCGGATATCGCAACGGGCGGATCTTGTCAAAGCGCCGCGCCACATCCTGCGCATCCGCCAGGCGATGCTCGGCGAGGATCACAATATGCTGAACCTCGGTGACGATCTGCATATTGATACCGCGATCGACATTCTTACGCGTGGTCGTCAGGCAGGCATCATTACTGATGGTGGTCAGCACCACGGCATTGGCCGAAATCGAGCTTTCCACGCTGTCCATGCCGAGCGCCAGGCCCAGACGGGTTGATAACTGTTCCACCACCATGCTTTCCGCACCATGCTGCAATAACAGCAATGCGCACTGAATACACAGGCGGGTGATGTCACGCTGCTGCCGGTGTACGCCCGGCATTTCACTGGCTAATTCCTGCTTCATAGTCCCCAACCACTCCCCTTAATGAATGTTCATCATATAACCAAAGATGACTGCAATAGGTTGATGCGCATCAGGGGGAGTCGCGTTATTATCAGCGCGGTTATGCCTTTTCCTCTGAGACACCATTATGCTTGAAACTTCATTATTCGTTGCCGGTATCGCCACGCTGGGGATGCTTTCGCCTGGGCCAGATTTCTTTCTGGTGATTAAAAATGCCGCCCGTTATCGGCGTTTGGCAGCAATGATGACCGCATTCGGCGTGATTTGTGGCGTCGCCACCCATATGTCTTACTGCGTCGCTGGGCTGGCAGTGGTGATCACCACCACGCCGTGGCTGTTCAATGTGCTGAAATATGCCGGGGCGGTCTATCTGATCTGGGTGGGCATTCAGGCACTGCGCTCGCACGGTAGCAGCAAAATGAACATCAGCAGCCTGCCTCAGCAGCAGGTCAGCCTGAAAAGCGCCTTTGTGCAGGGCTATCTGTGTAACCTGCTCAACCCGAAAGCCACGCTGTTCTTCCTGGCGGTGTTTACTCAGGTACTGCAAATCAATTCCGGTATCGGCGAAAAGCTGTGGTACGCAGGGATTATTTTCGGCCTTTCAGCCATCTGGTGGCCGGTGCTGGTGTTTTTGATCCAGAGCGGGCCGGTACGCCGTGGGCTGGAAAAAACGCAAAAAGTGGTCGACAAATTATTGGGTGGGATGCTGATCGCTCTCGGGATTAAAGTCGCCCTGAGTTGAATAGACTGCCTGGTCTTCTCTTGGTGGATTGTCTCTTATACACAACGTGTTCGTCTCTGTAAGTCAGGTGTAATGGGAATTGCCGTAAAAAGATCATAATCCGATGAAACAATAATGGACGGCAATTGCAGGGCCCAAGGCGGGGCCCTGCACCCGCGCCAACGCTTAACACCCGAATCTGTGAGTAACGGGCAAATTTTACAATGCTATTGATAACAGCGTGTCAAACCCTGTTGTTGGTGAGATGAGCACTGATGTTGAAGCCATTGAAAGCGCTGAACGCAGACACGGCGCATAAGCGACCACGCCACGGACGGCGCGTTCATCACATTGCCAAGTGAACACAACATGTTTAGCGACCGAAATAAACGCTCATTCCCCTACCTCAAGATCTGATCAAGAGACAGCTTGGTGGACGAGGGCCAAAAAACTCATCCCCCTTTCGCTTCTACCACCTCTTCCTCGGGCGCTTTGCCGTCAATACTGCCGCGCCAGCCGGTCTGCTGTACACGCACCAGCCGCATCTGATCCTGTTCGATAGCCGCCGACAGCATCTCTTTCGCCCGTTGCAGGCTGGCGATGCGGAATTCGGTATCTTGGTAATTTTCCAGCGTATCTTCCAGCATCTTCAGGTTATAGCGACGGAAAGTATCGGCCTTCTCTCGGGCTTCGTAAGCATCCAGCCCCAATAATTCCAGCGTTTCACGCCCGATGCGCAAAGAACTTTCAAAGGTTTCACGCTCCAGGTTTTCTACCCCCAACTGCCGCAACTGGTACCAGTGATCCACATCGCGGGCGCGTGCCACCACCTTCAGATGCGGGAAATGACGCTTGGCCAGTTCAGTCAGTTGCAGGTTGGCTTCCACATCATCAATGGCGTTGATCAGGATTTTGGCATGCGCCGCGCCAGCCGCTTCCAACAGATCGACACGCGTGGCATCGCCATAAAACACCTTGGTGCCGAATTTGCGCAGCGTTTCGATATGATCAGGATCGTGATCCAACACCACGGTATGCACCCCATTAGCCAGCAGCATACGGCCTGCGATCTGGCCGAAACGGCCAAACCCGGCGATGATCACGCTGGCATTTTCCTCGTCGATCTCGTCCGCTGGGCGATCGTCTTTCGGCGCATTCCTTTCCAAATAGGCCGCGATCACCAGCAGCAACGGGGTCGCCGCCATCGAAAGCGCTACCGCCAGCGTCAGCGATTTGGCCCATTCCTGTGGCAGCACGCCCGCCATCTGCGCGGCACCCAAGATCACAAAGGCAAACTCACTGCCCTGCCCCAACAAAATGGCAAACAGCCCGCGCTGGCGCTTCGGCACGCCAAGGAGCGGTGCCACCAGCCACAGCAGCAGCGCCTTCAGCAGCATAAAACCCAGCAATAACGACGCAATCAACAGCGGGTGATGGAACAGGGTGCCAAAATCAATCGACATCCCAACGCCGATAAAGAACAGGCCGAGCAGCAACCCCTTAAACGGCTGAATATCGCTTTCCAGCGCGTGACGATATTCGGAGCTGGCCAGCAGCACACCGGCGAGAAACGCTCCCATCGCCATCGAAAGACCGGCCATTTCCAGCAGGATGCCGAAGCCAAACACCAGGAACAGCGCCACGGCGCTGAACACTTCACGCATGCCGGAGCGCGCAACAAAATGCAGCAATGGCCGGGTCACGTAGCGCCCCAGCAATATCACAGCCGCCAACGCGCCCACCACTTTGGCGGCAGACAACGCAAAAGCGCCCAACGTGGTCGCCGCGCCGCTGCTGGCCAGCAGCGGGATCATCGCCACCAGCGGGATCGCCGCAATATCCTGAAACAGTAATACCGCAAACGAACTGCGGCCAATCGGCGATGGGGTTAAATTACGTTCGCTCATCGCCTGCATGGCAATGGCCGTCGAGGACAGTGCCAACGTCAGACCGATCAGCAGCGCCACTTTCCAGTCCAGCCCCAGAAAGTAACAGAAGGCACTCAATACCAGCCCGCAGCCCACCATCTGCAAACTGCCGCCGCCGAATACCGAGGCGCGCAGCGTCCACAACCGCTGGGGATCCAGCTCCAGACCGATGATAAACAGCATCAGCACCACGCCGATTTCGGCGAAGGTCAGGATCGATTCAGCATCAGAAACCAGCTTCAATCCCCAAGGGCCAATAATGCAGCCAGCAATCAGGTAACCCAGCACCGAGCCCAAACCAAGCCGCACGGCAATCGGCACGAACAGCGCGGCCGATCCGAGATAGATCAGCCCTTCAATCATCATATTGTGATTATCCATGCGCTTGCTCCTGCTCTGCCGCCGCTTCACCGTGCTCCAGCAGATATTGTACCAACCGCTGGCGGTAAGCCTCGCCCGCCGCAATCAGCGCCGGTTCGTTGCAGGTAAAGGTGTTATGCACCGCAAAGTACGGCTGCCACTTCATCCCGCAATAAATGGCCGTAGCCTGCAACGGCTGAGCCAGGGCGGCAAAATTAGGGTAATCACCCAGCGCAAAATGCTGTTCGTCACCGCCGCTGGTTACCACCCACAAGCAGTCTTTACCCACCAGCGCATTACCGTCGTGACCATAGGCCCAGCCGTGCTCCAACACTTTGTCGATCCACAGCTTCAGCAACGGCGGCTGACTGTACCACTGCATCGGGTGTTGCAGGACCACCATATCGGCCTGTTCCAACGCCCGCTGTTCAGCGCTGATATCGATATTGAAATCTGGATACAGCTCATACAGCGCGCGGATTTCCACACCGGGAATGTCTTTTACCGCCTGCAACAGGCGCTGATTGGCATGGGAATGCCGGGGATAGGGATGGGCATAAATAATCAGGATCATGTGCTTCTCGTCGTTTCGTGCCTTACATCAAGCGTACATCGTGACAGTTTACGGTGGGATTAATAGCGGAAATTTTTATTGAGAATGGGCAAAAGGGTTGATGAAGATGAAAAGAAAAAGGACGGGGTATAAGCCCGTCC
>NZ_JBXUGP010000053.1:0-15796 GCF_057180605.1 Serratia sp. HNCC26DJ206
CGCCGGATCCTTGGCGGAAGCACTCAGGCTGTGTGCGCCCTGGCCCAGGTCGGTCTCTGGCGTAAAGCGCCAGTTACCCTGCTCATCCGCCGTGACGCTGCCCAGCACCGTGCTGCCGTCGCTCACCGTCACCACGCTGCCAGCCTTCGCCGTGCCGTTCAGCGTCGGACGCAGGTCGTCCGTCACGCCGTTCTGCACGATGTTGCCCTGCACGCTGCCCACGTCATCCGTCAGACTGCCCAGTTGCACCTGACCCGGCACCACATCTACCGTGACCGCCAGGTGTTCCCCTTCGGCGCTAGTGTTGCCCGCGGTGTCGGTGACCGTGGTGGTAAAGTCATGTGCGCCGTTGGTCAGCGGGGTGCTTGGCGTAAAGCGCCAGTTGCCATCGCCATCCACCGTGGTGCTGCCAATCGCCCTGCCGTTGTCCAGCACGGTGACCACGCCGCCCGCTTCCGCCTTGCCGCTGAAGCTTGGCGTGCTGTCGTCGGTCGTGCCGCCCGCCGTCAGTGGGCCCTGTACGCTGCCCGCATCATCCGTCACCACCAGATCCGTTACCGCTGCCGGTGGCAAGGTGTCAACCACGATCCCGAAGTCACCGGTGGTCGGGCTGACCTGGCCGATGCTGTCCATCACCGAGGCCGTCAGGTTGTGATTACCCTCACCCAGTGGGGTGCTCGGGGTAAAGCTCCACGCGCCGTTGGTATCAGCGGTGGTGCTGCCGATCGCCGTGCCGTTGTCGTACACGGTCACGGTGCCGCCTGGCAACGCCGTCCCTTTCAGGGTCGGGGTGCTGTCGTTGGTGACATCGCCCTTCTGCAGCGCACCGGTATGCGGGGCCACATCGTCTTCCACCGAGCCAATCACCGGTGCCGCCGGGCCCTGGGTGAGGATGGTGAAGCCATACTCTGGCGACGCCGCCGTGGTGTTGCCCACGCTGTCGGTTTCTTTGGCGGTCAAGGCATACAGGCCGTCTGCCAGTGGTAGGGTCGGTTTCAGTGACCAGGTGCCGTCATCTTGCACGGTCGCCGTACCAATCACCGCGGTGCCGTTGTACACGGTAACGGTGTTGCCGGTTTCCGCGCCGGTGCCGCTGAGGGTTGGACGGTTGTCGTCGGTGGTACCACCCGCCACCACATTACCTTTGATGGCCCCGACCGCATCTTCCACCCCGGTGATCGCCATAAGGCTTGCGTCCGGTGCTGAGTAATCGGTGCTCAACTCAAACGGCTCGGATGGCGCACTGGTGTTGCCCGCTTTGTCTGTCGCCGTGGTGGTGAGGCTGTGATCGCCTTCCGCCAGTGGGGTAGTCGGAGTAAACGCCCAGGCACCGTTGTTGTCGGCAGTGACCGAGCCCAACAGGTTGCCGTTGTCGTACACCTTGATAACGCTGCCCGGCTCTGCCGACCCGTTGAAGGTCGGGTTGGCGTCGTCGGTCACGCTGCCGCTGCTCAATGGCCCGCGCACGTCGCCCACGTCGTCAATCGCCCCGCCAATCACTGACTGTGCTGGCGCTTCGGTGTCCACCTTCAGCTCAAACGCCGGGGAGGTCACGCTGTTACCCGCCGCATCTTCCGCGGTCACGGTCAGGCTGTGGTTGCCGTCGCCCAGGTCGGTCTCTGGCGTAAAGGTCCAACTGCCGTCCGGGTTCACGGTGGTAGTGCCCAGCACGGTGTCACCGTCTTTCACGGTCACCACGCTGCCCGGCTTGCCGCTGCCGTTCAGTTCTGGACGTGCATCGTCCGTCACTTCACCCGGTTGCAGGCTGCCCGTGTTCGGCCCCACGTTGTCAGTTACCGAACCCAGTTGAACCACTACCGGGGTGTCGTCCACCACGATGTTCATGCCCGGGCTTGGCTCACTCACGTTGCCCGCTTCATCGGTCACGGTGGTGCTCAGGTTATGCTCGCCGTTATCCAGCGGTTCACTCGGGGTGAACGTCCAGTTGCCGTTCTCGTCGATCACGCTGCTGCCGATCACGTTGCCGTTGTCGATCACCGTGATGGTGTCGCCCGGCTCACCTTTCCCGCTCAGGGTCGGGGAACGGTCATCGGTGGTCTCGCCCGGCTTCACTTCACCGGTCTTCTCACCCACGTTGTCGATGATGATCACTTCACCCGGTGCCGCCGGGGCCACGGTATCAATGACAATCCCGAAGCTGCCGCTTGGCGCGCTGACGTTACCCGCCGCGTCGGTGGCCGTGATGTTCAGGCTGTGGCTGCCGTCTTGCAGCGCCGTGTCTGGCGTGAAGCTCCACTTGCCGTGGGCGTCAGCCACCACGCTGCCAATCACCTGACCGTTGTCAGAGACGGTGACGGTGCTGCCCGCTTCGGCAGTCCCGCTCAGGGTTGGGGTCGTGTCGTTGGTGACATCGCCCTTCTGCAGTGGCCCGACATGCGGCTCGGCGTTGTCCACCACGCTGGTGATCGCCGGCTGCGTCGGCACGGTGATGTCGACGTTAAGGTCATACGATGGGGTGCTTGGCGTGGTCTTGTTGCCTGCCGCATCCACCGCCACGATGGTCAGTTGGTTCTGACCTTCCAGCAGTGGCGTGGTTGGCGTCAGTGACCAGGTGCCATTGGCCTGCACGGTGGTGCTGCCAATCGGGTGGTTACCCGCCGCATCCGCCGCGTACACGATGATGGTGTCACCGGCAGTGCCGATACCGCTGATCAACGGTTGGCTGTCGTCGGTAATGCCGCCGGACGCAATGGTGCCCTGCTCGCTGCCCACGCGGTCTTCCACGCCGGTGATCGCCAGGAACTCTGGGCCGGTCGGTGACGCGGTGTAGTCGGTGGTCAGGTCGAACGACTCGGATGGTGCACTGGTGTTGCCCGCTTTGTCCGTCGCCGTGGTGGTGAGGCTGTGCTCACCTTCCGCCAGTGGGGTGGTCGGGGTAAACGCCCAGGCACCGTTGTTGTCGGCAGTGACCGAGCCCAACAGGTTGCCGTTGTCGTACACCTTGATGACGCTGCCCGGCTCGGCCGTCCCGTTGAAGGTCGGGTTGGCGTCGTCGGTCACGCTGCCGCTGCTCAATGGCCCGCGCACGTCGCCCACGTCGTCAATCGCCCCGCCAACCACTGGTTGTGCTGGCGCTTCGGTGTCCACCTTCAGCTCAAACGCCGGGGAGGTCACGCTGTTGCCCGCCGCATCTTCCGCGATCACGGTCAGGCTGTGGTTGCCGTCGCCCAGGTCGGTCTCTGGCGTAAAGGTCCAACTGCCATCTGGCTGTACGGTGGTGGTGCCCAGCACGGTGTCACCGTCTTTCACGGTCACTGTGCTGCCCGGCTTGCCGCTGCCGTTCAGTTCTGGACGTGCGTCGTCCGTCACTTCACCCGGTTGCAGGCTGCCCGTGTTCGGCCCCACGTTGTCAGTTACCGAACCCAGTTGAACCACTACCGGGGTGTCGTCCACCACGATATTCACGCCCGGGCTTGGCTCACTCACGTTGCCCGCTTCATCGGTCACGGTGGTGCTCAGGTTATGCTCGCCGTTATCCAGCGGTTCACTCGGGGTGAACGTCCAGTTACCGTTCTCGTCGATCACGGTGCTGCCGATCACGTTGCCGTTGTCGATCACCGTGATGGTGTCACCCGGTTCACCTTTCCCGCTCAGGGTCGGGGAACGGTCATCGGTGGTCTCGCCCGGCTTCACTTCACCGGTCTTCTCACCCACGTTGTCGGTAATAACGATCTCCGTCGCCGAATCCGGTACGGTAGTGTCAATGACAATGCCGAAGCTGCCGCTTGGCGCGCTGACATTACCCGCCGCGTCGGTGGCAGTGATGTTTAGGCTGTGGCTACCGTCTTTCAGCGCCGTGTCTGGCGTGAAGCTCCACTTGCCGTTGGCGTCGGCGGTCACCGAACCAATGGCCTGGCCATTATCTATCACGGTGACGATGTTGCCTGGTGCCGCAGTGCCGCTCAGGGTTGGGGTCGTGTCGTTGGTGACATCGCCCTTCTGCAGTGGCCCGACGTGTGGCTCGGCGTTGTCCACCACGCTGGTGATCGTCGCTTCGGATGAGACAGGAATAAACAGACTGATATCGTAGCTCGGTGAAGAGAAGCCGGTACGGTTGCCCGCCGGATCCTGAGCCACGATCGCCAGTTGGTTGTTGCCTTCCAGCAGCGGCAGCTCAGGCGTCATGCTCCACTTACCGTCCTGCTGCACCACGGCGCTGCCAATCAGATGCTGACCGGCGCTGTCGGTGGTGTAGACAAAAATGGTATCACCGGCAGTGCCGATACCGCTAATCAGCGGCTGGCTGTCGTCGGTCACCGCGCCGTTATCCACGGCACCCTGGCGATCGCCCACGCGGTCTTCCACGGCGGTAATGGCCAGATGATCTGGGCCTTCCAGCGGAGCCGTGGTATCGACGGTAAAGTTCAATGGCTCGGACGGCGCACTTTCATTGCCAGCCGGGTCGGTTTCAGTCACGGTAATGCTGTGATCGGTTTCAGCCAGTGGGGTCTCTGGCGTGAAGCTCCACTTGCCGTTGTCACCCACTACCACGGAGCCGATTTTCTCGCCGCCGTCATAGATGTTGATCGTATTGCCTGGCTCACCCATACCACTCAGCTTCGGCTGGGTTTCGTCGGTAGCACCGCCGTTGACGATCGGCCCGGTGACCGGCCCGGTGGTATCCTGAGCGTCAGCGACATCCGGTTTGCCCGGTGCTGTGGTATCAACCACGATCTCAATCGGGCTGGACGGTACGCTGCTATTGCCGGCCTGGTCGACTTCGGTGACGACTAACTGATGGCTGCCTTCAGTCAGAGGCTCATCAACGACATAGCTCCAGTTGCCCTGATCGTCGACCACGGCAGAGCCCAGTGGCTTACCGTTGTCCGTGATAATGATGACGTTACCTGGCTCACCCACGCCGTTCAGCTGTGGCTGGGTTTCATCCGTCACGCTGCCGTTGGTCAACGGGCCGGTAACGCTGCCGGTGTTGTCAAGAATGCTGCCGATAGACGGCAAGGACGGGAGTTGCGTATCGACCGTAAAGGTCCAGCCGCCAGACTGCTCGCTCTGGTTGCCCGCCGGATCGGTCTGGGAAACGGTGAGGGTATGGCTGCCGTCGGTCAGATCCGTGTCAGGCTTAAAGGACCAGCGACCATCTTCGTTGACTTCGGTTTCGCCAATCACGGTGCCATTGTCATAAATGGTGACCTTGCTGCCAGCTTCGCCGCTGCCGCTCAGTTCAGGGCGCGGATCGTCAGTCATGCCACCGGCGTTGATTTCACCCACGGTGTCGCCGACTTTATCCATGACATGCTGGAGACCCGGCACATCCGGAGGAGTGGTATCGACGTTGAAATTCAGAGAGTCGGACGGTGAACTGACGTTGCCCGCCGGATCGGTCTCGGTGATCACCAACTGGTGCGAGCCTTCGCCCAGTTCAGCGTCAGGGGTAAACGTCCAGTTGCCGTTGCCATCAATCACCACGCTACCGATGGCTTGGCCGTTGTCATAGACGGTGATGAGATCGCCAGGCGTACCCTGACCGCTCAAGACAGGACGGGTTTCGTCGGTGACGCTGCCGTTCTGGATCGCGCCGGTGACCGCGCCCTTCTGGTCTAACGCTTCGCCGATGGCGGGTTTGGCCGGTGGGGTGGTGTCAGCCGGGTTATTGTCACCGTTGTTGCGGTTATGATAGGCAATAGCGGCGCCAGCGCCGATTGCCGTCGCCGCAGCGACCCAACCGAGCAGGCCAAACAGGGCATCATGATTATCATCAGAGGAGGTAAATATACCATTGCCGCTGCCTAAAGCGGGGCCACCTAAAGCGGCTGGCGACAACTCACCTTCACTGGTCAGATAGCCATGTTCGTAGCCTTCACCAGACAACGGCACGTAGGCATACAGTTGCCCGTCTTCCGACATACCCAGCAGCACCGGGTTGTTGGCATCACCATTGAAATAATCTTCAATAATAATGCTGGCTTTAGTGTCCCCTTCCTGGATAACGTGTAGCGCTTTGCCTACGCGTGTCAGAGTAATATTCTCCGGCGCAAAATCGTTACCCAGATTTTTCAACAGGTATTTATTACCGTGAATCAGCTTAACTTTAACAGCCTTGTTTGCGTTCGCAGTCAACAGCCGGGTTTTTCCTTCACCATTGTTTACAGCTAGAACTATTGTCCTATCCATATGTATTACAACTCCATAAGTCGTCTAAATTAAAATTCCGTGATGTTCTCGTGATACTCAAATTGCACATGCTTTGGCCTATTTGCTAGCACCCGTTACCATTGCGCAACCTAAGTCATTAAAAACAAATTATAAAATAAGTATTATGAGATTAAAGAGAGTGTATACATGACAAATAACCAATGTAGTCCTATCTTTATTTCAGCGGAGTATAGGACTTTGTTTAACCACTGTGAAATGGTATTTTTTTATCAGTGATAAGAAAATTTATTCACTACGCAGTGTGTTATTAGCGTAAATAAGATACACATAATTTAATTAATTTCATGACTTAAATTATTCAAATCACATCGTTAAATTTATTAAAATAATTATTTTTATCACATATGAAATTTTATTTAGGGTATATATCCGGGAGCCTGGGATTAAAAAAACACTTGGTCATCAGTCGCTTTTGGCGCGTGAAACTCACTTATACTCTAAAAAATTCGAGTTGTTTGCAGGCGAGTAACCAAGCTAACACTTAAGCAACTTGAAGTATGAAGGGCATATGAGCATTACTGACGTTATTCAGGTCACGCAGCCTAACCTTTCAGCTTAGGATCCAACGCATCGCGCAACCCATCGCCCAACAGGTTGAACGCCAGCACGGTGAGGAAAATCGCCAGGCAGGGGAAGATCGCCACATGCGGCGCAATCACCATATCGGCTCTGGCTTCGTTGAGCATTGCGCCCCATTCTGGCGTTGGCGGCTGTGCACCCAGGCCAAGAAACGACAGACTAGCCGCGGTGATAATCGAGGTGCCAATACGCATGGTGAAATAGACCACGATCGATGAAATGGTACCCGGCAGAATATGCCGTATGATAATGGTCCAGTCAGAAGCGCCAATGCTGCGCGCCGATTCGATGTAGGTCAGGTGTTTCAGTACCAAAGTGTTGCCACGCACCAAGCGGGCAAACGCCGGAATGCTGAAAATCGCTACGGCGACAATCACGTTAGCCATGCCGCTGCCCATGATCGCCACCACGCCAATCGCCAGCAGAATACCGGGGAAGGCAAACAGCACGTCGCTGATGCGCATCACGATGCGATCCCACCAGCCTTCATAATATCCGGCCAGCAAACCAAGCAGCGTGCCGATCGCCCCGCCCACCAAAACCGAAAATACCCCGGCAGCCAGAGAGATACGCGTGCCCATCAGAATGCGGCTGAAAATATCGCGCCCGAGAGAGTCGACGCCCAACCAGTGCACCAACGAAGGGCCGTCGTTCAACCGATCGTAATCGAAGTAGTTTTCCGCATCATAGGGCACCAGATACGGGGCCAACAACGCCGCAGCCACCAGCAGCAGCACAAACAGCCCGGCCAGTAACGCAATATGCTGCCGCCGGAAACGCCGCCAGAATTCATGCCAAGGCGTACGCACCGCATTAGGATTCACCTGCGGCATGGTTTTCAGTGCGGCATTACGCCGCCAATGCTTAATCATGCGGCCGCCTATTGGTAGCGAATGGAAGGGTTGATCGCCGCATACAGCATATCCACCAGCAAGTTAATCAGAATAAACTCCAGGGAAAACAGCAGCACTTCGGCCTGGATCACCGGGTAATCACGCATTTCTACCGAATCCACCAATAAGCGCCCCAATCCCGGCCAGTTGAATACCTTTTCCACCACGATCGAGCCACCCAGTAGAAAGCCAAATTGCAGGCCCATCATGGTGACCACCGGGATCATCGCGTTGCGCAACCCGTGTTTGACGATCACCAGCGACTCGCGCACGCCTTTGGCCCTTGCGGTACGCATATAATCTTCCTGCATCACCTCCACAAACGAGGCGCGGGTAAAACGGGCCATCACGGCGGCCACCGCCGCGCCCAGCGTGACCGAGGGCAGAATATAGTGCCGCCAGCTGTCGGCCCCCACCGTGGGCAACCAACCCAGGCTGACCGAGAATACCTGCATCAGCAGCATCCCCAGTGCAAAGGCCGGGAAAGAGATGCCTGAAACCGCCAGCATCATTCCCAGCCGATCCGGCCAGCGATTGCGCCATACGGCGGAAGTCATGCCGATCGTCATACCAAACATCACCGCCCACACCATGCTGGTTAAGGTCAACCAGAACGTGGGCATAAAACGTGAGGCGATCTCTTCACTGACCGGGCGTTTGGATACCATCGAGGTGCCGAAATCGCCCTGTAAGATGTTCGCGAAGAAACGTACAAACTGCTGTGGCAGCGGTTTATCCAGCCCCAGATCCTGGCGTACCAGCTGCACCACCGCTTCGTCGGCGTCCTGCCCGGCCACCAAGCGTGCCGGATCGCCCGGCAGCAGATGGACAAACAGGAACACCAACACCGCCACAATCAGCAGCGTTGGGATCAGCCCCAGCAGGCGCTTGAGAAAGTAATTAAGCATGCGTATCCGCCTCAGCCCAACCCCTTCCAACGGAAGAGATTGGGCTGGGTGCCTTATTTCAGGTCTGCGTTGTCAAAGTTGAATGACGCATCCGGCATCACATAGAAACCGCTCAACTGCTTGTTATTTGCCGAGAGCAGGCGTTCTGTAGCCAGGAAGATCCAAGGGGCATCGGCCCAGATACGGTCCTGCACCTGTTGGTACAACGCCTGCCGTTTGGTGCGATCGGTGGTTGCCAGCGCCGCCGCCAGATCCTCATCCACCTGCGGGTTGCTGTAGAACGCGGTGTTGAACTGCTTCGGCGGTGCCGCCTGGGTAGAGAACAGCGGCGACAGCGCCCAATCGGCCTCACCGGTCGATGCCGACCAGCCGGTATAGAACATCCGCACGCCGGTCTCCTTCACACCCACGCTTTCCACCTGTGCCGCACGCTGGCCCGCATCCATCGCCGTGACCGTCACTTTCACCCCAACCTGTGCCAACTGTTGCTGGGCAAACTGCAGCACTTTCTGCGCGGTGCTGTGGTTATGGGAAGACCACAGCGTGGTGCTAAAACCGTTCGGGTAACCGGCTTCTTTCAGCAGTTCGCGCGCTTTGGCCGGATCGTAAGGCCAAGGTTGATAGCGGGTAGCAAAGTCGATCGCCGGTGGCACCGGGCCTTCGGCCGGTACGGCATAGCCTGAAAATGCCACTTTGATCAGCGCGTCTTTATTGATGGCGTAGTTCAGCGCCTGACGCACTTTCGGGTTGTCGAACGGCTTTTGCGTCACATTCATGCTGATGTAGCGTTGCAGAATCGACGGGGCGGCCACCAGATCCAGCTTAGCGTTTTTCTCCAGCACGCTGGCCTGCTCATACGGGATCGGGAAAGCAAAGGTCGCTTCACCGGTTTGCAGCATCGCCGCACGGGTGTTGTTATCCACCACCGGGCGCCAGGTGATGGTGTCGAGCTTCGGCAGCCCGGCTTTCCAGTAACCGTCAAATTTCTTCACTTTGACAAAATCGGTCTGGTTCCAGGTTTCAAACTGATAAGGGCCGGTACCGACCGGATGGAAACCGATCTCCTTGCCGTACTGCTTCAGCGCCGCCGGGGAGATCATTACCGCCGCCGGGTGTGCCAGATTGTTGATAAACGCCGCAAAGGGGGTTTTCAACACCACTTTGACGGTATCTGGTGCCACTACTTCTGTTTTGTCGATCATTCTGAACAGGTTATAGCGTTTGAGGCGGTTCTCCGGGTTACTGGCGCGATCCAGGTTGATTTTCACCGCTTCGGCGTTGAAATCGCTGCCATCGTGGAATTTCACCCCCGGATGCAGCTTGATGGTGTAAGTCAGGCCGTCTGGGCTTACCTCATAGCTATCCGCCAGTACGTTGACCAGCTTCATGTCTTTGTCGAAGCCGAACAGCCCCTGATAGAAGGATTTAGCCACCGCCTGCGACAGGGTGTCGTTAGCATCGTACGGATCGAGCGTGGTGAAGTTGGAGGCTACGGCAATCACCGCATCTTTGGCAGCCCAGGCCGGGCCAGCGGCCACAGCCAGTAGAGCGGCGGCCAAAACATTGCGTTTGAATCTCTGCATGGTCATATCGTTGTCTCTCCTGAGGCAAGGCTAAAAGGCACCGGCAATGGGATGGTGGGCCACAAAGTGCCCCGGCCCCACCTGCACTAAAGGTGCGGTAACGGGTTCATCGCCCAACGCGCGGATCGGGCTGGGTATTTCATCCACCAACAGTGGCTGGCGTTGGTGAACATGGGCCGGATCGGCAACCGGCACCGCAGCCATCAGCTTGCGGGTATAGGCATGCTGCGGGTTTTCAAATACGCTGCGGCGTGGGCCGATCTCGACAATCTGGCCAAGATACATCACCGCCACGCGGTGGCTGATACGCTCTACCACCGCCATATCATGGGAAATAAACAGGAAGGCAATACCGAATTCACGCTGTAAATCGAGCAACAGATTGACGATCTGCGCCTGTATCGACACATCCAGCGCGGAGACGGATTCATCCGCCACCACCACTTTCGGGTTGAGCGCCAGCGCGCGTGCAATGCAGATCCGCTGCCGCTGGCCGCCGGAGAACTCATGCGGATAACGCCGCGCATGTTCCGGCAGCAGCCCAACGCGCTCCAGCAGCCAGGCTACGCGCTTTTCTGCCTCAGCACCGTGCGCCACGTTATGCACCAGCAATGGCTCCATGATCGAGAAACCCACGGTTAAACGCGGATCAAGCGAGGCATAAGGGTCTTGAAAGATAAACTGGATATCGCGCCGCAGGTGCTGCAACGCCGCGCCTTTGAGCTGATTGATCTGCTGGCCGTTGAAAGTAATGGTGCCGTGTTGGCTTTCTACCAGCTTTAACAGTGCGCGCCCGGTGGTGGATTTGCCACAGCCGGATTCCCCCACCAGCCCCAGCGTTTCGCCGGGATATAAATCGAAACTGATATTTTCCACCGCGTGCACGCGCCGCGTCACCCGGTTGAGAATGCCGCTGCGCAAGTCAAAACGCGTGACCAGGTTTTCCACCCGTAGGATCGGGGCCGCTCCAGCCAGCAAGGTGTCCTGCGGTGCGCCATTGTCTGTGCTGCCGGGCAAGGGGAATTTGGCTGGCAGGTCTTGATCCTTCATCGAACCCAGCCTTGGCACCGCTGCCAGCAGCGCTTGGGTATAGGGCTGTTGCGGCGCGGCAAACAGCGCACGGACTTCGCCCTCTTCCACCTTGGTGCCCTGATGCATCACCAGCACCCGATCGGCAATCTCGGCGACGACGCCCATATCATGAG
Source organism: Serratia sp. HNCC26DJ206 (assembly GCF_057180605.1). NCBI lineage: Bacteria > Pseudomonadati > Pseudomonadota > Gammaproteobacteria > Enterobacterales > Yersiniaceae > Serratia > Serratia sp. HNCC26DJ206. The sequence goes on from NZ_JBXUGP010000053.1 coordinate 11,364, forward strand.
TAATAAAGATCACCGCCATCTGCATTTCCTGCTGCAACTCGCGGATCAACTGTAGGATTTGCGCCTGAATAGTGACATCCAGCGCGGTGGTGGGTTCATCAGCAATCAGCAACGCCGGTTTGCACGACAGCGCCATGGCAATCATCACCCGCTGGCGCATGCCGCCGGAAAGTTGATGCGGATAGCGCTCCAGCACATTTTTTGCTTCAGGGATACGCACCAAATCCAGCATATGCAGCGCTTCGCGTTTGGCGCTGCGGTGATCCATCTTCTGATGCAGGCGCAAGGATTCAGCAATCTGCTCCCCCACCGGGAATACCGGGTTGAGCGAGGTCATCGGTTCCTGAAAGATCATCGCCATATCGGCACCGCGCAGGGTACGCAAGGTACTCTGTTTGGCCTGGGCCAGATCGAGCACCTGCTGGTTGCGGCGGCGGAACTGCATCACACCGCTGGTCAGTTCACCACCGCCCTGCTCCACCAAACACATCAACGCCAGCGAGGTGACGGATTTGCCGGAACCGGATTCACCAACGATGGCCAGCGTTTCGCCGCGATCCACATGGAAAGCCAGATTGCGCACCGCCGCAATGGTTTCACCCTCTTGCCGGAATTGTACGCTCAGGTCGCTCACCGCCAGCACGCGCTGCGGAGGCAGGATGATAGAATTAGTCATGCAGCGCCCATGGCAGAACGCGCTTGAATATAAGGTTGTTCCTTTTCAGCACTCAATATGGCACGAGTCACTCCGCCATAAATGGCAATCACTGGTTTGCTCATTGAACTGACATCCTGTATTAATCCAATCTGCCGATATCCGCTGGAACCGATCTCCCTATTTGAGGAGAGTATACCCAAAATAATTCGAGTTGCTTGTAGGCGGCAAACGAATGACAAGTCGGTCAGAGACCGACTTGAACAGCGCTTGCGCTGGCCTGCAGGGTGAGCCTCAGTAATGAGGCTCATAATCCCTGGGAGCATAGCCAACTATGTGACCAGGGTGAAAGAGTGCAGCCAACACCCAAGCAACTTGAAGTATGAAGGGTATAACTATTATTCTGTCTTTCCCGACTATATTTAGCCCAGCATACGATGTAAAGCGCAAAGTATGCGCTGTATCTTGGGCTGACATCTGCTTAGATTATTTTGTGTGTTGAAAGAGCTTAATGGAATAAAAACAGCCTGTTATCTCATCAGCTGCAACGTAATTTCATTGCGCCCAGCCAACTGGACGCGGGCAAAAATATTCAGAACCCTGATCCCGGTTGCAGCAGAAATTCCTGCTCCTCTGGCGTAGACTCCCGGCCTAATATCGCATTACGATGTGGATAACGACCAAAGCGTTCAATAATGGCTTTATGACGTAATTCATATTCCAGTTGATCGCGATGATTTAATTCGCTGTACAATACCAACGCCTGTTGATGAATCAGCGCGGATTCGGAATGCATAAACGGCAAATAAAGAAAGCCGCGCTGCTCAATGCTGAGTTGTTCGCATAATCCGCTGGCGATCGCTTCCTGTGCCAATACCAGTGCCATACCGTCACAGGAAAAAGCACGCGGTGTGTCGCGAAACAGATTACGGCTGAACTGATCGAGCACGATAATCTCCGCCAACCGCCCTTCGATCGTCGCACGCCAGTGCGCCAATTCTCCCTGTGCCGCCGCATGCCAAACCTGGCCGAAGCGGCTATGTAACAGACGATCAAAGTCATCATCTTTTTTAAACCACATCACCGGGTCAATCTCGGTAAACCAAAAATCCAGTATTTGTCTGTGCATGGTTGTTTCCTGTTGTGGTCCTCAGGATGGCATCATTCTCCCACCCGACGTTATCTGCCATAATAGCCGCACTTTGCCGAAAAACTCGCGCACGCTGATTACGGAGTTTACTTAATGGATCATTGCCATACTTCTGACCTTATCACCCTTGAGCAGGCACTGGAGACAATGCTCTCCCAGGTTGCGCCATTACAAGAGAGCGAATCCATTGCGCTGACCAGCGCCGCCGGGCGAATTACGGCGGCGGCAGTGATTTCCCCTATCGATGTCCCCCCCTTCGCCAACTCGGCGATGGACGGCTATGCGGTACGTACCAACGAATTAAACGCTAACGCGCCGTTGCCAGTGGCAGGCAAAGCCTTTGCCGGTACGCCATTCACCGGCGAGTGGCCAGCCAATACCTGTATCCGCATCATGACCGGTGCGCCGATCCCAACGGGGGCCGATGCGGTGATCATGCAGGAGCAGGCAGAAGTAAGCGAGGCCGAGGTGCGCTTCAACGCGCCGGTACGCAGCGGGCAGAATATCCGGCTGGCAGGAGAAGATATCCGCCAGGGAGCGGGCGTCTTACCCGCCGGGGTAAAACTGGGGGCCGCACAACTGCCGCTGCTGGCTTCGCTCGGCGTGGCTAACGTGCAGGTGATGCGCAAACTGCGGGTTGCCGTGTTCTCTACCGGTGACGAACTGCAACCCGTCGGTCAACCGCTGCAAGCTGGCCAGATCTACGATACCAACCGCTTTGCGGTGCGCCTGATGCTGGAACAGCTCGGTTGCACGGTGATCGATCTGGGGATTATCCCCGACGATCAAGACGCACTGCGTGCCGCGTTCAATCAGGCAGATAGCCAAGCGGACGTGGTGATCAGCAGCGGCGGCGTTTCCGTCGGTGAAGCCGATTACACCAAGCAGATGTTGGATGAACTCGGCCAAGTCGGCTTCTGGAAACTGGCGATCAAGCCCGGTAAACCTTTTGCCTTCGGCAAGCTGCAACACGCCTGGTTCTGTGGCCTGCCGGGCAACCCGGTTTCTGCTGCTCTAACCTTCTATCAGTTGGTGCAACCGCTGCTCGCCAAGTTGGCCGGGCATAGCGAATGGCGCTTACCGGCACGCCTGAAAGCCCGCGCGCTGACGCCACTGAAGAAATCACCGGGCCGCCTCGATTTCCAACGCGGTATCTTCACCAGCAACGCTAATGGTGAGTTGGAAGTGAGCACCACCGGCCATCAGGGCTCGCACGTATTCAGTTCCTACAGCCAGGGTAATTGCTTTATCGTGCTGGAGCGCGAACGCGGATTTGTTGCTGCCGGTGAAATGGTGGATGTCGAACCTTTCAACGCTCTGTTGAGGAGCTGAACATGCTGCCGGAATTAACCGATGCCGAAGCGCTGCGCTATAACCGCCAGATCGTACTGCGTGGTTTTGACTTCGATGGTCAGGAAAAGCTGAAAGCCGCCCACGTGCTGATCGTCGGGCTCGGCGGATTAGGCTGTGCCGCAGCGCCCTATTTGGCTGCTGCTGGCGTCGGTCATCTGACATTGGTTGATTTCGACACCGTTTCGCTCTCCAATCTACAGCGCCAGATCCTGCACCGGGATGCCCGTATCGGCCTGCCCAAAGTGGACTCGGCGCACACTGAACTAAGCGCGATCAACCCGCATATCCGTATCGATACCGTCAATGGTCAACCGGATGAGGCGCAGGTTGCCGCTTGTGATGTGGTGCTGGACTGCACCGATAACGTCGCCACGCGCGATCTGCTAAACCGCCTGTGCCATGCGCAGCGCAAGCCGCTGGTTTCGGGTGCTGCCATCCGTATGGAAGGCCAACTCAGCGTGTTTACCTATCAACCGGATGAGCCTTGTTACCGCTGCCTGAGCCGCCTGTTTGGCGAGAACGCGCTCACCTGCGTGGAGGCTGGGGTCATGGCGCCTTTGGTGGGTACTATCGGTACGCTACAGGCGATGGAAGCGATCAAGCTGTTGACCGATTACGGCCAACCGCTGGTGGGGAAATTGCTGATGTTTGACGCCATGAGTATGCAGTTTCGCGAGATGAAACTGCCGAAAGATCCGCAGTGTGAGGTGTGTGGCGGGGAATCGTGATGATTTCCCCTTCATTTATTGTATAAGCTGGCTGCCCGAACCGGCAGCCAGCGTTTTCTTACCCTCTTACTGCGATTAGAAGCTGTATTTCACCCCCAGCATCGCCGCTTTGTCATCGTACCCTTTCTGCCCTATCTGCTGGGTCAGGTTACCCCACACGCTGAAGTTGTTACTCAGCTTGCCTTCCGCCCCCACTTTCACTTCAACCAGATGGCGGCTGCCGGTCTGCTGGACTCCCAAGCCATCTGAGGTCACGCCAGGCAGACGGGTGTTCTGGATCCAGTTCAGGTCCAGATAGGTGGTCAGAATGCGTGACGTGTCTTTCCCCATCTGCGTGTCGTTCGACAGTTTGGCCCCCAGACGGGTCTGCAGATTGTTATTACCGCTCTGCTGCACCAGAGAGCCGTTGTTTTGCAGGTCGCTCATCTTCGCCCCGTTCAGCGTCAACTGCGCCTGCGGCGTGATATAGGTTTGATTCTCCTCACCCTGATAGATTTCAATCGGATAGCCGCCTTCCAGCGAGGTGCTCACGCCGCGCAAATGGTAA
>NZ_JBXUGP010000054.1:0-14679 GCF_057180605.1 Serratia sp. HNCC26DJ206
TGTTAATTAAAGCAGTTCCCAATCTGGTTTTGCGAAGACTGATTATTGATGACATGAACGGTATGTGGACCTGATGGAAACCTAACGTAAAAAATGGCTCTTTGAAGCCGTGCGGTTTTTAAGGCTTGTCAGGTGCGAAACTCATCGAGGCGCGGGCATCCTTGCCTATAGTGACGCCGGATAGATTTAAGCAAGCCAACATCAATCAAAAATCAGTATTGCAAAAATGGTGGGGACCATAGATTTTTACGCCTGTCATTCGTGGTTTAGGATGAGCAGGGTACACTCAGTCAGTTTTTCATGTTGTTATAAGTCTTGGTAGTTAACTGACAGGAGCAGCCCGATGAATATCATCGCGATCATGAGCCCGATGGGTGTTTATTACAAAGATGAACCTCTCCGCGAGCTCCACACCGCATTGGCCTCCATGGGTTTCCAACTGGTGTATCCGAAAGACAGCGGCGATCTGCTGAAGCTGATTGAACACAACGCGCGGATCTGCGGAGTGGTGTTCGACTGGGACGATTACAGCCTCGAACTGTGCAGCGAAATCAACGATCTCAATGAATATTTGCCGCTGTATGCGTTTATCAACACCCATTCCACTTTCGATGTCAGCCTGCATGAAATGCGCATGGTGCTGTATTTCTTCGAATATGGCTTGAATGCCGCAGGTGACATTGCCCAGCGCATCCAGCAGTACACCGATGAATATAGGGATACCATTACCCCGCCGCTGACCAAAGCGCTGTTCACCTATGTGAAAGAGGGGAAGTATACGTTCTGCACGCCGGGCCATATGGCGGGCACCGCGTTTCAGAAAAGCCCGGTGGGCTGCCTGTTCTATGACTTTTTCGGCGCCAACACGCTGAAGGCCGATATTTCCATTTCGGTAACCGAACTGGGTTCATTGCTCGATCACACCGGCCCACACTTGGAGGCGGAAGAGTATATCGCCCGCACCTTCAATGCCGAGCAGAGTTATCTGGTGACGAATGGCACGTCTACCGCTAATAAGATCGTTGGTATGTATTCGGCCCCGGCGGGCAGCACGGTGCTGATAGATCGTAACTGCCACAAATCGCTATGCCATTTGCTGATGATGTGCGACATCGTACCGATTTACCTGCGCCCGTTGCGCAATGCCTACGGTATTTTGGGTGGGATCCCCCAGCGCGAACTCTCTCATGACAGCATTGCCAAACGGGTGGCCGAAACCGCCAACGCCAGTTGGCCGGTGCATGCGGTGATCACCAATTCCACCTATGACGGTTTGCTGTACAACACCGACTACATCAAGCAGACGCTGGATGTGGCATCGATTCACTTCGATTCCGCCTGGGTGCCCTATACCAATTTTCACCCGATCTACGAAGGCAAAAGCGGCATGAGCGGCGAGCGCATTCCGGGCAAAGTGATTTATGAAACCCAATCGACGCACAAATTGCTCGCGGCGTTTTCGCAGGCATCGATGATTCATATCAAAGGTGATTATGATGAAAACACCTTTAATGAAGCCTATATGATGCACACCACCACCTCGCCGCATTACGGCATTGTTGCTTCGATGGAAACTGCGGCGGCCATGCTGCGGGGTAATCCGGGGCGGCGCATGATTAATCGCTCGGTGGAACGGGCGCTACATTTCCGCCGTGAAGTCCAGCGCCTGCGTGCAGAAAGCGATAGCTGGTTTTTCGATATCTGGCAGCCGGAAGAAATCGACGAGGCGCAGTGCTGGCCGCTGAACCCAGATGATAACTGGCACGGTTTCGGTAATACCGATCGCGATCATATGTATCTGGATCCGATCAAGGTCACTATTCTGACGCCGGGCATGAACGAACTGGGCGAGTTGGAGAGCAGCGGCATTCCAGCGGCGCTGGTGGCGAAATATCTGGATGAGCGCGGTATCGTAGTGGAGAAAACCGGGCCGTATAATCTGCTGTTCCTGTTCAGCATCGGTATCGATAAAACCAAGGCGATGAGCCTGCTGCGTAGCTTGACCGATTTCAAACGCGCATACGATCTCAATCTGCGGGTGAAGAATATGCTGCCGGATCTGTATGCTGAGGATCCGGATTTCTATCGCCATATGCGCATTCAGGATCTCGCCGCAGGGATCCACCAACTGATTTGTCAGCATGATTTACCGCGCCTGATGCAGCGGGCTTTCGACGTCTTGCCGGAAATGAAGCTGACGCCTTATCAGATGTTCCAGCAGCAGGTACGGGGCAATGTGGAAACCTGCGAGATCGACCAGTTGATCGGCAAAGTGGCGGCCAATATGATCCTGCCTTATCCGCCGGGCGTGCCGTTGGTGATGCCGGGGGAGATGATTACCGAAGAGAGCCGTGCGGTGCTCGATTTCCTGCTGATGCTCTGTTCGATCGGTGAGCGTTACCCTGGTTTTGAAACCGATATTCATGGCGCGAAACCGACCGAAGATGGCCGTTATCTGGTGAAAGTATTGAAAACGCCCGCGGCTTGACGCAGGCGAAGTCGCAACCTTATAGAAGGAACATATCCATGTTGGCATTACGGCAGGTTCACCATATCGCGGTGATCGGTTCTGATTACGCCACCAGTAAACATTTTTACTGCGAGATCCTCGGATTCACCCTGTTAGCCGAGGTGTATCGCGCAGAGCGGGACTCCTGGAAAGCCGATCTGGCGCTGAACGGCCAGTATACGATTGAGCTGTTTTCCTTTCCGACACCGGCGGCTCGCCCAAGTAGACCGGAAGCCTGTGGCCTGCGTCATCTGGCATTCAGCGTGGATGACATTGATAACGCGATTGCTGAATTACAAGCTGCGGGAGTCGTGTGTGAACCGGTGCGCATCGATCCTTATACCCAGGCCCGTTTTACCTTTTTCAACGATCCTGACGGGTTACCGCTCGAGTTATATGAAGTTCAACGTGGTTAATGCTTGCTTGCTGGCGGTGAGCTGGTTAACGTGCGGCTATGTGGACGTGATCAAGCATAATCAATGAAAAGCAATCAACTGCTTACACAGCTTGCTGAACAACTGGGCACTAAAAGCCAACTATTGCTGGCGTTTAGCGGTGGGCTGGATTCCAGCGTGCTGCTGCATTTGCTGGTGCAATTACGCCAGCAAAGGCCAGGAATGGTTTTGCGTGCGGTGCATATTCACCATGGCCTGAGCCGTTTTGCCGATGAGTGGGTGGCGCATTGCCAGCAACAGTGTGAAGGTTGGCAGGTGCCGCTGGTGGTTCATCATGTTCAGTTGAATGGGCTTAGCGGTGGCATTGAGGCGGCGGCGCGAGCAGCCCGCTATGCGGCTTTCAGGGACACGCTGATCGCGGATGAAGCCCTGCTGACGGCACAACATCTTGATGACCAATGTGAAACCTTCTTGCTGGCCTTAAAACGCGGCAGTGGCCCGGCGGGGCTTTCGGCGATGGCAACTGAAGCTAGGCTGGGAAATCATTCGCTGCTGAGGCCGTTGCTGAGCGTTTCGCGCCAGCAGTTGGAGGAGTATGCCAAGCTGCACCAATTACGTTGGATGGAGGACGACAGCAACCAGGACTGTCGATTTGATCGCAACTTCCTGCGTTTGCAGGTATTGCCTGTATTAAATGAGCGCTGGTCGCATTTTGCCTCGGCCGTGGCACGCAGTGCCAGTCTTTGCGCTGAACAGGAACAACTGCTGGATGAACTGCTGGCAGAACAGTTAACGCTGTTGCTTGATGAAGAAAACTCGCTGGCGATAGCCGGGTTGCAAGGGTGTTCTCCGGTGCGGCGTTATGCGCTATTGCGCCGCTGGATTGCTCTGTTTGACGTCACTATGCCTGCGCGCGATCAGTTACCAAGGATCTGGAATGAAGTGGCGCTCAGCCGGGAAGATGCGGAGCCGCAGCTACAGTTGGGCAACTATCAGATCCGCCGTTTCCGCCAGCGTTTATACCTGTTGCCGCTGATGGCTGATTTGCGCGATCGGCAATTGCTCTGGCCGCAACCGACCAGACTGGAATTACCCGATGGGCTTGGCGCGTTGGTCTGTGGGGAAGGGAATAACCTGGTGCGTGCACCGCAGGCTGGCGAGCAGGTGAGCGTGCGCTTTAGCGCCACAGGCCGGGTGCGTATTATCAACCGTGCCGGTTCAAGACACATCAAAAAACTGTGGCAAGAGTTGGCGATTCCCCCTTGGCAGCGTGAACGTATTCCCTTGATTTACTATGATGAGCAACTGATCGCCGCCGTGGATAGCTTTGTTACCGAAGCCGGAAAGGTGCCTGCTGGTGAACAGCCGTGGCGGCTGAGCTGGAAGAAAAATAATAACAATATCTTGTGAGGAACCATGATGAAAAATATGAGTGTAATGGTGGTGGCAGGGTTGTTGAGCTTTTCCGCTTGGGCGGCAGGTGACGCAGCGGTGGGCAAGAGTAAATCAGCCACCTGTGTGGCATGTCATGGTGCAGAAGGCAAAGTCTCGGTACCGCTGTACCCGAATCTGGCCGGGCAGAACGCCATGTATCTGGAGCAGGCGTTGCAGTCCTACAAGAAAGGTGAACGGACCGGCGGCCAGGCTGAAGTGATGAAAATTTATGTTGCGGCGTTGTCAGACGCAGATATCGCCGATCTGGCAGCATACTACGCCAGCCTGAAGCCATAAATGACGAGGGCAGCCGTTAGGCTGCCCTGTAGAGAGGGGGTTACCGAGGTGTTCAGTCAGAAAGACTCACGACAACGGTACCAATTTCTGGATGACTGAAGCTGTGAATATGGTCCAAACGCACATCGCGCTGAGTACCATTTTGTTCGATCGTCAGGTATTCAACACTTTTCTTTTGCAACAGATCGACTGCCTTGGCTTCGATGGTTTCTCCGTCGCGTAACTCCAGCTTCAGAGTCAGTTTTTGCTGGCAGGCGAGTTCCAGATTGTCGTAGTCATCGCAATTGATGGGTTGATACTCATCATTCATCAACATAGTCGCTCACCAATAAGTTAGCGGCGGCAAATGCCGCCTGTTCCCTAACGGAGGACGGTAGCGTGCTATTCGCAGCAACCTCGTCCAATGCCTTTAAGACACATGCTAGTGCATCAGGCACGTAGCCAAGATCTCCACTGCCGATCTGGGCGTAAAAACGGCGTACTAACTCACAATATTGTTGCACAGTTTCCTCCCTTAAGAATCTCTGCATAATCGCCAACGCAGGCTGCGATGAGGCACAGACACTCGGAGTTCAATCCTATCCTAAACGACTATAGCACAGGTGCCGTGGAGTTATTAGCACCTCGTATTGGCTTTCATTCGCAGCTATAGGCTCCTCGTGCTGGCTGTGAACCGATCTTATCAAGTACACTGTGGCCTGTTAATAATGAGGTTACCCATGGCGCTGAAAGCAACAATTTACAAAGCCACGGTCAATATCGCGGATATGGATCGTCACTTTTACCACGACGCGGCGCTGACGTTGGCCCAGCATCCTTCAGAAACCGAACAGCGCATGATGCTGCGCCTGCTGGCATGGATCTGTCATGCTGATGAACGCCTGGTGTTTACCAAAGGCTTAAGTGCGGAAGACGAGCCGGAAATCTGGCAGCGCAACGACCATAACGGGCTGGAAATGTGGATCGAGCTGGGTCTACCGGATGAAAAGCGCATTAAAAAAGCCTGTAATCAATCCCCACGGGTGGTGCTGTATGCTTATGGTGAACGTGCCGGGTATGTCTGGTGGCAATCGATGCAGGGCAAAGTGGCAAACCACAAAAACCTAAGCATTCGTTTTCTCGATGATGAACAATTAGCTCGCCTAGCCGCGATGGCCAGCCGCAATATGACGTTACAGGCTACCTTGCAGGAAGGGACTATCTGGCTTTCCGATGTTCAGAATAGTCTCGAAATTCAATTTGCCGAATGGCAGCAGGCACAGGTGTAACCGGTGCTGGCACTGTCAAGAAACGTAGCGATACCGGACAACGAAATAGAATTAACGGCGATCCGTGCTCAAGGTGCGGGTGGGCAGCACGTGAATAAAGCCTCAACGGCCATTCATTTGCGCTTTGACATCCGGGCATCCAGCCTGCCAGAGTATTACAAGGAACGGTTGCTGGCGCTTAATCATCATTTAGTGACCGCTGATGGTGTGGTGATTATCAAAGCGCAGGAATATCGTAGCCAGGAATTAAATCGTGAAGCGGCGCTGGCTCGGTTGGTGGCGCTGATTCAACAGACGATGGTGGTTGAAAAGACGCGCAGAGCAACGAAACCCAGTAAAGGGGCGAAATTACGCCGTTTGGAAGGCAAGGTGCGCAAAGGCGCAACCAAAGCGCTGCGCGGCAAGGTTCTCCCTTAAGGAAGCCTGTTTGGCACCACTTTGTGGATATTAATGGAACGCAGCAGGAGAATAACTGTGAAAATAATAACAATCGTCCTGTTTTTAGCGGCAGGAGCGCTTTCGCTACTAGGCTGTAATAATCAATACCAACCGAAAGAACAACCGCTTCAGCCAATGCAGCAGAGCTATCAGGGGGTATTGCCTTGTGCTGACTGTAGCGGGCTGGATACGACTTTGTTCCTGGATAAAGATGGCACCTTCATTTTGCAGGAAACCTATCGCGGTACCAAAGATGGCGATAGAACTTTTGCCAGCTATGGTCAGTGGGCACGCACGGCCGATCGGTTGGTGCTGACCGAAGGCAGTGGCGAAAAGCGTTACTTCCGCCCGGCAGGTAAGAATCTGCAAATGTTGGATCGCAGCGGGGCACCGATTACGTCCGAGCTTAACTATATATTGTCGCCAACCGAGCAGCCGTTGCCAAAAACGCCAATGCCGTTGAGTGGGCTTTATACCTATTTGGCTGAGGCGGCCGTATTCAAAGATTGTGCGACCGGTAAAACCTTCCCGGTGGTCAATAATATCGCGTTGGAACAGGGCTATCTGAAAGCCCGCAAAGCGCCAGGGGAGCCGGTATTCCTGATGCTTAACGGCCATTTCAGCGTTCAGCCATCAATGGAAGAAGGGCAGATGCAAAAAGCATTGGTGCCTGAACCCGATGGTAAGGTGACTTTCGATAACAGCAAAGATTGTAATAGCCGCTGATTGCGCTGATGTAGGGTGTTTCCGGTGTTGAAGATAAAACCCCGTTATGGCAAATGACGGGGTTTATGTTTTCTAGAATACGGCATGGCCGGGTTGAATCTGGGATTTGCCGTCATGCACGCTATTGCTGACCAATGCGCGATTGCGCAAATAGATACCCGGTTTGATGTGCCCAACATAGGCCAAGGTCTGACTTGGCGCCAGCGTTGCAATATCCCCTTCCCGCATATGCAGCAAATCACCGGGGCTGACCCAGCCAGGTGATGCCAGAGTGAGTGGGCGCCCGGCGTGCTCAAAGGCAGCCAACACAAACTGCGAGCAGAAATAGCTGGATTCAGCAGCGGTTGGCGTACTGAGCTGTGCGGCGGCCAATCCTTGTACGCACTGCTGGCGGAAATCCTTCGAGAAAGGATTTAGTGAGCAAATCTGCTTGGTGACCATAAAGGGCATCATTTCAATAATCCCCTGATAGTTATAGCGGCTACCGGCCTTTTGCTTGGCGAAGTGGCGAATTTGTTCTGCTTGAGTGGCGGTCAGGCTTGGCATGCGCAAAGCAAACAGTTTGTCACTGTGGGCCTGCGCATCTTCCAGGCTGACAATCTGCACGCCATCGCCCACCGCTTCGGCAACTTGGCCTTGACCAATATAGATCGCAACATGGCTGACCGAGGAAGCACTGAAGATACGGATCCCCAGAGAGGTTAGGCCGATCGTTGAGGAAAAAAGCAAGTCGCCATCTTGAAGAGCGGTTGCATCGACTTCCCGAAAGGTATTCTGTGGTGCGGAACTGAGGGTTTGAAACTGGATATCCACGGGATTGAGGGAGGCACGTTTTTCTTTTTCGGACAGCGCAATATCCATGGTGCAGCCGGTGATAAAGACCGGCAGCAAGGCAAACAGTCGCATGACTGAGGTATAAGGTAACGGCATTTCTTAATCCTTTAATGAACTGCGTCCTTAGCAAAACACCCTGCAAAACAGGGTGTCAGACTGCTACAAAGCCCGCTATTAGGGAGAGCGTACCGAAGGAGTCGTAGCGGCGTAAGCCGCCGGAGCGTCCCTCGGTGCGCTAGGCCCGGGTATCTCGGGTTAAAAAGCTACTTTGTCATCAATCTTACATCTTGTAAAACAAGGTGTTTTTCATACCGTACTGAGAATATCAGCGTTTGATCTGGGCCAGCAGGAAATCAACGATTTCGCCGGTTTTAATCATCTGCTTCTCGCCAATCCGGCGATTTTTGTACTCAATTTCTTCGCTGTCGAGGTTACGATCGCCAATCACGATGGAATGCGGCACGCCGATCAGTTCCATATCGGCAAACATCACGCCAGGGCGTTCTTTACGGTCATCAAGAATAACGTCGATGCCGTGAGAGCGCAGTTGGTTGTAAAGCTCTTCAGCCAGCGCCTGCACGCGGAATGACTTGTGCATGTTCATTGGCAGAATAGCCACCTGGAATGGTGCAATCGCATCTGGCCAGACAATGCCACGATCGTCGTGGTTCTGCTCAATAGCGGCGGCCACTACGCGGCTGACTCCAATACCGTAGCAACCCATGGTCAGAACCTGGTTACGGCCATCTTCGCCCTGTACCGTGGCTTTCATTGCTTCCGAATACTTGGTGCCCAACTGGAAGATATGACCTACTTCGATACCGCGTTTAATCAGCAAAGTGCCTTTACCGTCTGGGCTGGCATCGCCTGCGACCACGTTACGGATATCGGCAACCTGCGGCAGCGGCAGATCGCGTTCCCAGTTAATCCCGAAGTAGTGCTTAGCATCGATATTGGCACCGGCCCCAAAATCGCTCATGGCCGCTACGCTGCGATCGATCACTACAGGAACCGGCATCTTGATCGGGCCGAGAGAGCCTGGGCCTGCACCCACCACAGCACGGATCTCTTCGTCTGTAGCGAAAGTTAGCGGAGCCGCTACCTGCGGCAGTTTCTCGGCCTTGATTTCGTTCAACTCGTGATCGCCACGTACCAACAACGCAACCAGCTTATGGCCGCTTTCTTCGGTTGCACGAACCAGCAGGGTTTTCACCGTTTTCTCGATCGGCAACTGGAATTGCTCTACCAGCTCGGCGATGGTTTTGGCGTTAGGGGTATCGACGATACGCAGTTCTTCGGTGGCTGCACCGCGTGGTTGCGCCGGGGCAACCGCTTCTGCCAGCTCAATATTAGCCGCGTAATCAGAATCGGTAGAAAAGACGATATCGTCCTCACCGCTGTCTGCCAGCACCTGGAATTCATGCGATGCGCTGCCGCCAATGGAACCGGTATCGGCCAGCACCGGGCGGAAATCAAGCCCCATACGGCTGAAGATCTTGCTGTAGGCTTCATACATGGCGTCGTAGGTCGCTTGCAGAGATTCCTGTGTGGTATGGAATGAATAAGCATCTTTCATCAGGAATTCACGGGAACGCATCACGCCGAAACGCGGGCGGACTTCGTCACGGAATTTAGTCTGGATCTGGAAGAAATTCAGCGGCAACTGTTTGTAGGAGCTGATTTCATTGCGGATCAGATCGGTGATCACTTCTTCATGCGTCGGGCCGAGAACGAACGGGCGTTCGCCACGATCGACAAAGCGCAGCAACTCAGGGCCATATTGCTCCCAGCGGCCGCTCTCCAACCACAGATCTGCCGGTTGGACGACCGGCATGGAAACTTCGATCGCATTAGCATTGTTCATTTCTTCACGAACGATGTTTTCAACCTTTTTCAGAACGCGCAGACCGGTTGGCAACCAGGTATAAAGACCGGAGGCCAGCTTGCGGATCATCCCGGCACGCAGCATCAGCTGGTGGCTGATCACTTCGGCATCGGCAGGTGTCTCCTTCAAAGTGGAGAGCAGATATTGGCTAGTACGCATGATGTTTTGGTTCCGTTAGCACTGCAAATTGCATCGGGCTGCCAGCAGGAGTGGCAGCCAAAATTTTTAAAAGTGGTTTAGTCTACCAGCGCAGGACGGTTGTCAAAAGAGAGACGGTGGATTTTTAACGGACGTCGAGTGATAACACTTCAGTTTGCCCATCGATAACCCGCCAGCGCACGTTAAACTCCAGCAACCATACGGCATATTCACGCTCAGCCTCTTCCGCTTTACGGTAGGCAGGGCGGGGGTCTTGTGCCAGTACTTGGCTGATAAAGCGGCGTAAATTGGGGTGGCGACGTAGATGCTGCTGCAATTGCTGTTCTGCCTGCAGGGAAAAACTCACCGGCATATCGCCAGCAGGTGCAGTTTGAGCAAAACCAGCACGGGCTTGAGGATGACTTTCGGCAAACGGCAGGTAGGGTTTGATATCGACGACCGGCGTACCATCGACCAGATCGAGACTGCCTAACTTCAATACGACCTCTCCGCCTTGGATCTGGATGTCTTTCAGTTCGATCAGCGACATGCCGAGTGGGTTAGGGCGAAAGGTCGAGCGAGTAGCGAAAACACCCATACGGGCATTACCGCCCAATCGTGGTGGCCTGACCGTTGGCCGCCAGCCGCCCTCCATGGTTTGATGGAAAATGAACATCACCCAGAGGTGGCTGAACTCACTGAGGCCGCGCACGGCTTCCGCCTGGTTATAAGGTGGCAACAGCACCAGCTCTCCGCCACCGTCTTCGACTAACCCCGGTTGACGGGGAACGGCGAATTTTTCTTTATACGGTGAGCGGATAATGCCGATCTGATTAAAAACGAATTCGCTCATTTGGCCGAAACGTTAAGCGCAGAACCTTGGCAAATCGCCTGTTGGTAACAACCGGCAACACCCTTAAGTATCTGGCACTGATGCAGCAATACTGCATTGGCTTTCATATTGGCAGCGCGCTGCAGCATTCTTTTGCGAGCAGAGGCAAGACTCGGTGGATTCTTACGAGCCTTGGTGTGGCAGACGCTACCGGAAACCTCTCCCAAGTCGCGGAAAGGCTTACCGATTAATGCCTCTGCACTTTTATACAGCGTTACTGGCGCTGGTTTTGCCGGTGGCGCTGGTTTTGCCGGTGCGATCGCAACTGGTGCGTTGGTGCTGTCTGTTGTGGGTGCTACGGGCTTCGGTTTAGAACATCCGGCCAGCAAAAGTGCTAACAAACAGAGAGGTAAAACACGCATTGACATTCCTCTGCCTTTAATAAAAGTGGCGCTATTGAAACAATCTCTGGTCGAAATAACAAGACGGGCCTGAGCCCGTCTTGCAAATATAGGAGCAAAATAGGTAAGGGATGATTACCAGCCTTTCACTGCGCCACCGTTGAAGATTTTATTCGCTGCTTCGTTGACTTCCTCAGACTCATAGGCCTGAACGAATTTTTTCACGTTTTCTGCGTCTTTGTTATCTTCACGAGCAACCATGATGTTGACGTAAGGCGAGTCTTTATCTTCAACAAAGATACCGTCTTTGGCTGGCGTTAAACCGATCTGGCTGGCGTAAGTGGTGTTGATGACGGCCAGGGCGATTTGCTGATCGTCCAGTGAACGTGGCAGCTGTGGTGCTTCCAGTTCGACCAGCTTCAGGTTTTTCGGGTTTTCCACCACGTCCAATACGGTAGGCAGCAGGCCAACACCGTCTTTCAGTTTAATCAAACCTTGTTTCTCCAGCAGCAGCAGCGAACGCCCCAGATTGGTTGGGTCGTTAGGTATTGCGATCTGTGAGCCTTCTTTCAGCTCATCCAGCGATTTGATTTTTTTGGAGTAACCAGCAATCGGGTAAACGAAGGTGTTGCCGACCGGAACCAGTTTATAGCTACGGTCTTTGATTTGCTGATCCAGGTAAGGTTTATGTTGGAAAGCGTTCAGATCGATATCGCCTTTGCTCAACGCTTCGTTTGGCAGGACATAATCGTTGAAGGTTACCAACTCAACGTCCAGGCCATACTTCTCTTTTGCGACTTTTTGGGCAACTTCTGCCACCTGCTGTTCAGCACCAACGATAACGCCCACTTTGATATGGTTTGGATTTTTTTCGTCCTGACCGCAACCGGCCAAAGCCAGAGTACCGATCAGTGCGCCGATTGCCGCAATGGACTTAAATTTTAACGACATATCCTTTCCTCATTAGACTCGTATATGAAATACGCTTTACCCTATCGAGTAGCTGTAAGCGTGCTGGTAAAAACTATTTGTGAGTAACGGCCTTAACAATACGGTCGCCACAGAACTGAATCAGGTACACCAGAACAACCAGTAATATTAATACCGTATTCATAACGGTAGCGTTATAACCAATGTAACCATACTGATAACCAATTTGACCTAAACCCCCTGCGCCTACGGCACCGCCCATCGCAGAATAACCCACCAGAGTAATCAGCGTGATGGTGGCCGCATTCACCAGACCCGGCAAGGCTTCAGGCAACAGCACTTTCTTGATGATTTGCATTGGCGTGGCACCCATCGCACGGGCAGCTTCAATCAGCCCTGACGGGATCTCCAGCAGGGCGTTTTCTACCATACGGGCAATAAAAGGCGCTGCGCCGACGGTCAGCGGCACGATGGCGGCCTGCAAACCAATAGAAGTACCGACTATCATGCGGGTAAAAGGAATCATCCACACCAACAATATAATGAAGGGGATAGAACGGAAAATGTTCACCAACCCAGACAAGGTTTTATACAGGGTATTGTTGGCAATAATTTGCCCAGGGCGGGTAACGTACAATAGCACACCAACCGGCAAGCCGAGCACGAAGCCGAAGAAGCCCGAGACAAAGGTCATCGTGACGGTTTCCCAAACTCCACGTACCATTAACCACATCATTGCCTCAGACATAACCCAGAACCTCTACTTTTACCTGATTTTCCTGTAGGAACTTAATCGTTGCCTGTGCGTCTTCGTCTGAACCATGTAACTCAGCCAGCATCACGCCGAACTTCACTCCACCGGCGTAGTCCATTTGTGCGCTGATAATGTTGTTATTGACGTTGAAACGACGGGCTGCTTCGGACAGCAGCGGTGCATCAACCGACTGACCGGTGAATTCCAGGCGCAACAGCGGTTGATGATTGCCATTGCGTTCCGGCATCAGGCGTTTGGCGTAGTCATCTGGAATATCCAGATGCAGGGTGGATTGGATAAACTGCTGGGCCAACGGTGTCTTCGGATGAGAGAACACTTCGCTGACGCTGTCTTTTTCAATCAATTGCCCCTGGCTGATGACGGCAACCTGATCGCAGATGCGTTTAACCACGTCCATTTCATGGGTGATCAGCAGAATGGTCAGCCCAAGGCGACGGTTAATATCCTTCAGCAATTCGAGAATGGAACGCGTGGTGGCCGGATCGAGTGCGCTGGTGGCCTCGTCACACAGCAGCACTTTAGGGTTGCTGGCCAAGGCTCGGGCAATCGCCACGCGCTGTTTCTGGCCACCTGACAGATTGGCTGGGTAGGCATCGTGTTTGTCTGACAAACCTACCAGTTCCAGTAACTCGGCAACGCGTTTTTTGATTTCACTGCGCGGGGTATTATCCAACTCCAGCGGCAACGACACGTTGCCAAATACCGTGCGTGAAGAGAGCAGGTTAAAGTGCTGGAATATCATGCCAATCTGACGGCGTGCACGTGTCAGTTCGCGTTCAGACAGGGAGGTCAGGTCCTGCCCATCGACCAATACGGTACCGGAAGTGGGACGCTCAAGCATGTTGGCGCAGCGGATCAGCGTACTCTTACCGGCACCCGAGGCACCGATAACGCCGTAAATCTGCCCGGCAGGGACGTGAAGGCTCACGTCGGAAAGCGCGCTGATGGTGCGCTTTCCCTGCTGGAACACTTTGGTGATGTTGGAAAGTTTAATCATATTCTTCTTATTTTTAGCGTGGTTGCCCGTGGCTAGATAAAAGTAAACCTTGGCCAGAGCCAAGGTATGAGTCAGATGTTAAGGCGTCTAGACGTCCAAGTCAACGTTAACGCTGTTCTTCACCGTTCTCAGTCTGCGGTAAAACATGCGATACTGTACGCGTTTTCAGACCCTCAGGAGCAGACCGGTGACACAACGCGTTCCAGCAATTTTCTTAGATCGTGATGGTACGATTAATGTGGACCATGGATATGTCCATGAAATAGATGACTTCCAATTTATTGATGGTGTGATTGATGCATGCCGTGAACTGAAAAATATGGGTTTCGCGCTGGTGCTAGTCACCAACCAGTCAGGTATCGCTCGCGGCAAATTCAGCGAAGACCAGTTTATGCGTCTGACCGAATGGATGGACTGGTCTCTGGCCGATCGTGATGTCGATCTCGACGGCATCTACTTTTGCCCACATCACCCAGAAGCATTAATAGAAGAATACCGTCAAACATGTGATTGCCGCAAACCGCAGCCCGGTATGTTGCTGCTGGCGCAAAAAGAATTGAATATCGATCTGGCTGCTTCTTATATGGTGGGTGACAAAATAGAAGACATGCAGGCGGCGGCGGCGGCAGGCGTGGGTACTAAAGTGTTGGTTCGCACCGGTAAACCAGTAACGGAAGAAGGCGAGAAGGCGGCTGATTGGGTGCTAAATGGCCTGCAAGACCTGCCGGAAGCCATCAAAAAGAGGGTTTAACCCGCATTGTGCATGAATAGTGAGCGGTCAGAAGAAAAGTGAATATAATTTCTTGTCATTCTGAGTCAG
>NZ_JBXUGP010000055.1:0-14609 GCF_057180605.1 Serratia sp. HNCC26DJ206
AGATGGCATCGTGACGGTGATCGACAACGGCAACGTGATCGGCAGCACCGTGATCGACGAGAACGGTAACTGGACATTTACCCCGAGTGAACCGCTGGATAACGGCGAGCATAACCTGAGCACCACCGTGACCGATCCGGCCGGCAACGTAAGTGAGCCAAGCCCGGGTGTGAACATCGTGGTGGACGACATCAAGGTTCCGCTGAGCATCGGTTCAGTGAAGGATAACGTGGGCCCGATCACCGGCAATATCGCTGAAGGTAGCGTAACGGACGATAGCCGTCCGGAACTCATCGGCAGCGGCAAGCCGGGCAGCGTGGTGACCGTGAAAGACGGTGAGACCGTGCTGGGCACCACCACCGTGAACCCGGACGGCAGCTGGAGCTTTACGCCAGAGACCGACCTGGGCGACGGCAACCACAGCCTGACCGTGACCGCGGAAGATGCGGCGGGTAACAGCGTGACCGCCCCGGCGTTTGAGCTGAAAGTGGACACCGAAGCACCAGCACAGCCAGTGATTGGCGGGGCGATTGACGACGTGGGTGACCTGCGCGGGCCATTGAGCAGCGGCAGCGTGACCGACGACGCCACCCCGACCTTCAACGGAACGGCCGAAGCGGGCAGTATCGTCAAGGTGTACGACCAGGGTAACCTGTTGGGCTCGGTCACGACCGACAACAACGGAGCCTGGACGTTTACCCCGACCGCGTCATTGGTGGAAGGTGAGCACAGCATCACCACCACGGCGACGGACAAGGCGGGCAACACCAGTGCACCATCCGAGTCGTTTGTTCTGACTACCGATTACTCTGCACCGGATCCGACCAAGGTGGCGATCACCGGAGTGGACGATCAGGTGGGTGAGAGCAAGGGCAACGTGGTTGCCGGTGGCACCACCGACGACAACCGTCCGACTATCAGTGGGACTGGCGCAGAAGTGGGCAACACCATTACGGTGTACAACGGCACGACCGTGATCGGCACCGCCACCGTGCAGGCGGACGGGACCTGGTCACTGAAACCGACCCTGCCACTGGCAGACGGTCTGGTCACCCTGACCGCGAAGGAAACCGACCTGGTGGGGAATACCACCATAAAACCATCGCCGGAATACGCGATCACCGTGCTCACTGTACCGCCATTGGCCCCGAGCATCACCAGCGTGGAAGACGATGTGGCACCGCACACCGGTGCGTTGCAGAAAGATCAGGTGACTAACGACAATACCCCGACCCTGAAGGGTACGGCATTGCCGGGTGGCACCGTGACCGTGTACGACAACGGCACCGCGATCGGCAGTGTCAAGGCGGACAACAACGGTGCGTGGAGCTTTACGCCGGAAACGGCGCTGAAAGACGGCAACCACAGCCTGAGTGCTTCCGTGACTGACAGCATCGGTCAGGTCAGCCCGACCACCGGCGGTTTCGCTATCGTGGTAGATACCCAGCCACCGGCACCGGCAACCGGCCTACTGGTTACCGACGACGTGGGCAACGTGCAGGGTCCTCTGACGACAGGCAGCACCACGGATGACAACACGCCAACCCTCAGCGGCAAAGCCGAAGCGGGCAGCGTGGTCAAGGTTCTGGACAACGGCAACGTGATCGGCAGCACCACCACGGATGTGAACGGTAACTGGAGCTTTACGCCAAGCATCCCGTTGGGCAACGGGCCACACGACCTCACCACCACGGTCACCGACACGGCGGGTAACACCAGTGCCGAAGGGGAACACCTGGTGGTCACGGTGGATGTGGATCCAGATCCGATCCAACTGACCGGGTTGATGGACGATGTGGGCAGCGTGCAGGGCAACATCGAGCAGAACGGCGTAACGGACGACACCCGTCCGACGCTGAACGGCACGGTGAAGGCTGGCAGCGTGGTGACGGTGAGCGACGGCAACAATGTGCTGGGCAGCGTCACGGCGGACAGCAACGGCAACTGGAGCTTTACGCCAAGTACCGATCTGGGTCAGGGCGCACACAGCCTGAGCGCCAGCGCCAAAGATCCGGCCGGGAATACCAGCACCAGCGGCAACTGGGTGTTTACGGTGGACTCGGTGGTACCGAACGTACCGTTTATCGACTCGGCCGCGGACGATGTGGGCAGCGTGCAGCCACAGAATATGGTCAGCGGCAGTGCGACGGACGATCCGACGCCAACGCTGTCGGGCCGTGCGGAAGCCAACAGCGTCGTGAAGGTCTATGACCAGAACGGGTTGCTGGGCTCGGCACAGACCAATGGCAGTGGCCAGTGGAGCTTCACCCCTACCGAGAAGTTGTCGGAAGGTGAGCATCGCTTTACGGTGACGGCGACGGACAAGGCGGGCAACGTCAGCGAACCATCGAACACCTTTATCCTGGCGCTGGACTTTACGCCACCGGTTCTTCTGGTGGCGATCACCGGGGTGGACGATCAGGTGGGTGAGAACAAGGGCAACGTGGTTGCCGGTGGCACCACCGACGACAACCGTCCGACCCTCAAGGGCATCGGGGCGGAAGTGGGCAACACCATTACGGTGTACAACGGCAACGCCGTGATCGGCACCGCAACGGTCCAGGCCGACGGGACCTGGTCACTGAAACCGACCCTGCCACTGGCAGACGGTCTGGTCACCCTGACCGCGAAGGAAACCGACCTGGTGGGGAATACCACCGTGGCGTCGCCGGAATACGCGTTCACCGTGATCACCGTACCGCCACAGGCCCCGAGCATCACCAGCGTGGAAGACGATGTGGCACCGCACACCGGTGCGTTGCAGAAAGATCAGGTGACTAACGACAATACCCCGACCCTGAAGGGTACGGCATTGCCGGGTGGCACCGTGACCGTGTACGACAACGGCACCGCGATCGGCAGTGTCAAGGCGGACAACAACGGTGCGTGGAGCTTTACGCCGGAAACGGCGCTGAAAGACGGCAACCACAGCCTGAGTGCTTCCGTGACTGACAGCATCGGTCAGGTCAGCCCGACCACCGGCGGTTTCGCTATCGTGGTAGATACCCAGCCACCGGCACCGGCAACCGGCCTACTGGTTACCGACGACGTGGGCAACGTGCAGGGTCCTCTGACGACAGGCAGCACCACGGATGACAACACGCCAACCCTCAGCGGCAAAGCCGAAGCGGGCAGCGTGGTCAAGGTTCTGGACAACGGCAACGTGATCGGCAGCACCACCACGGATGTGAACGGTAACTGGAGCTTTACGCCAAGCATCCCGTTGGGCAACGGGCCACACGACCTCACCACCACGGTCACCGACACGGCGGGTAACACCAGTGCCGAAGGGGAACACCTGGTGGTCACGGTGGATGTGGATCCAGATCCGATCCAACTGACCGGGTTGATGGACGATGTGGGCAGCGTGCAGGGCAACATCGAGCAGAACGGCGTAACGGACGACACCCGTCCGACGCTGAACGGCACGGTGAAGGCTGGCAGCGTGGTGACGGTGAGCGACGGCAACAATGTGCTGGGCAGCGTCACGGCGGACAGCAACGGCAACTGGAGCTTTACGCCAAGTACCGATCTGGGTCAGGGCGCACACAGCCTGAGCGCCAGCGCCAAAGATCCGGCCGGGAATACCAGCACCAGCGGCAACTGGGTGTTTACGGTGGACTCGGTGGTACCGAACGTACCGTTTATCGACTCGGCCGCGGACGATGTGGGCAGCGTGCAGCCACAGAATATGGTCAGCGGCAGTGCGACGGACGATCCGACGCCAACGCTGTCGGGCCGTGCGGAAGCCAACAGCGTCGTGAAGGTCTATGACCAGAACGGGTTGCTGGGCTCGGCACAGACCAATGGCAGTGGCCAGTGGAGCTTCACCCCTACCGAGAAGTTGTCGGAAGGTGAGCATCGCTTTACGGTGACGGCGACGGACAAGGCGGGCAACGTCAGCGAACCATCGAACACCTTTATCCTGGCGCTGGACTTTACGCCACCGGTTCTTCTGGTGGCGATCACCGGGGTGGACGATCAGGTGGGTGAGAACAAGGGCAACGTGGTTGCCGGTGGCACCACCGACGACAACCGTCCGACCCTCAAGGGCATCGGGGCGGAAGTGGGCAACACCATTACGGTGTACAACGGCAACGCCGTGATCGGCACCGCAACGGTCCAGGCCGACGGGACCTGGTCACTGAAACCGACCCTGCCACTGGCAGACGGTCTGGTCACCCTGACCGCGAAGGAAACCGACCTGGTGGGGAATACCACCGTGGCGTCGCCGGAATACGCGTTCACCGTGATCACCGTACCGCCACAGGCCCCGAGCATCACCAGCGTGGAAGACGATGTGGCACCGCACACCGGTGCGTTGCAGAAAGATCAGGTGACTAACGACAATACCCCGACCCTGAAGGGTACGGCATTGCCGGGTGGCACCGTGACCGTGTACGACAACGGCACCGCGATCGGCAGTGTCAAGGCGGACAACAACGGTGCGTGGAGCTTTACGCCGGAAACGGCGCTGAAAGACGGCAACCACAGCCTGAGTGCTTCCGTGACTGACAGCATCGGTCAGGTCAGCCCGACCACCGGCGGTTTCGCTATCGTGGTAGATACCCAGCCACCGGCACCGGCAACCGGCCTACTGGTTACCGACGACGTGGGCAACGTGCAGGGTCCTCTGACGACAGGCAGCACCACGGATGACAACACGCCAACCCTCAGCGGCAAAGCCGAAGCGGGCAGCGTGGTCAAGGTTCTGGACAACGGCAACGTGATCGGCAGCACCACCACGGATGTGAACGGTAACTGGAGCTTTACGCCAAGCATCCCGTTGGGCAACGGGCCACACGACCTCACCACCACGGTCACCGACACGGCGGGTAACACCAGTGCCGAAGGGGAACACCTGGTGGTCACGGTGGATGTGGATCCAGATCCGATCCAACTGACCGGGTTGATGGACGATGTGGGCAGCGTGCAGGGCAACATCGAGCAGAACGGCGTAACGGACGACACCCGTCCGACGCTGAACGGCACGGTGAAGGCTGGCAGCGTGGTGACGGTGAGCGACGGCAACACAGTACTGGGTAGCGTCACGGCGGACAGCAACGGCAAGTGGAGCTTTACGCCAGCTGTCGACCTGGGCCAGGGCACACACAGCCTGAGCGCCAGCGCCAAGGATCCGGCCGGGAATACCAGCACCAGCGGCAACTGGGTGTTTACGGTGGACTCGGTGGCACCGAACGTACCGTTTATCGATTCGGCCGCGGACGATGTGGGCAGCGTGCAGCCACAGAATATGGTCAGCGGCAGTGCGACGGACGATCCGACGCCAACGCTGTCGGGCCGTGCGGAAGCCAACAGCATCGTGAAGATCGTCGATCAGAACGGGTTGCTGGGCTCGGCACAGACCGATGCCACGGGCAACTGGAGCTTTACCCCGACCAGCAAGCTGGCGGAAGGTGAGCACCGCTTTACGGTGACGGCGACGGATGCGGCGGGCAACATCAGTGCGCCATCCAACACCTTTACCTTGATGTTGGACTTCACACCACCTGATGTCAGTAAAATTGCCATCACCGATGTGGTTGACAACTTTGGTAGCGTCACGGGGTCGGTTGCACAGAATGGTGTGTTGGACGATCGCAAACCTGTTATCAAAGGTACCGGTGCGGAGGTGGGCGATACCATTACCGTTTCCACCACGGATACCAATGGCAACACGATTGTGCTGGGTACGACAACCGTAGGTGTTGGCGGTACTTGGGCGCTTACGCCGACAGGATCGCTGTATGATGGGTTGAACAAACTGACCGTAACCGAAACCGATAGCGTAGGTAATGTTGCTACACCGGATTCCAGTTATAGCGTCAATGTGTCGTTGACTCCAGGGGTACCGAGCATTACGGGCATCGTGGACGATACCGGGGCCAATAATGCCAACCTGGCAGAAGGTGCGCTAACGAAAGACAGTACGCCAACCTTGAGTGGTACGTCTTCAGTCGCGGAAGGTAACACCATTACCATTTATAACGGTGCAACTGTGGTCGGTACGACCACGGCAGGCCCGAATGGTAACTGGAGCTTCACGCCTGCCAGCAAGCTGGACGACGGTAGCTATAACTTTACGGTGACATCAACCAACAGTGCGGGCCAAACCAGTGAAGCAAGTAATAGCTGGAGTATCACTATCGATACTACTGCGCCTGGTGCGGTGACCGATCTGGTGATTACGGATGATGTGGGTGAAATCCAGGGGCCACTTCATAATGGAGATGTCACGGATGACGCCAAGCCGACCTTTAGCGGCAGCGCTGAAGCCGGGAGTAAGGTCACGATCTATGATGCTGGCGTGAAAGTAGGAGAAGCGACGGCTGATGCGACTACCGGTAAATGGAGTTGGACACCGAACAACAATATGTTGGATGGGCTTCATAACTTCACGACCACGGTCACCGACAAGGTTGGTAATGAGAGTGCTCCGTCAACCAATGTCGGCGTCACGATCGATACCAAGGCACCTGAAGTGACTCTGGCTATTGAGGGATATTACGATGATGTCGGTACCAACAAAGGGTTGATCCTGGGGAGTGGTGGTTCTACAGACGATACTTCACCTGTTCTGAAAGGGACTTGGAGTGGTGATCTGTTGCCAACTGACTCTATCCGTATCTACCAGGATGGGCAGTTGGTGGGCGCTGCGGTGATTGATCTGGCGAACAGTTCCTGGACCTTGGCACTCAACAATCTGGTGAATACCCATACCTATACCTATACCGCAACTGCGGTGGATGTGGCAGGTAATGAAACGGCGATTTCACCAAACTTTACGTTGACCATCGATTTGGATGCGCCGACTCAGACAGTCATCATCAACAATTACACCGATGATGTGGGCTTGGTGACCGGTGAGTTTGGTTCCGGCACCAGTACTGACGATCGTAATCCGACGTTGAATGGTCATGTTAATGGTAACGCGCTGGGTGCGGGTGATGAAGTGCGTATCTATGATGCTGCTTCTAACCTGCTTCTGGGGACAGCAACGGTCGCGGGTGACGGGTCATGGACTTTCGTATTACCTCCGCTGAATGATGACACGACCTACAGCTTCCGTGCGGTAGTGGCTGATCAAGCGGGTAACGAAGGAACGGTTTCCAATAACTTCATCATGACTGTTGACCTGGCGATGATGGTTAACATGCAGAATACGCTGGATACCACGCCGATCGTTTCCGGTTATACCGGCTTCGATATTCAACAGGGTGAGTACGTTGAGGTGACGGTTAACGGTAAGACCTACAGCTCACAAAATGGGCAGGTGGTAGTCGATCCGCGCAACAACACCTGGTATGTGCAAATTCCAGACGCGAATGCATTGAGAGTTGGAACCTATGATGTGCAAGCGGTGCTCTATTCTGCCAATGGCGAGCAGATCACCACTGACAATAGCCGTAATGAACTGGTGGTTGCTCCAACGCCAGTTGTGACGGTTGGCGCAGGCGCTGCTGATTCAAACCAGAAAGCAACAGCTGTGACGATAGGTGAAGACGGCGTATGGCGTATCCATACTAACCAGACCATGCTTGACTCTACTGCGACGTCCTCTTCATCGTTGGGTGATTTCTCGACGACGAAGTTGGTGAGTAACACGGGTACGGGTTATGGCTCTTCCAACTATGTGCAAAATGCCACATTTATCGACTTCAACCGTGACGGTCTGATGGATCTGTTTGCTGTTGATAGCCAATACGATGATGGCCAACAGATGTTCTACTACAACGGGTCAACCTATAAAGCGTATCAGGTTGGTGCGTTTGCCAACTCGGGGCAAGCTGGTGACTTTGCGGGTGATGCTAACACCGCGGGCAGTGCGAACACCTGGAGTTGGTACGGCGGTATCATTGCTATCGATAAAGATGGCGATGGTTATGTCGACATGGTCAATGGGGATCAGACACCGAACGACAGTGGTATTCGTGGCGGTTATGGCTCGCAGATCGTGCTGAACCATGATGGTACCGTGGTGGGCATGGACAAAGATGGCACGTTCGCAACAGATTATGCGACAGATTCCAGCCATCGTCCGATCGGTCTGGATCAGTCACAACCGGATATGGAACTGTCCGGCGTCGACATTAACAACGACGGTATTGTTGACTTTGTAATGCACAGTCAAAACATCGTTGCTGATGGTTCGCGGATTGATGCGGACGGGGCAACCGACAGAAGCGCGGCGATTAGCACTAACCAAGCTCGTCTGGTGGTGGTCAACGGCACCAACAACGGTAATTGGAAAGTTACTCAGGTTGTCGATAACGTGTTCCAGCGCGGTACGGATAGTGACCCGGGCATTGGTAACGGTGTTGCCATGACCTGGGCCGATTTCAACGGCGATGGTTATATGGACTTGTTCTTGGGCAGGGGTAGCGAAAGCACAACATCTGCTTCAGGGGCCGGTAACAACGCTGGGGAATACGCTAGCCGGATTTACTTCAACGATGGTACAGGTAAGCTGGTGTTCAGCGATCCTAACAACGATGGCATTGGTAACCCAACGGCAGCCGGTATGTATACCTTTACCGACAACCTGGCCGGCGGTGCATCAATTGCGTTGGACTGGAACCACGATGGCAAGATGGATGTTATTGAGTTACCGGGGATGTCTTCAACGTCCGGGGGGATCACCTCTGCGGCGGCGGCTGGAGCAATCAACTTGTATACCAATACGTCATCAGGTGGGGCGACGAGCTTTACCACCACCAACCTGCTCACTCAGGTAGGTAAAACGACGATTGGTGGTACGGCTACAGCGAGCCAGGTTACGGGGGCTATTGCGATTGATATTGATTGGGATGGCGATCGCGATCTGTTGGCCTTCACCGCCGGGGGCGTCACGACCTACATTGAAAACAAAAACAATGTGGCCTATGGCACCTCAATTCATCTGCGTATTCTGGATGAAGGGGGTATCAACTCGTTGTACGGCAACACGGTGCAACTGATTGATGAGGCGACAGGGCAGGTCGTTTCTACCCAAATGATCAACGCACAGTCTGGTAACCAGACCAACGACAGTACCGCAATTGTGGACTTCTATGGGTTGGATGCCAGCAAGACTTACAGCGCAGTGATCTTGCGTTCCAGCAAGGGAGCCTTTGCGGATGTGGGTGGCGTTGCGAGAGTGGGCAGCAACACCGTTGAGATTGTCAACAAGGCGTGGGGCGGGTTGAAAGCGACAGAAGCCAACAATGCTTATGTTCTGACAACCGAAGCCGAAACCAATGTGGCAAACGCCAGCGCCAATGGTGGCACCAACGCGACAGGTATTGTCGGGACCGGCTACAACGATACGTTCTTTGCCACCTTGGGCAACGATTTGTATAACGGCGGTGGCGGTACTACAACAGTTTCAGGTGTGAAATCCTGGAGCTCAACCGGTGGCTTGGACATCGTTGACTACAAACTGGCTGGCAGCACACCATTAACCATCGATCTGAGCAAGACGGGCATGCAGAGCACTGGCTTTGGCAATGCACAGTTTGTGAATATCGAAGGCCTGGCAGGGGGAAGTGGCAACGATACCTTCACGGGTAACGCGGCTAACAACTACTTCGATGGGCGTGGTGGCAATGACACCTTCAATCTGATTCACGGTGGTCAGGATACTCTGATGTACCGTGCGCTGGATGCGGCGTCGGCCAACGGTGGCAACGGTCACGATACGGTAAACAACTTCTTCGTGGGTACCGTAGAGGCAACCTCGAATGCTGATGTCATTGATGTCAGTGGCCTGTTGGTTGGGTATCGGGCAGATGCGGATGGCGCGGCACACTACATTAATGGTGTGGCGACGATAGATGCAGGAGAGACAATTAAGCAGTATCTCTCCATTACCTACAGCGGCAATGACAGCATCTTGAACATTGACCGTGATGGAAATGGCTCAGCCTATGGCTCCACGGCGCTGCTGACGTTCAGCAACACGCACGTGGATCTGGAAACATTGCTGGCTAACCATCAATTGGTGATCAGCAATGGTACCCTGACTGCGAGTAGCTTCCAGGCGTTGGCGGATAGTTATACCGTCACTGCCACGGATTACAGTGCTTCAATCGAAGCTGTAACGGCTCACTTGTGGACAGGGGAAACAACCGCGGGCACAGGTAAATTGATCAACGTCGACTCTCTGATTGGTTCTAATCAAGGAGATACGTTCACTGACAACTCGGCTAACAACCTGTTCGAAGGTCGTGGCGGCGATGATACGTTCTACCTGATTAACGGTGGTAACGACACGCTGATGTATAACGTGTTGGCGGGTATGGAGAATGACGGGACGGGCGGTAACGGTCACGACATGGTCCATGGTTTCCACGTTGGCAATATCGCCACCGACGGTGACGCCGATATGATTAACCTGAGTGATTTGCTGGACTATAACGGCCCGATCTCCTTCTTCCAGAATGATGGCAAGATGGTGCTGGATGACTCTTCCCAAGGTATTCTCAAATATCTGAAGGTGGAGAACTCCGGTAGCGATACGGTGATCAGCATCGACCGTGATGGCCAGGGTGGGCAGTATGCCTTTACCAGCGTAGTGACGTTGGCGAATGTGCATACCGATCTGGAAACGTTATTGCAGAATAACCAAATCATTGTTTAACCGGTAACGGAACCCGCAGTGTAAAAACTGCGGGTTCTATTTTGTTATTATTTAATTATCTGGTAAACATTTTTGGCTATATATCCCCTTTGGGTGTGATAACGGATCCCAGAAAATTGTCGCCGTTTATGGATGAATATATCAGGTGAGCCTGGAGCATATAATGAAAGCTGTTCGTAATGGATTTAAATACGTCAATATTGCAGTATTAACTTTAGCTGCGGGATTGTGTTCTTTTACCGCATCTGCTGAGTCGGTATACAACAGTCAATCTTCTGCTGATACCACAAACGCTTATCGCCCTGTGGCAAAAGTCGTACCGGAGTTGGCTCAGGTCGTCTTTTATTATCCACAGGGTAATCTTCCTGCAACTATCAATGTGGATCGCGAACTGCAATCCGCATTGTTGCCTGGCGAGTTTACCGTGTTTTGTGTGGCACCGGGTGGGCATGCGATTGAGTCCTACTTCCAGGATCAGCCGCTGTATCAAGGGAAACAGAATCCAGCACATCAACTGAGTGTTAAGGGTTCAGAGACCTATTTCCTGCAGGTGAATCCAGGAGCCAATGGCAGTACGACGGCCTTGGTTGAAAGGGCGACAGCAGAGGCTGAGCTGAAGTCTATGCACAAGCAAACGCGTATTATCAACCGTGCTTCACAAGTCAAACCTTGTGAGTATGTCAACGGTGGTGGCGCAGTGCTGATTCAGGAAAGCGTACAGTTCCGTTTTGGCAAGAGCAGTTACGGTTCTATTTTACCGTCCTCAGTGGCTAAATTGGATAACGTGATTGCGTTTATCAAGCAGGGAAATAGCGCCGCTGACATTCAACTGGTGGGTTACACCGATGCTATCGGTAACCCAGCGTCAAACCAGCGCTTGTCACAGGCCAGAGCCAATACGATCCGCGAGGCATTGATCAACGCTGGCATCAGCGAGAGCCTGATCACTAACGTCAGTGGCATGGGCGTGGCTCAAAGTGCCGAAGGCTGTGTGGCCAGTGCAAATCATCAAGGGGCGGGTTGCAATGTCAATAGTCGCCGTGTGGATATTATTGTTAGATAACCATAGACCAGTTCTGATTTAACACTATTAAACAAAGGGCTACATAATAGGTGGCCCTTTTAATTTTGACATTACCGCAGGAAGAGTTTAGTGGGTTTTTATTTTATAGGATTAATCTTGTAGTATATTATTATTTTATTGTTCAGATGTTAAATAAGTATATTAAAACCACCCCATTCAATGTGTTAATTAATTTCACTCTTTGTTTCCTTTGGCTACATAAAAAGGCTTTTCTAGGCACTTTCTTATTTTTTTGGGCTGTATTTTAAGTAGACACTTACGCTCTTTCTTGCAGTGGTCAATATATTGTCTGTGTTAAGATATATCTAATGTTTAGCTTGGATGCTAAATCACAGTTTTTAAGTAAAACCAGGGAAAGATTATGAGTGAACAATTGTCGGTGTCTTCGGAGTTACCGGAGATTCCTGAGCCTCCGGCGATTCAGTCGCGAGAGTTTGACTATATAGAAGACCATGGCAAAGATTCATTGCTGTGGGCCGTTGAATGGTTGTGCCAACACTACAACAAGCTGGCCAGTAAAGAAGTGCTGTATGCCGGGTTGCCCCGTGGCGACAAGTTAGAGCCTGAACTGGCGCTGCGCATGCTGGACCAGATCGGTATCGCCGCCGGTTGGATCAAACGCGATCTGGCCAATATCTCCTCTTATCTCTTCCCGTTAGTGGTTGCTCGCACCGATGGGACTTACTGTATCGTCGCCGCGCGAACCGGTAAACGTGGCAACTACGGGTATCAGGTGGTGGTACCTGAAAGTGGCGGCATCATCAGCATTCCCCAGGCGGAGTTGTCAACCACGGGCTATGTCATGGTGGCAAGCCCCAAGCCTAAGCTAGATGCGCGTCTGGACGATGAAATTCTGCCGCAGGCCAATCGTGAAGGTCACTGGCTGTTCTCTACGCTGTGGCGCTACAGGCACTATTTCTACAGTGCGGCCACGGCGGCACTGCTGGCCAACATCCTGACGCTGGCCAGCACCTTCTTCACCATGAACGTCTACGATCGCGTTATCCCTACTCAAGCTTACGTCACCCTCTGGTCATTGGCGATTGGGGTGCTGATTGCCATTGTGTTCGAATTCACTTCCCGGCAGGTTCGTACCTATCTAATTGATGTGGCAGGTAAAAAGGCTGACCTGATTGTCGGGGCAAAACTGTTCCGTCAGGTGATGGCGATGCGCATGGAGAGCAAGCCGCAATCGACGGGGACCTTCGCCAACCAGCTGCGGGATTTCGAGGCCGTGCGTGATTTTGCCACCTCGGCCACGCTGTCGACGCTGTCAGATCTGCCGTTCTGTATTTTGTTCATGTTCGTTATCTATATGATCGGTGGGCAACTGGCGATAGTGCCGCTGGCGGCGGTGCCGATTATCCTGCTGGTTAGCGTCATCATCCAATGGCCGCTCAGCCGCTACATGAATGAAAACATCCGTGAGATCTCGCAGAAACAGGGGATGTTGATCGAGTCCATTGAAGGGATGGAGGCGCTGAAGGCGGCTCAGGGGGAAGGCGTGATGCAAAAACGCTGGGACGACATCAGCGCGCTGGCGGCCGCTTCCTCGATGAAAACCCGCTACCTTTCGGCGCTGACCTCGAACTTTGTCACCTTTATGCAACAGGTGTGCACCGTGGTGATCGTGGTGTTTGGTGTCTATCTGATCCATGCGGGTGAGCTCACCATGGGGTCGATGATCGGGGTGGTTATCCTGTCCGGTCGTTCACTGGCGCCACTGGCGGCGGTGGTTGGGTTGGCCTTACGCTATCAACATGCCAAAACGGCGTTGAAGTCACTGAATCAGCTGATGGAGCTGCCGACAGAGCGCGATCCGGCGATCAACTACCTGCCGACCCCGAAATTTGACGGCAACCTGCGCTTGAAGAAGGTGGCGTTTGCTTACGCGGTGCCCGGCATGATGGTGCCGCCGTCGATCCTGGATAATATCAATATCACCATCAAGGCCGGTGAGCGTGTAGCGATTATCGGCAGTATCGGCAGCGGCAAGTCAACGCTGTTACGGGTGATGGCGCGAATTTATCAGCAACGTAGCGGCCAGATCTCGATTGACGGTGTGGATGCAACCCAGGTCGATCCGGCGGACTGGCGCGCGGCGGTCGGGTATGTCGGGCAGGATTGCCGGTTGTTCAGTGGCACCTTGCGCTTCAACGTGACGATCGGCAAGCCGAGCGCCAGCACGGAAGAGTTCCTGCGCGTCGCCCAGATGACCGGGTTGGATCGTATCGCGGCCAAACATCCATTGGGCTATGACATGCCGGTTGGGGAGATGGGTAACGCGTTGTCCGGTGGGCAGAAACAGCTGGTTGCCCTGGCACGTTGTCTGCTGTTGCGGCCGAAAGTGCTGTTGATGGACGAACCGACCAGCTCCATGGATGCGATGACGGAAACCCTGTTTATTCGCCAGCTGCAAAAAGCCATTGAAGGACAAACGCTGGTGATTGTGACGCACCGGATGTCCGTGCTGAATATTTTTGACCGTCTGATTGTCTTGGATGACGGGCACGTCATGGCCGACGGCCCGAAAGATCAGGTCATTGCCATGCTGAGTGCCAACGGCCAGAAGAATGGCGCGAAAGTGACCCAGCTGAATCAGCCACATTAATCGCAAGCAGGCGGCAACAATCAGCAATACCCCCCTCTATTTCAGGATGCAGGTAGCTCCGGCTGTTGCATCCTGGAAAGTGCTGGGTATCTGCCAACAAGGAACAACCGATGAGCAAGGATGACGTGATATTAGCCACCTCTGATGATGCTGATAGCAGCAGTAAAAAGAGTTTGAGAATAAAAGAGACCGAGGCAAAGACAATTACAGTGAATGCGGTAGACAGAATTAACCCCCAGAATAAAAAAGATAATCAGCCCAGCGGAAAAATAGAATCTGAAGACCTGCGGTTTATG